>CALEPS010000180.1 GCA_937910305.1 uncultured Bacteroidales bacterium | reverse complement strand
GGCGGAGAACGGAGATATCAAGGATAAGGAATACGGTGATTTCACTGCAGAGATGTATGCGAAGGGCCACTCTTTCTTCACCTACGTCTCGGACAACGCCGACTCGCTCTCTTCATGCTGCCGTCTGCGTAATGCTATCACGGATAACAGCTTCAGCTACACCCTCGGTGCCGGAGGTATCTCTACGGGGTCCAAATCCGTGCTGACTATCAACCTCAACCGCGCTATCCAGTATGCCGTGCGCAATAACATCCCCTATCAGGCGTACGTCGAGGACATCGTGGACCTGATGCACAAAGTGCAACTGGCTTATAACGAGAACCTCAAATCGCTCCAGGAGAAAGGTATGCTGCCGCTCTTCGATGCTGGCTATATCAACATCGGACGCCAGTATCTGACTATCGGTGTGAACGGTCTCGTTGAGGCGGCTGAGTTCCTCGGTATTGAGATCAAGGACAATCCGCAATATGCCCATTTCGTTCAGGAAGTGCTGGGTATCATCGAGAAGAAGAACAAAGAGTACCGCACCAAGGATGTGATGTTCAACTGCGAAATGATTCCGGCGGAGAACGTAGGTGTCAAGCATGCTAAATGGGACCGCGAGGACGGATATGTTGTGCCGCGTGACTGCTACAACAGTTATTTCTACATCGTGGAAGATAAATCCCTCAATGTACTGGATCGTTTCCGTCTGCATGGGCGTAAGTATATCGAGCACCTCACCGGTGGCTCGGCACTCCACTGCAATCTGGAGGAGCACCTCAGCCAGGAGCAGTATCGCCAGCTGCTGCGCGTGGCGGCGGTTGAGGGATGTAACTATTTCACCTTCAATATCCCGAACACCGTCTGCAACGACTGCGGACATATCGACAAACGCTATCTCAAAGAGTGTCCTTGCTGCCATTCCAAGAATGTGGACTACCTCACACGTGTCATCGGTTATATGAAACGTGTGTCGAACTTCTCGGAGGCTCGCCAGAAAGAGGCGGCTCAGCGCTACTACGCAGAGAAAGAGAAAGCTCCGCAATGCTGAAGGTAGCATCATACGACATCGTTTTTCAAGAGATCCCCGGAGAGGTGACGTTGGCACTCAACCTCTCCGGGTGTCCTTGTCATTGTAAGGGATGTCATTCTACCCATCTTTGGGAAGATATAGGTGAAGTGCTGGATGAGGAACTCCTCTCCGGACTGCTGGACCGCTATGGTAAAATGATTACCTGTGTGGCGTTCATGGGCGGTGACCAAGCCCCGGAAGAAGTCGCTCATTGGGCGGAATATGTGAAATCTACCCCCTCCCTTGAGGGGAGGGCAGGGGAGGGGTTTCCCCTCCGCACGGCATGGTATTCCGGCAGACCTTATAACCCGGAAACTTTCAACTCCAAGACTTCTTTCAACTTTCAACTTTCAACTTTCAACTTCGTAAAGTTCGGTCCATACATCGAATCTTTGGGAGGGCTGAAGAGTGAAAAAACGAACCAGCGTCTCTATAAACGGGTAGGGCAGGGAACACCGGATTCGCCCTTCAAATGGGAGGATATAACCTCCGTTTTCTGGAAAAAACGCTTCGAATAGACGTTTTTTGCAAAATTATTGCTCAAAAATTTGCGTATGTCAAAAAAAAGCAGTACTTTTGCATCCGCTTTCGAAAGAAGGCGCCAAATGGAAGTTGGCTAAATGGTTCAATAAATGGCCAAATAGTAAATGACCAAATGGTAAATGAAGCGCGTAAGCGCGGCATGGTGGTCATAGCTCAGTTGGCAGAGCATCGGATTGTGGTTCCGAGTGTCGTGGGTTCGAGCCCCACTCTCCACCCCCAGACATCCTTCGGGATGTCTTTTTTTTGTATAGCGGCTTGTACCTTGCGGTACGTATTATCGGTTATTCCGTCCGTTTCAGTAAGCAAGCTTCCTATACGCCCGCACTACCCGATAAATCCTAACGGATTAGCCTCTATACAAAAAAAGCGGAGGAGGTGAGGGCTCTTTAGGCCAGGTTCTTGCTCGTTGCACTCGCTGCGATCTGCGCTCCGCGCTGTACGAGCCCCCATTTTATAGCGATATTAACAAACTATAATCCGTGCCATCGTCTATGATACTATGACCGGAATTGTCAGTAGCAACGACAACAGGTACCGTGAAATTGTCTTTAGGCTCTGCAGGGCGATGAATAAAAAGCCCGATCAGCAGACCAACGGCGGCAGCTGCAGGCGTTGCTATCCATCCCCAATAACGTGTGTGCTTTTGCGGAACAACCATCGTTGCAGGAGTGGAGATGTTTTTCTCCGATTGCTTGCGCAGCCGACGCGCTGAAGCAGAAAGTTGGCTCTCAAAAGAGTCCGTACTCTGTACTCTGTATTCTGTATTCTTATTCATAATCTTTCAGTTTTAGTCGTAAATAATTGGTCAGTGTGTTGAGCCGCGATTTGACCGTTCCTTCCGGAATGGCGATTATTGCCGCAATTTCCGGCACGGTCAGTTCTTGTGTGAAGCGCAGTTCAAACAGCATCTGCTGCGCCTCGTTCAACAGGGATAGTTCCTGCTGCAGCGCGCTGTCAAATGTGGCGGCATCTAATTGCAAAGGCGTATTGTCTTCCGCTGCCGGTTCTTCCGCAGGAAGCGAATCCAAGTACGCTTGCTCGTGCCGGTATTGCCGATAGGTGTTCTTGCAAAGGTTGTAAGCGATTGTGAAAATCCATGTGCGGAAGGGCTGACCGTCCGAATAGTTCCGCCGTGAGGACCACACTTTCAGGAAGGTGTCTTGCATATGGTCCAATGCTTTTTCCTCGTCGCCGCCAAGCCGCCGGAAGAAGAATCCTTGCAGCAGCCGGGCATAGCGGCGGTAGAGTTCCGCAAAGGCTTTTTCGTCGTCCTTCCGATGGACATGCTCCATGAGTTGCCCGTCGGAAAGAGACTTATAATTAACGAAAAGTGCTATCATTGCTTGTCGCCCAATAGGTTGAAATACTTTTGTTTCTCTTCGTTTGACAGCGATGTCCTCACAACGGCTGCACTCAGGTATCGCGTCAGGCGGTTGGCGTGCAATGTATCACCTGATTGCTTGTAGTTTTTTACTACCGGCGCCAGCATGACCATATAGTTGAGTTGGATACGTTCGCTGCCTAGCCACTGCTCCTCATTGACATACTGCGGCTCTGTCAGATAGTCCATTCGGTATTTTTCTTCCACATTTCGCATCGCAACAGCCATATTGTCGTAACTATGCGTCGAATAACGGAACACCAAGCCTTCGTTATACAGTTTCCGGCTAAGACCGTTCTCTTTGGTCAGCGATTCACGCGGAGAGAAATAAGCAGGGCGGCGGCTTTCTTTGATGATATGTTCCACGATATCCTGCAAATACACCTCGTTCCCATTCTCAACGGCAGCGTAATCTTTGGTGACTTCGAACGGCTTGATACCAAGCTTGCGGCATAAGGTATCGCGGTACGTGTCCAGCCACAGGAAAGATATAGGAATAATGATTTTATCGGTGTGCAGATCCAGTGCCTCTTGCAGAATGAGAGGAGCATAGAACGACACATCGCCGTTCTCAAAGTAGAGCGCGCCGGATTCCATTCCGCGCAGGCAGTTGTCCGCGTAACGGAGCAAATAGGACGGGTATGCATTGTTCTTGTAGAGCGACAGCGCAAGCGTGTGCAGCATGGTTCTGTCCGCATCGGACAGTTCACCTTTCAACACCAGATAGGCAATCAGCATCGTTGTATTCTGCCGTCCTATGTCTGCCGGAATCTGCTGCAATGCTTTTTCCGCCCACCGGGAAGCGTCCGCTCCTTGCATGTCGCGCTCGGTCTGATACATGGCTAAGTTATACGTGAACGAATTGGGGATGTGCTTTGCCATTTCGTCCAATACCGCCTTTTTGCGGTCGGTCATGCCGTATTGGTCATTGAGCATGTCGGCATAACGCGCAGCACTGAAATACTGTTCCCAAGCGTGCTCGTCGGATGGGTTGGCTTGCGCCTTTTTCTGCCAAAGGTTTTGCTGGTGTTCATACCATGCGGCGTCGTATTCATCTACTACAATACCGCGGATTTCTTGGGGTTCCTGCGTTTCCGGATGCGTGAACGCTTGTAGTGTCCCGATGCAGCCCAGTGCTAATACTGCTACTGCAATAATCAAATACTTTTTATCCATTTTGGTTGTAATAATCGTGCCCATAGGGGCTAAGAAATTTTATCGGTTAATATTCTGTTTTCTGAGTGCGCTCTCACTACTGCATACACCGATAAACTCAAATCGTTCATTTTTCTATAGCAAAAAATGTGCCTTTATATTGTGTATCTTATGGACTAATAATCAAACAAAAAAATCGTCCGTTAGCGGACGATTTTATGTGGGTATGTGAGGCGTGATTATGCGATGATTTTACTGATAATCTTATTATATATTTCCAAAAACTCATCCTCTCTATCATTGCCGGTAGGACATAAGGTGAGCCTTAATTGATTGTAAGTCAGATGACCAAAGTGCCTTTCACACACACCCTTCCCTCCCAATCGCCCTGCTGCTGGATGTTGAGCACATATTGCCTTTACATCGTCCCAATCTCCATAATGAATATTAGGGATAGGATCTTGCATTTGAGCAAAATATGAATCTGGAATGTAACATTCTATTTCTCGTTTCTTTGTTACTTGGCATGTGTCTGCATTGTACCCATATGATAATAATTTACTTAAATTAGGAGAATCCCCGTTCGGACTTGTTTTGTCAGAATCCAATAATATAAAATATGGTTTATTAAGTTTTGTAATTACGTTATAGTGGGTCCAATGTTTAACAGAGCCACAGCCTCCAACTGGAATTAACAAGACTCCCAATTCCTCAAAATCTTTTTGTATCATACCAGCCTGTTTATACTGGCGTGCAATATGCAAAAATGCTGAAACATCATCCGGCCCTTCTAATAAAAACAAACAATTGATACGGTCAAACAATTTCAATAAATTGTCATTTTCTTTTATTCCTAAATCACGGACAACTGTTGCAGTATCTGCCATGCCTTCTTGTTGGATGTTGTAATTTTGATTGTCACGCGACACATATATTATGTCCGTAACATTTGTTTCGGCAACAATATTAGGAGAGTGAGTGGTTATCAAAACCTGATAACCATTTTCGGTCATGGCTTTCAATTTATTAAATAGTAGAATTTGCGTCTCCGGATGTAAGAAAGTCTCAGGCTCTTCAAATCCAAATATCATATTATTCTTATGCTTTTCTTGTGCCAGCATTTCAAAATAAGACATCATTGTAATACGTCTAAAACCATCTCCACGAGCAGCCAAAGGAATGTTACTATCATCTTTCTTGCATTTAAATGCAGTACTAATTAACTTTGACCAGTCAAAATCGACTTGAGCATAAACCTGTTCATCTTCTGCCAATACGGAATTAATTTTTTCGGTGATTGAATTTAATGAATTCTCGATATCTGTTCTAATTCTCTGCTCTATAGCATCTGTATTAACTTGTTCTTGTAATAACTTCGATGCTTTATCCTTAAAATACTTTTGCACAGACGTATCTGTGTCAGACAACGAACTATCTGCTCTAAAGTATTCAAATGAAGGCTGTGCACTTTTATATGCATCAGATATTTTCTTTAGTCGTGTTTGACCAGTTGTTGGTAATTCTATATATTCGTATGAAAATACTATGTTATTTGTTTGATGATGCTCACGCAATTTATTTCGTTTTTCTTTATTGTTATATTCTTCTCCATTCCCTTTAGTCGTTTCTATGCCACACTCGCGGCACATATGTATCAAGTCTCTTTCTGTTGCTAAAAGAAAGTCATCTTGTTCATATTTCTTTCTTTTAATATACACTTTGGGCTTTATGGTTTTTTGTGTAGTATCCCATACCTTTTTTATATATAACAAGCCATCGGCATCAACTAGTTCTTCTTCAGTAAATGTAGTTTCTATTGCATCATCAATTTTAATCACTTCTCCGTCGCAGCAGAAAGCCACTTCTACAGAAATTAGATTATCTTGATTATATATATTCTTATCATCCACAGATATAGTACTATCATTTAGGAATATATCTAACGCTCTAAGGATGGTTGATTTACCTACATCATTTTTACCTACGATACAAGTAAAATCATGGAGATTAATTTCTGTGGGCACGTTAATGCCTCTATAATTATCAATAATAATTTTCTTGATTTTCATATTTTTACTCTTATTTTAAAATACGTTACATAGGTTGATAAGTTAAAGAATGTATGCTTTTATGCAATTCCGTGATTGTCTCAATTAGTTGCTCAAAGGTTGGAGCCTCGTTATCATATATCATATGTAACAACATATATTCGTAGTCTTCACGCCAAGCATCCATTATATGCGCCGGAGGAAGAATAGACAATGTTGCCGGATAAAGCGTATCATAATCAAAGCCTTTTAAATTGATGAAGAGGCGGCGATGGTCTATGATTGTGCGATATAATTGCTCATCGTGCAATGCTCGTTCAGCAACACCCTTTTTCTTCAAACAGTATAAATCATACAAGTGTCGCGACATACGTAATGTGCGAATTTCTCCTGCAGGTTTTGCAAATTCCTCATGGAGAAGAAATATCTTTTCCAAACACGTTCTTTCCGGCACTACTACACTCGGAATAGAAAAAGACGGTTCCGCCACAACAGACTCAGGCAAGTATTGGTCAATAAAAGATTGCAACGCTTCTACTTTTATTGGTTGCTGCATACTGCGTCCACTAACTTCAATCAGCACGCAATGACGGATATATGGGCTCTCAGGCGAAACAGACTGATACTCAATCTCTATCGTCTCCGGATCAGTTGTGCTAACTGAAGTGATATTTACATTTACCTTGAAAGCATCGGCATCAATACCTTGTGCAATAAGCGCGTCGCGAACATCAAATTGCATCTTCTCCCGCACGAACGAACAGGCAGCACGACGCAACTTATCGCTGATCTGCGTACGCGATAGTGCTCCACCATACCCGAGGTGATCACGGCTTATGGCGATGTCAATATCTTCCGAGAAACGTTCAATCAAGTGCCAACACTTGCTCAACGATGTTCCTCCTTTGAAAGAGAGATGCTCTGCATATGGCAAAGAGAACACCGCTTTGAGGACTTGCGTCACCCACCAATCTTTCTCTATAATTTGCTCAGGTAACTTACGATTTGATTTGGCAGCTACTTGATTGATAAATTCTATTTTAGCCTCTTTAGGTAATGCGGAAAACTTCATAATGACAATAGTATTTTACGCACCCACATAGGCGCAAGTTGAATATCATGGTTAAAATCTTCGGCAGAAACATTTTCCATGTGTTTCTTGATAACACTCATTTGTTCCTCCGACAGCTGGTCCTTGCCTATATCACGCATAGCAGATACAACCAGCATCATTAGTCGGGAATTGAACGCGAATTTCTTTGCGGAGGATGTATGCAAAAACTGAATACCTTTCCCTTCTCCAATAGGTACGCGACGAGTGGAACCGGTTGTATAGAATACCGCATTAGCTGGCACTTGGGTTGAAAGCCCAAGCATATTTAATGCATATGCTCCCGTAGGAACTATCGTCGTCTTGTCACGACGCGAAATAGCTTCCGCTATGTCTAACATGGAGGGATACAAGACACCGAGACCATATTGTGTATCAATCTTCGGATAATAGTAGATACCCGGAGCGATACGAATCAGCGTTTTCTCGTCCTCTAATCTTTGTAGCACTTTACGAATCGCTTCCGGCGATGCGATGTCCGAAAAGTCCTGCCCAAAGAAGAACGTTCCTCGCTCACTATCAAGAACTCTTTGTTTGGCAATATTCTGCGCGCTATCTCTCATTTCTGTCACACATTTATCAAAAAAGTGGGACAAAATTACTACATTATTTTGAATTGTGCAAATAATTTAATAAAAAAAGTAAAGATTTCTAGAAAATGATATGATTTTAGTAGAAAATCAGATACAAATCTCAAAAAGTAGTAAAAATGTTTGCGTATATCAGAAAATTTTTGTACCTTTGCAAAAGATTTAGAAACATGCTGGGGACTAATTAGAAAGCTCTTACAGTGAAATATCTTTCCCCAAAAGCTTTCCCAGAGTTATCCCCGCTATGCTTGTAGCACATTGAAATTCTGATAGATAGGTTGAATAAAAACCTTTCCCCCGAATTTCGAAAAGTGTCCCAAAATTGTCCCAAATAGGGGCAAAAATGATAGTAAACTGATTTGTCAAACGGCTGAAATACAGCAAGTTACGAAAGCGGATTTTAGCTGGTGCATGTCGTGGGTTCGAGCCCCACTCTCCACCCAAACCGCTGTAACACAATAAGTTACGGCGGTTTTTTATGTGGTTTTTTTGACAAGTCCAGCCAAAATCCTGCCAATAAGTCGAAAAATCATCTATGTATTGTAAATATTCAAGTGATTATACAGAAACAAATAAAACGCTGCAAATCAGCAACTTGCAACTTTCTATTTGAAATTAATTATTTTAAATTCTTAAAGAGGTTCCGAGTGCCGCTATTCTTACACACAATTCTTTCCTATTTCGTACCACTCAAAATACCGCTTTCGGTATCTTCATTGTTGATGCGTTGATATCCGCGTGTCGAGGCTCTCGACCCGAAGTCCAGATTGAAGTTGAAATTGAGCATCAGCACTTGGCGATAGTTCTGCATAACGGCGGTATTGGAAGTCGGGGCAAGGGCAGAGAGGTCTTTTGTGACGGTTGTTGAGCCGTGCGGAGAGAACGGATTAACCATCATAATACCAAAACCAAAATGCTCCGAGTTATAATTGATACCTATATCGTGCGTCAACTCGCCGAGGGTCAGCGTTTCGCCCCACAAGTTATGCTGCGCAGTAACCACATCGGCAAAGAAACGCCAACCTTTCAGTAGATAGAAAATGCCGCTACGCACACCGTAATTGACATGCTCATGGTGGTAGTTGTTTCCCTGACTGACCATGTATTTGACAAATGGCGTGACATTGAACATCAGTTTGTTATCAAGCAGTTTGACCTGTACACTCGGCGAGACATTCAATTTGTGATAACCGCGCTGGTTGTCATACATGCGGATGGCATAAGGCGACCCGTCTATAATTTCCTCAAAGGTTTCTTCCATAATAGGCTTGTGGTCGTAACTGTAGTTTGCCCACAGATTGAGATTGACATGTTTGGACTGCCAAGAGAGTTCCATCTCATTCGACACATACATGACAGATCTCAGGTTGGGGTTGCCTCGCCGCATTTGGTACTTGTCAATCTGTTGCGTAATATCGGACAACTGCGACAAAGAGGGTTGGTAGCCGGACACATAGCCTTTGTATTTCCAGAACCAACCTTTTCCAAAATCATAACTCATGGTCAACTGCGGGCGTGCAATCCAATTGCTTTGTTTCTGTCCGGCTTGGTCAATGAGAGTGTGCATAACTCCAATACCTACCACATATGAAAACTTATCAACTCTGTGCCGCATTTCCGCGAAAGTGTAGGTCTCGGCAGTCATCATAGAAACCTTTGTACTTGGTCCTTGGTCACTTTGTCCCTTATACAGGTTTTTCACCCATTGTTGGTTATGCCGTACGCCTACGGTGAGCATGATATTTTCCCATTCCTTTTCATAGATAGCTTCGCCGATAAGCGACCACTTGTCTCCTCTCACACGCGATATTACATCGGTCGTATCTATAGAGACGGAGCCGAAAAGCGGCGTTTGGGTAAATCGGCGGTCGCTGTGGGTATTGATATACGTGCCTACCACATCAAAATACAAGTGCTGCTTGTGAGGTAGGTTATGCTGATAGTAAATGTCCAATGACGGCGACTGACTGCTGCTTTTGTCGTGATCATGTATCTCAAATGAATCCGTCGGCTGAAACAAACGGCTGTCGCGGTCAGATGATCCGTAAGGTGTATATGCCATATTATCACGCAAGCGGATGTTCAGCATATCCTTATCCCCGTTCGTCCAGTTGTAATTCAACGAGACATTTACGGGGTAGGTCTTATAGCGTGTCGGTTCTCCTACTTCGTTGTTCTCTATCTTGCCTGTCGAAAAATGGTAGGTCTCATTGTTGGTGCGCGTCCAATAAATGTCATATGGCGCATAAGTGGCGACTGCTTGTAAAGACGATTTGTTGAAATGCACTTTGCCAGCCAGGTAGTAATTACCTATTCCGGGCAGGGTCAGACCGTTTGTACCTGCAAGCATAAGACTGCCTCCGGTGTCGCGGTGCTTGACAATATAATCAACTACAGCCGCTGCACCGTTATATCGCACACCCGGTTGGTCGTGGTACTCCACGCGGATAATATTTTTCGGATTGATGGCTTTGACATCCGCCGTGCTTGCCTCAATGCCGTTGATACGCAATTGCACACTCTCGTCAGAAAGGGTCTTGACAGAATTGTCAATAGGACTGATCACGATACGCGGTATTTGCAAGTTCTGTAACAGGGAAACGCCATCTGAGGAAGCCTGCATCTGCTCTTTTGATGGCAGAAGGATTTGCCGATCTACTTTCTGAATAACGGCTTGGCTTTCCACAACCACTTCGCCCAATTCCGTTGCGCCTTCTTGCATGAGGATGTCGCCGATGTGGGTGTTTTCGTTTACGGTTAAAGCCATACGGATTGTTTCATAACCGATATAGGAAAGTTCAAGAATATAGTTTCCGGTGTCCGCGTCAAGGGAGAATTTGCCATTGTTGTCGGTGGTGGTACCTGCTATCTGCACCGTGTCCTGCATCAGCAAGACGGTTGCGCCGATGATGGCTGACTTGTCGTTTGCATCTTTGATACGACCGGATATTTTGGCATTGGTCGCCGCTGCGGTAATGGCAGAACAAAACAATACCGCAAGAAATAGTAGTTTTACGTTCATACAATTTTGTTTTTTAATGGTTGTGTTTCAGAGTGCGCCTCTATATGTAATACGAACAAATCGTCTGTTTCTTACAAAGATAGAAAAATCTTTCTTTACCCTCCGCCGCGAATCTCCCATTTGACCGAGCGATGACCGAGAGAAGAGCGAGAGATGACCGAGAGACAAAAAACGCGCAAAATCGCATAAAACACTTGCACAATTCAGAAAAAAGTTGTACCTTTGCAGCCGAAAGTTGCAAAGGCGATAGCAATGGGGTCCTTACAGATTATACATAGTGAGTTTTTCGCTGACTACCAAGCGCAGCAGCCGATCACTATTGAGAAGCGTGTCAAACGACTTGCTTCCAAGCCGCTCACGCCCCAAAACTTCCGATTCTATTTGCTCAGTTCGTCCTGTAACTCCAGCCTTATTGAGGGTTCTTCGATGACCGAAGACGATTATTTGAAACTCAAAGAAGCCCAAATCATTAGCCGCGACGTGCAAGAGATAGATGATATGATTGCGGCGTATGAGTTTGCAGCAACAAATACGATCAGCGAGCAAGCCTTCCTCACGGCGCATCAACTCCTTTCTAATAGTTCCGGTTTAGCGGACCGGTACAAAGGTGCGTACCGGGACATGCCGGTGGGTGTTTTCGGCGGCGGCGTGAAAGTCTATACCGGCGCAGAACCAAATATCGTGGCAGCGGAAATGGCAAAACTCATGCACGATATTGATGTGCTTGTGAAAGCCGATTTGTCATACGACGAGGTGTTCTATTACGCCGGTATGATTCATCTCGTCTGCGTCAGTATCCATCCGTTTGCAGACGGTAACGGACGCTCGTCGCGATTGTTGGAGAAATGGTTCCTTGCGCAGAAACTCGGACAGGTCGCATGGGCTGTTCAATCGGAGAAGTTTTATTTCAAGCGCAAGAAGTCGTACTACGAAAACTTGCATTTCCGTGACAACTACAATTCCATCGACTACACGCACTCGATTCCTTTCCTCTGCATGTTACCGATGGCATTAAACATGAGATAAATACACGTCCTTCTCTGGGACGCTAAACCGGAGAAACGCGCATAGCGACGCGCGATAACATATTGATTAAAAGAAGCGTTTGCTTTCGCTCTTTATTGAGAAAAATTAGGAACTTTTCAACTGATAGAGAGAGGATTGCGAATAGGCTTCACGTGTTTGCGTGAAGTTACTATCTGCACATTTTCTATCAAGGTTTTCCTAATTACCTCTCAATAAAGTGTGTGGCATAGCAGCCTCACGCTTTTGTTTGTATATTAATTAACCGCTTTGCCTGTGGCTGCTGCAAAACAACAAAAAAAATCATTAAAACCGATGAGGCGATGGTATATAACCGCCACAAATTTAATGAAAAAGACAATCAAAATTTTTATGATGTTTGCACTGGTAGTAAGTGCTATCATGCTAGGAAGCTGTTCAAAAGACACAAACAGTCCAGACAACAGTGCGCTCAAAAACACAACATGGAAGGCAACAGTCATGGATCACGAAGCTATGTTTAAGTTTGCAGCCACTACACTCTCTCTAATAGAGAAAGATCTTACTACCGGTCAAACGGCCACACTGAACGCTAATTACACCTTTGATGGCACTACCGTAAACATGACTTTTACCAGTTTTTCAGGTTTCCAAGCAGGCATTACTCTGGAGCAAATTAATGCCGTACAACCAAAAACGGCTACTATCAACGGAAACCAATTGACTTACATTAATGTAGTTTATACCAAACAATGAAACAGTTCAGATTATTCATAGCAGTATTATTGGCTGCTATTCTTGTCGGCTGTACCGAGAAATCTTCAACCACGACTACAGTTGATTATGGGACCAATAAGGGCATCAGTCATACCACATGGAAATGTGTAACAGGCAGCAATACGCTGACTTTTATATTTACTTCCGAAAGCCAGTTCCAATTTACAGATGAGTACCAATACAACGGCAAGCCGACGGCTTTGGTTGCTCACGGCACGTACACCTATAATAATACCACGTTGAAACTGACATTTACCGATTCAACTGGCAATATGCCAAGTAATCAGACCTGTACTGTTAGTGGTAATCGGTTCACATATGGCGGACATGTTTTTACAAAGCAGTAGAACACAACACTGATTAGTGTGAATAAAAGAAATTAACGGGCAGCCAATGATGGTTGCCCGCTAATTCTTAATAATCGTCCTATTTTACTCTTACATGCCGCGTACGAGAGAGATACGACTCGGATACCCGACGATAGACCAACTGGATACCGACGAGATACCGTGTTGAAATCTTAATAATCGGCAATTTTCACCGTGGGAGTGTACTGGTGTTTGATAGCATTTGCCTCCGAGATTACTCCGAGATTAGTCCGACTTGCCTCCGATATCTATATTGTAATTCGCTAAAAAACAAGGCATTTACACATTGCCGTAATAAAGCCTCGTTTTTAGCGAATCTTAATAATCGGACACTTTTAGCGGGGCCGATTATTTGTCTTTGAGCATCAGCACTACCGAGCAATCTTCCTCACGGGTATTGCAGATGATGAACTCTGTATCGGAAGACAGAAATATCGCATCATCGTTGCCGTTGGAGTGCGACTCCATAAGAATCTCATAGCCTTTCTCTTTCGATAGTTTCTGAATATCTTTGGAGAGTTGTTGCTTCTTGTCGCCTTTGGCGGTGATGATAATCATTCGGTTGAAGTTAGCGAACTTCTCAAGGTCAGTGCCTTTGGTGTCTATGCTGTCAAAAACAACTTGTCCTGCCGTAGCCAAAGACAAACCGGCTGTGAACATAGCCTTGTTGATGCACACATATTCCACGCCTTCCATTTTGGCGTACTTCTCAAATACTTTATTCTGTGCTTGTGCAGCGATGCCGCAAAGGGCGATGACTGTTACTAATAAAATCTTTTTCATAATTTCTACTATTTATTGGTTAATATACGGTTGGATTTTGCCTAATGTCTCATTGATGTCGTTCACTTGCTCGGTTGCAATCATCGTTGAGCGCAAGAACGGAGCAGCGGAACGGTTTATGATGTCATTGGCATACAAAATGGCATCAGCAGCTTCTTCCGGTGTGCTACACGTGTCGCGGAATGGGTCAGTTGTGTATGTTCGTTGATGAAACAACACACCGCCACCTATTGCGAGAAGAATAGCCACCGTTGCCGCTACGCGATACCACATCTTCGGAGGTGTTTTAAGACGGTAGGTGATTCCTTTGTGGTGCTTCACCTCTGATAGAACCGGCTTTTTCTCCGTTTGTCCGAGGTTGTTCATAAAAGCGGTTATTTCTTCGGCAATGTCAGTCGGCATTTCTTGGTCGGAGATCTGCGCAAGCATAAGGAATAGTTGCTTGTCTTGCTGCAAATCTTCCGGAACATCCTCAAGATGGAAATACGCAGCCAGTAGCCTTTCTTCGTCCGGCGTCGTTTGTCCCTCGTAGAAACGAGAGAGAAGCGATTGGATTTGTTCTATGGTCATGTTGTATGTCATAACTTTGCGGTCAGTTCTTTTAATGATTTTCTTGCTCTGGAAAGCAAGGTATAAATGTTTTCGCGACTGAAACGGGTCAATTCTTGTATTTGGTCTATCTCCAGTCCGTCAATCGTGCGTAATCGAAGCACTGTTTGTTGGTCGGGAGGCAGTTTTTCAATCAGTTGGATCACTGCGTTAAGATCACTTGCTGCGTCAATTTGATTTTCGGTGTTGTGGTCTAAAAGCGTCTCAAGGGTTTCTTCATCTGCTTGCGTGCTTCGGGCTTTGAGACGGTCGAGGCAGTTATTACGCACCATCGTTAAAACGAGCGCAAGTGGTGGTTTGTCGGGTTCTATCGTGTCCCGTTTGCTCCATAACTCGGAATACACATCTTGCACGCAGTCACGCGCCTCGTCTCGGTTACGGAGTAAGTTGTATGCCAGTGCATACATCTTTCCGCTGAACGGCAAATATATTTGCGTAAACTGCTCGTGCGTCATGTTTGGTTCCGTAACCTTTTATATAGGCTCTCTATATGTAATACGATTTTTTTGCCCAAATCTTACAACCGAACTGCATTTTCCCCCAAAACCTGCACAAAGATACAATAATTTTTCGAGATATGCAACTCTCTAGTCTAATTTATATAATTTCCCGCCATCTTCCCAAACAGAAATCCGCCAACTTCCCAAATCAAACTTCGCCATCTTCCCAAACGGAATTATGCCAAACTGCCGAACATAATTGCGCCAAATTACCGATTTTAATACATAAAAAAACAGAAAAAATCTAAGCAAAATGGGGTAAAATAAGAGGCGCGCTGAGAGCGCAAAAGGACCGCTGCAGAGGTGTCCTAGACTTTGTTATTAAGAACACACTCTAATCTGCTAATTATCAAGCATTTACAAGAATATCAAAAATAACCGTATTTAAGCATTTTCGCACTTTCATTTCACAAAATAGGACCATTTTTCGAGACCCGGCAAAAACACATATAAAAAAACCACCGGCTCGCGAGGAGTCGGTGGTAACAAGCTGGGTATTAACCGTTTGCTTGCGTGTCTTGATATGCATCAAAGCGCAGCCAGGTTCTTTTCGTTGAATAGTTCCTTGCCTTCCGCGGTATAGGCATAGTCGATGCGGTCTTGGAAATAGGTCTCCACTTTTCCGCGCACCACTTTCATGGTGGAGTTTACCAGATGGTTCTGCTCCGTCCATGCCTCGTCCAGCACGGCAATGGTAGTCGGCAACCATGCTTCGGGGAAGATCCCGTCTCTTGTTCCGCCGGGACGATAGGAGTCAATCTCGCTTTGGATCTTGAGGAGCATACACTCTTTTCCTTCCTTGGTGGCAGGGTCTTTGCCTTGCTCTTTCGCCCATGCCTGCAATGCCTCTTTGTTCGGCACCATCAGCAGAATAGTATAGGGGTCTTGGTTGTTATGGAGAATACACTGGTCCACATAGATACTGCCATCGGTAAGCGAATCCTCGAATCCCTCGGGGCTGTATTTCTCACCGTCCGCACGGATAAGGAGCGATTTGAAACGTCCTACCACCCATAGATATCCGGGATGCTCTTTGGTTACATAACCCATATCGCCGGTGTGCAGCCATCCGTCCACGATGGTTGCCGCAGTGCTCTCGGGGTTCTTCCAATACCCTGCCATCACGTTCTCGCCCTTGATGACAATCTCTCCGCGTTCGCCGTCCGGCACGATGTTCCCTTCTGAATCACAGATCTTGAGTTCCAGTGGGCTGACGATCCGTCCTGATGATCCGAAGATGGCTCCGTCGAAGGAGTTGGAGCAGATGATAGGTGTCGCTTCGCTCAGTCCGTATCCCTGGAACATAGGCATACCAACCGCGCAGAAATAACGCTGCAACGCAATATCCAGCAAGGCGCCGCCGCCTACAAAGAACTTCATCCGTCCGCCGAAATTCTCCCGCACGGCTTTGAAAATAAGCCGGTCAAAGAGTTTTACCAGCGGATATCTCCACCAGTTTTGCCATCCTCCGCGATTCCAATACTCCCGGTTGTAAGCAATGGCATTATTGAGAGCGAAATGATATAGTTTCTCTACTTTGGGACCTTTGGCTTTGATGCCTGCCTCGATACTCTTACGGAAGTTGCGCGCGAGGGCAGGGACGGAGAGCATCACATGAGGACGTACTTCGCGGATGGCTATAGGGATATTCTTCAATGTAGCCATTGCCGTTTTACCTACAGGAACGGTTGCGATACTTCCTCCGTACGACATCATCGTATAGAACCCCGCCACGTGGGCGAAACAGTGGTCCAGAGGCAGGATAATCAGCATTACATCATCCGTGTTGCAGTAAATGACGGAACTTCCTTGCTCCACGTTGGCGGTGTAGTTGCGGTGGGTCAGAAGGATTCCTTTCGGGTCTGCAGTCGTGCCGGAGGTGTAACTGATATTGGCATAGTCGTCCGGTCCAACAGACTCATAGCGTTTTTGGAAAGAGGCAGCATCTTTCGCAAGCAGTTGCTCGCCCATGGCGATCACTTCGTCAATGCAGATCTCTTTCTCTTCATATTGCTCCAGCGGGTCGAAAACGATGACTTTTTCTACATTCGGACATTCCGGCATGATTTTGCGGATCTTCGGCAACTGCTGTTCCGAGACCATGATAAATCGTGCGTCGGAATGGCGGATACGGAATAACAGGTCGTTCGATTCTTCCAGCTTGATACTCAGCGGTACATTCACGCCGCCGGCATAGAGAATACCTAATTCACCTGTCACCCAGAGGTTGCGGCCCTGACTAAGCAGTGCAACGCGTTCGCCTTTCTGCAGTCCGAGCGCCATCATTCCTGCGCCGATACGATGCGCCATCTCGCGCGTCTCACGGAATGTCGTCTCTGTCCATTTGTCTCCTATCTTCTCGCGAAGGAAGACATGTTCGCTGAACTTGTGAGTGTAATGCTCCACAAAATCAATAATTGTTGGTTTCTCCTTCATTATATCTTCGTTTATTTGATTGTCCAATCTGAAAAATTATAGTCGGCTTCAACCGCGTTTTCGATCTCATCGGGTAGGGCAGGGAAGAAATCAATGCCCGTCTGTCGTTCCGCTTCGTCTATGGAGAGCATATATGTCATCAGCGGCTTGTTGCCGGCTTGGTTAGGCATGATAAAGCCGATAGCGGTCCACGCTCCATCCGATTTATGGCGGAGCAGCACTTTGTAGAAAGCTTGCGGCACCACGATCTTTCGTACGCTGCCGATAGTTGTTTCTGTATTTGTTACGATAGGTCCGCAGCAGATGTAAATAGCACCGTATCTAGTCGCTAAATCACGTACCAGCTCCTCCAGATCTTTCCAGTCTCCGGCATTGTTGCTGTGATGCTGCGGGCATATGTTGGTGGTGTAGAAAGACTCTCTCATAGCTTGCTCTGACCATTTCATGTCTGCTGCCGGAGCCATATGGCCGCGGTCATAACCGGAGTTGCTGTAGTCTTTGGTTACAACAGGATCTCCTTCCACCATAGGGTCCGGCAGAAACTTGTCCGATCTCCCTAAATCACCCGCAACTTCCTCGGCTGTTAGTTCGTATGCTACCCAGTTGGGAATTCGCCATTCGGGATTATAACTGACGGTATAACCGAGATGCTGGATGATCTGTTCGCTGCGCGTGGTTTGCAGCAGGGGTATTTCCATGCCGGCTGTCTCCGCCGCCTTCTCCTGTATAACTTCTGCAACCGGTTCAGAGGCCTTCGCCTGTCGGTATTCTTCCTGCAGGTAGAGCACCGCGGCGACGCAAATCACCGCTATGGAAGAGATGATGCTTATTGTTTTCCGG
Organism: uncultured Bacteroidales bacterium; assembly: GCA_937910305.1. Lineage (GTDB taxonomy): Bacteria > Bacteroidota > Bacteroidia > Bacteroidales > Paludibacteraceae > Colicola. The sequence continues at coordinate 9,810 of CALEPS010000180.1, read as the reverse complement.
AACCGGTTATTTCGCTTAGTGGTACGCATACAAATTCTCGTTCTTGCCAAAGCGGGTGGGGGATGGTCAGTTCAGGGCTGTTCGCCTCTATCTCGGTCTCCCCGTCAAAAGCTTTAATAATATCAATATCGATAGTCCGGTCCTGGTATTGCCGGTTGACCGACTTGTGCTCTCGCCCCAGTTGTCGTTCTATATTCTGCGTGGCTGCCAGCATCTGGTGTGGCTGCAATTCTGTCTGTACCGAGCAGCAGAGATTGCAGAACTCATGCTCGCTTTTGTACCCCCATGGCGCAGAATAATAAAAAGAGGAGCAACGCATAATACTACCTATTTGCTGCTCCATTATATTTAGGGCTTGGCGGAGCGTTTGCTCCCGTTCGCCTATATTACTTCCCAGTGAAAGATAATATAGCATGTGTCGCTTTAACCATTTGCGGATAGACAACAGATGTGTTGACTACAGGTGCATCGTCCAGGTAGTGGAATGCTTCGTTGGTCTTGTCTATCACAAAAACGACCAGTAGTACCAGCACTCCGTATTTGCAGATTCCGAACACACCTCCGAATAGTCTGTTAGCCCATCCTAAATGAATGGCGCGCATGAATCTGGTTAGTCCTTTGGCCATGATGGACAACAGGATGGCGATAGCCAGAAAAATCAGCGTATATGCCACTACGTCACAAACTCCTTGCGGCCAGGTAAACTGATGCAGCAGCCATTCAGAGAAAGACGGAGCTCCAAACCGGGCACCGAGCACTCCGAGAATCACTACCACTATGGCAATGATCTCGGAGATAAACCCGCGCATCAAGCCTCTTACGAGACCTATTAGAAGCGGTAGAACTAACAAAACATCCAGCCAGTTCATCGATTAGCGGTCTTTGGGGTCGTACTCTTTGGGAACCCAGGGTGCTGATTCATCGCCTTGGTAGTACATGACGATATCATTTACTGCCCCGATACCCGGAATACCACGAGGTGTAACAGACCACTCATAACCCGTCAAAGCGCTGTTTTTCAGTGTCTCTGCTTTGTCCAGATACCAGCCGAGGATACCGGTCACTGTGCCTTCGAAATTACTGCACTGCGCAATACCGGTCTTGTCTGCTCCAGGAAGGTAGAAGTATGCAAATTTTGCATATTCGGAGTTGGAGCACATGATAGTTGAGGACCCTTGGTCTTGCAGCAAACGACTCTGCGGATAACCGATATTCTGCGTTGAGGGAGCGAACACGTTTGCTCCTCCTCCGCCAATCGTATCAGGATTGGTCGTGTCGCAGTTTTTCAACGTACCGTTGTCATCGTATTTCCCGTTGAAATGTACGTCTTTAAGCCGTACCAGACGGCCGTCCATCTTACGTACTGCATCCATGTCGGTGGCGTTTGCTGTCGGTTGCTTCTTGATTTGCGTGTACAGTTCAGTCAGTGTTAACTCGTCATATTGCAGTTTGCTTATGTCCGGTGTGCCTATCATGCGGGTGGCACCTCTGAATACAGAACCCTGAATACGTCCCGGACACCAACCTACCTTCTGCGATGCGTTCATCGCATAGATATTGTTGTTGTATGACGGGACACAGAGTTGCGGCTGGTTGGCATATCGGCCTACGGCCAAACCGTTGCAGCGGATCAGAATCTCTTGTCCGATCTGATACATTCCGGCGCTGGAGCCGAGATCCACCGATATACGGAGATTCTGCTGCTGACCGCCTACAATCTGCTGGATCACCATTGATTTATAGAAGTTGCCGGCATAGTCGTCCGTTGTGATTCGCCCGCGGATATAGATACCGGGACCATTCACTGGCAGTGTGTCCACGGAATAAAGATATATACCGTGCGTGGCGTCATACGAGCGGTCGCGGTATGGGCATGTATCACTATGGAAACTGCCTTCTTCGGTCATAAATTGATCCAGAAAGTCATTGAGATTATATACCTGGCCGTCGGCTGTCAGTTCTGCGACCTTGTCTTCGGAAATGAATACATCCTCTTGCTGCAAGCCGCGCGGCTCACAGGAAGCAAGAAAAAGTACAAAGGTACAAAGTACGGAGTACAATATATATTTGGAAGTCTTCATAGAGCTTAGAATTTGTAGGTTACTGATAAGAAGAAGTTAACACCCCATGCGTAGTAATACTTGGACGGATATTTCCATGCATTCGCGGTGATGATGGAGTTCTGATAATCCAATTCACCCTGACGTACGGCGCGCGGCAGACGGGCTTGTTGGTAACCGCCGGTCTTGAAATGCGTGTTGTTCGTCAGGTTCGTTACGCTCAGGTTGATAGACAAGGACTGGCGGTTCGGAAGGTACAGCAGTTTGCCTACAGAAGCATCGATGAGGAAACGGTTAAGCGGGTTGGTTGCCGCTATATTCTCCTGCATGGTCATTACGTTGAACGGATATTTGAGCACAGGAACACCGTTCGCGTCCAGTTCGGCATTCTGATAAACCACGTTTCCGGCCTCGTCAAAATCCCAGCGGAGGAGTTGTCCGTCAGTCGTTTGGATTGCGTTGGTGTTCTCGTCGCCGAACCATCCGTTGACAGCCGTTCCGTCAATACGCGTACCCGTGTAAAGACCTTGCATACGGCGGCTGGGGGCAACAGAGAGGTAGTTCCAGTCGTGGTAGCTGACGGTAATGTCCGCAAACCACATCTTCGGATGGAAGAATGATAGTTTGAGGCTGGCGTTCACTTGCGGTCCGGTAGAGAGTTTCAATCCTTTCAGCAGCACTTTGTCCTCTGTCTCGAACACAAGGGCCTTGGTGGATTGGTCTTGAGTCATCGGCATGCCGTTTTCTGCGGATTGGATGGCTCGGGCATCGCTGGTATAGCGATAGTCGCCTACGGAAGCTACACCGGTCAATGTGAAATAGGTGCCGAGTTTGACTGCTGCGGCTGCCTCAATACCCATGTATCGTTTGTCAATGCCGGTGAGAGCCTGGTTAACGAAGGTACGAGCCTCGTCGTCATAGTATCCGTTGAGTTCGGTTCCGTTCCAGCTCTGGGTGAAGAATCCTGTTACACGACCGCGTACAATCGGGTAGTTGAATTCATATGTCAGGTCGGCGGAAGCCACTTTCTCGCTGGCGGCGTAGAACTCGGTCAGGTTCTTTGCCTGGTCGTGGGTATAGATATTGGATACTACGCGGTCATGCACGCGCTGGGAAATATATGCATCGCGTGCATATGGAGCGCGAGTCTCTGCTATGGCATTGAGTTTCAAATGGTTGCGGCCGTTGATCTTGTAGTTCACTCCTAACTTGAATGCCGGATCCAGGAAATGATGGGCATCGCCTGTATAGGTGGTGCCGGCTTTGAGAGTGCCGTTAGCCTCTGCCGCCTTGATCGCATCGTATGAGTTGTGCCCATAATAGAGATATCGCATGCTGCCGTCACCGATAGCGCGCTCTTCGGCTACTTTGGTCAGATACCATGCGCGGCCGTTGAGCATGTTCGTCGTACGCTGCATCGAACTGTAATTGAAAGCAAGCGCATAATAGAGATCAACCTCATTGAAGGTCCATTCGTTTTGGAACCATGCTTTCAAATTACCCATATTGATGCGGTAGTCATAGCCGAAACGGCGTCCGTCTGCTTTCACGATCTGGTTGTAGTCACCGGCGATCTCGTTTTTGCGGACATTGGCTATATCCGCCTGGGTGAAACCGCTGTTGGACGCAAGTTCCTTGATGTCGCGGTCGGCAAAAGCATCTACGTCAAGCCACTGGTTGCCTCCCAGCAGATCGTCAATGGTTTTATAGTGGATACCTTGTGAGAACTTGCCCTCTACGCCCAGAGTCATCTTCAGGTGCTCAAACTGTGTATTGACATAGTTGAACGAGGCATTGGCTTCTTGAATGTCGTTATGGCGGCGCTCCAGGATATAACGCGCTGAGGCGTTCGGGTCATTGACATTGTTGGCGTAGTTGGAAGCATAGATGTTCTCCCAATCAATCTGGGTCGTCTTGTTGTCGCGGTTTCTCCAGAGATTAACCAGATTCATATACTGCTCTTTGTTCACCGATGGACCAACCCATGCCCCCGGATTCATCGGATCTTCGAATCCGGACCCCAGACTGTTACCCTTCATGTCTTCTCCGATGAAAAGACCCCAGGGATAGTGGTTGCCTGCATCGTCGAATAGTTGTTGGGCGGAAGTCTCGTTGTTGGGGTTGGCAATCTGTCCGTCCCACATGAAGGATGGCAGATTACGGTAGTAATCCGGACGGGGATCAGGGGCATTGTAGAAGTTCAGCGCGGAGTTGGAGTACCATGAGTAGTGATATCCGGCGGCTACTTTCATCTTCTGCTGTTCGTCAATATTGTATTCAAAGGCAGCAATAACCGTCGGGTCATACGATTTGACAATACGTGAGTTGCGTACCTTGCCGTTCTGATAACCCCAATATGGGTTGTAGTTGTTCGATCCTGTCAGGTCATAGACCTCTTGTGTCACCGCTGCGTTCTGTCCGCGCTCTGTCGGAGCACCGAACGTGATCAGTTTGAGACGCTTGTCTGTCCAGATCCTCTCAGCGGTGAAGAAATAACCGAGCGAGTAGTATTTGATACCCTCTCCGATGATGCCTTTGTTGTCGATGTAGGGTGAGAAACGGTATGCCAGCTGGGCGGCAAAAGCCCATCCGTTGGGTAATACTCCGCTGGAATAAGTGGCATTCACGCGTGCTTTGTAGTTCCTGTTCGTACCGGCTACACCTACTTTCCAGCCCTGGGCATAACGGCTGGCACCCATCAGGTAGTTGGTGGATTGACCCAGACCGCCAAAGGTGAAGTTCGTCGCTTCGATAGGGTTGAGTACCTCTTTGTAGCGGCTGGCGTCATTCAAACCACCCATAGCCGAGTAGTTGAACTGACCGCGCTCTGCAGACCTGAAATTCAAACCTTCGATGTAGTAATTCTCTGCATTCGATTGGTAGCCGCGGTTGCGGTAACGGGCGGTGGACCAGGCAAAGGAAGTGTTGGAGTTGAATACATCGGTTGATGCGGACGAGGAAGAAGCCTGCGATTGGGAACGACCCTCGTCATCGGTCATCTCCTCTTCCGTCAGGTTCAGCAGAATCTCGTCTTGTGCTTGCACTACGATATCTTGTTGCAGTGCTACGTCCTCCATCTTATTCGCTTGGTCTGCTTTCAGATTGATTAACTCGAGGGCGGCCAGATAGCCGTCTGCCTCAATCACCACCTCTTCGTCCGTTGCATCCAGATAGAGCAAGGAAAACTCTCCGGCTGCATTCGTCGTGGTGGAGATGTTTTGGTTGGCGAGGGTCACTTTGGCACCTACAACGGGAGTCTGGGTGGTCTCGTCAATCACTCGTCCTTTGAGTGACGTCTGTGCTAATGCGGTAATACCGATGGATAGCACAAACATCAGTGAAAAGAGTTTGTTTCTCATAACGATTGTTTGTTAGTGTTTTTATGGATATATGTATTAATTAGAATTCTGCGGATTTAGGGGTTCTCGGGAACGGGATGACATCGCGGATGTTCTGCATGCCCGTTACGAACAGCATCAGACGCTCAAAACCGAGTCCGAAACCGGCGTGCGGAGCACTGCCGAAACGGCGGGTGTCGAGATACCACCACATATCTTTCATCGGGATATGGCGACGCTCGATCTCCGCATTCAGCAAATCCAGGTTCTCCTCGCGGACGGAACCGCCTATGATCTCTCCTATCTGCGGGAAGAGTACATCGGTGCCTTGTACCGTCTTGTTGTCCTCGTTGATCTTCATGTAGAATGCTTTGATCTCTTTCGGATAATCGGTCATGATGACCGGTTTCTTAAAGTGCTCTTCTACCAAATAACGCTCATGCTCCGATGCCAGGTCGTCTCCCCAGTTGCAGGGGAATTCAAACTTCTTGCCGTTCTTGATAGCTTCTTGGAGGATATTGATTCCTTCGGTATAAGGCAGACGGACAAACTCGGTGTTTACAACGGATTTGAGCCGTTCGATCAGACCTTTGTCCACAAACTGGTTCAGGAACTCCAGATCATCCATGCAATGCTCCAATGCCCAGCGGACGCAGTATTTGATGAAATCTTCTTCCAGATCCATCAACTCGTCTTTCTGGATAAAGGCTACTTCCGGTTCTATCATCCAGAACTCAGCCAGGTGTCTCGGAGTGTTGCTGTTCTCCGCGCGGAAGGTAGGACCGAAGGTATAGATCTTACCCAGAGCCATAGCTCCCAGTTCGCCTTCCAACTGACCGCTTACGGTCAATGCGGCCATCTTGCCGAAGAAATCGTCGCTGTAGTCGATCTGACCGTCCTCGGTCTTCTTGAGATTATAGAGGTTTTTGGTCGTTACTTGGAACATCTGACCGGCTCCTTCGCAGTCGCTGGCGGTGATCAATGGGGTATGGAAATAGAAATATCCGTGTTCATGGAAATAGGTGTGGATAGCCATTGCCATGTGATGACGGATGCGGAATACGGCACCGAAGGTGTTGGTACGGGGGCGCAGGTGCGCTACCGTGCGCAGAAACTCCATACTTAGTCCTTTTTTCTGTAACGGATATTTCTCCGGGTCTGCCGTTCCGTAAATCTCCAATTCCGTTAATTGGATCTCCACGGCCTGACCTGCTCCCTGGCTCTCTACCAGAATACCTGTTGCAGAGATACACGAACCGGTAGTGACGGGTTTGAGTTGCTCCTCGCTGAATTTCTCCAAATCTACTACAATCTGGATGTTCTTGATCGTTGAGCCGTCGTTCAGGGCTATAAACGATACGTTTTTATTGCCCCGACGGCTGCGAACCCAGCCGCGGACGTTGATCTCCGATCCGAAATCAGTACGTTTTAAGGCATCTGTAATTACTGTTCTTTGCATATGTTTTGAAATATTATTTTTATCGTAATGGATCACTGATATCTTCTCCCATGCTGTTGTAAACGGCTCCATCGGGTGTCATCTGCTGACTGAATGATACTGCCCCCATATCGCTGTTCATGCTGGACTGGATGGATACGCTCTCTCCGTTGCTCGGAGCGCCTATGCCTATCTCATCAGGATCGATAGCTTCTTCTTCGTTCTGGAATTTGGCATACTTGCCACGGAACCGCAGCCATATACTGTCGGTCGCGCCGTTACGGTGCTTGGCTACGATGATCTGGGCAAGACCGCGCAAGTCCTTGCCGGTCTTGTCGTCGCTGTATAGATGATAGTATTCCGGCCGGTGAATGAAACATACCATGTCCGCGTCTTGCTCTATGGCGCCGGACTCGCGCAGGTCGCTCAACTGGGGCGTTTTGCCTTCCACGCCCTGACGTGCTTCTACGCCGCGGTTCAACTGGGACAAAGCGATGATGGGAATGTCCAGCTCTTTGGCGAGAGCTTTCAGGTTGCGCGAGATGATGGATACTTCTTGCTCGCGGCTGCCGAAACTGGAGCCTTGGGCGTTCATCAGCTGCAGGTAGTCGATGATGATAAGTCGGATTCCTTTCTCGCGGACCAGCTTGCGGGCTTTGGAGCGTAACTCGAAGATAGACAGCGAAGGAGTATCGTCCAAATACAGAGGCTTGCCCTTCATGATGTTTATCTTTGTGTTGAGACGCTTGGCGTCCTCTTTGCTCATCTTGCCGGTCTTGATCTTGTCGCCTTCTATCTCGCATACGTTCATGATCAGACGGTTGACTAACTGTACGTTACTCATCTCCAGCGAGAAGATGGCTACCGGTATCTCATGATCAACGGCTATGTTCTTGGCCATGGATAGAACGAAAGCCGTCTTACCCATTGCCGGACGGGCTGCGATGATGATCAGGTCCGGCGTCTGCCAGCCGGAGGTGATCTTGTCTAAGGCGTGGAATCCGGATGGGATACCGCTGATCGAACCGGTGTTCTTGGCGGCTTTCTCCATGCGGGCGAACGCTTCTTCTATCACGGGGTCGATCTGCGTCACGTCGCGCTTTTGCGAACGTTGCGAGATCTCAAAGATGCCGGATTCGGCTTCTTGCATCAATTCGTCTACATCTTGTGTCTCGTCGAATCCTTTTTCTTCTATCTGGGCGGCTAAGGCTATGATGTCGCGCGCTGTCGCTTTCTTGGATATGATCTCTGCGTGATAGCGTAGATGGGCTGTCGAGGCTACGCGGCGGCTCAGATCCGCAAGATAGACCGCGCCGCCGGCTTTATCCAGCGTACCCAGACTCCGCATCTTCTCGCCTACGGATAGTATGTCGATAGGCTGGTCTTTTACGGCGAGCTCGCGTATGGCTTCATAGACCAGACGGTTCTGGTCCTTGTAGAAGACCTCCGGTCTCAATAGATCCGCTACAGTACCGTAGGCGTCTTTCTCTATCATGATCGCTCCCAGTACCGAATCCTCCAGTTCCTGCGCCTGAGGGGGGAGTTTGCCCGTCTCGTTGGCGCCTACTTTGATGATCGTGGCTGGCTGGGGACGTTTGTTATTTCTGCTTGTTCCTGCCATATTCGGTTAATAGATTGTGGGCAGCAACGAAACTGCTTACCTCATTGTTCAATACCTGCCGTTCGGCTACCTCTATCTGATGTTCCATCTGTTCGTTTTTGTAGAATCCGTCCAGAAGTGCCTGGTTGATGGTCTCGTACATCCAGTACTTGGCTTGTTCGGTGCGATGGAGGGCAAAGTAACCGTTGGATTTGGTGAAGGCGATATACTGTTCTATGTTTTCCCATACCTCCATCACGCCGCTGTGGTCAATGGACGAGCAGCAGATGGCGTCAGGCTTCCATCCTGATTCGGACGGGGGGAACAGGGCTAATGCGTTCTTGAAACTGATGCGGGCTACGCGCGCGCGTTCAATATTATTTCCGTCGCATTTGTTGATGGCTATGCCGTCGGCCATCTCCATGATGCCGCGTTTGATGCCTTGCAACTCGTCGCCGGTGCCTGTTACCTGAAGCAGCAGGAAATAATCTACCATGGAATGAGCCGCTGTCTCGGATTGTCCTACACCCACTGTCTCCAACAGGATGGTGTCAAACCCTGCCGCCTCGCATAGCACGATCGTCTCGCGGGTCTTCCGGGCTACACCGCCTAATGAACCCGCTGACGGGCTCGGACGGATGAAGGCGTTGGATTTGACGGACAGGTCATTCATGCGGGTCTTGTCGCCCAGAATGGAACCCTTGCTACGCTCGCTGGACGGGTCGATAGCCAGAACGGCAAGACGCTTACCTTGGTCGCATAACTCGCTGCCGAGAGCTTCGATAAAAGTGGATTTGCCTGCTCCCGGCACTCCGGTGATACCTACACGGATGGAATTGCCGGCATAGGGAAGGCATAACTCGATCACTTTCTGGGCTATGGCCTGGTCCGCAAGCAGGTTGCTCTCTACCAGCGTTACCGCCTGACTCAATATGGTCATGTCGCCACGGCGGATCCCCTCGAAATAAGCTTCGGGGGTAAGCACCGTCTTCTTGCGGCGGAAGGTGGCATACGGATTGACGGAAGGCAGGTTTTCTACGCCTGCGTTCACCGTCAGACCTTTGTATTCGTCGCTATTTTCTGGATGGTCTATCATTCTACAAAGAAATCCACTTTCACGCGTTTGATAGGATTCTGGTAGTCATTGGTGATGATCACTACCTCGCGGCTGTATGCGCCCGGTTGCATCTCTTTGCAGTTGATCTCAACGGTCACATTGCCTTTCTTGCCCGATTTGATGGGCTTGGACGCTTTGGCAGAGATGTTTTCGCCTACGCCATACACACGGCGGATCTCAAGCGGATTCACACCTACGTTCTTGACAGGGAACAGCTCTTTGTGTACTTTTCCGGCGGAGATGTTACCGAGATTGAT
>CALEPS010000179.1 GCA_937910305.1 uncultured Bacteroidales bacterium | reverse complement strand
CGCGATCATTATCATACGAATCCTTTTCGCGATATAGTATTTCTTCTTCATAGGACTGGCGGCGATTAACTATCTCTAATAATTGCTCACGCTCTTGTGCGATATAAAAGTCCACTTGTGCACACATAGCTTCATACCGTTTTTTCTCCTTTAATTGTTCACGTTCTTGTTCTTCATAAGCCTCTATCTGTGCACTCATCTCATCAATACGCTGCTGCATTTCCTGTTGCGCACGTTCACGTTCTTCATAAGCGGCTATTTGCGTGTTCAGTTCATCAATACGCTGCTGCTCGGACTGGCGTTCTTGCCAGGAAATATAGAGAAGCGCGGCAGCCGTTGCCAACAGAATAGCGGACAGGAGTACGGGCAAGAGGAACATGAGTCTGTTGCGACGGTTGAGGACTTTGCGCAAGGCGGCAATGTTGGCAAAATGTCCTTTGGGACAGATGTCCGGGAAGAGACGTTGCAGAGCCTCAAGGTCTTTGCGCGGGTCGTTCGGAACGGGTGTGATAGTAGCGTCTGTCGCCGAGAGCCCGAAATCAATTAGTTTGACGTTCGCGCCATTCCGAGTGATAAGGATATTGTCCGGCTTGAGATCATGGTGGACGAGTTGCAGGCTATGGATGTATTCGAGCGCATCCAGGAGTTGCGAGAACACCCGTTTCCGTGCGGCTTTGGTGGGCTTGGCGCGTAGCCATTCGCCGAGCGTCAGACCGTCAATCCATTCCTGCACGATACACCGCCCTACTCCGTCTATTTCTTCCAGAGAATAGGTGGCGGCGATGTTGGGATGGACAAGTTGGATGCCGAGTTGGAACTCCTGTTCTTGTTGTAGCCGATAGTCCGTCAGAGAGGCAGTATCCGGCGTCAGCGCCTTGAGCACGAAGCGCCTGCCATAGCGAGATGCGGTATATATCTGTGTGCGCGAACGCGTTTGCAAGAGAGAAATATCCCGCCATTCAGACGAGAAATCGGCAGGTACTATAAAACCGGATGAACTTGGACTATCTACCATTTTAGCATTTATCATTTACCAATTTTACGGAGTTCAGACCGTTTTTTGAGCCTGCGACATAAGAGATGCTCTCCTTTGTACTTGGTACTTCGTCCCTTTGTAAATTATCCAGGTACATCGGTTTGCCAACGAGGAAACAGGTGGTGTCGAAGGAATCGCCCACGTGCAGTTTGGCGTTCTCGGCTTCTTCCACGATAAAATGCGCTTCTCCTTCATATCGGAAGACACACCGTCTGTTCGGCAGCCAGGTCACCTCTACCCTGTCTCCGGGCTGCAGGTCGTTGATATGAATCCCTTCCCCCTCGAAAGCGGCGCTCTCAATGTCCGTGCGCGTGGCAAGCGAGGCTACATACGCCTCCCAGTCGGCAAAACCGAGGAATTGGGAGAGCAGGCAAAGCGTCGTGCGGCGCGTAGTGTCTGCGCCGTCGATATACCCCCAGAGACGCTTGAGCGTAGTAGGAGAGATGTTCTCATGTAGCCGTTCCCAGATGACGCCGGCGAGAAACTCAAAATCATACGGCGTGCGGATCTTGCGCTTCACCTCATGCTCAATATCCATCCGCAGGGTTGTTATTTCGGGTGCGTATTTATTCATATCGGGTGCAAAGATACAATATTTTTTTGACATATGCAAATAATTATAAAAAAACAAGGCAGACGGAATTTCCGCCCGCCCTGTTTCAGAGACAAACTAAATTCTACAAACCTAATGCATCCAACATGTCGCTGGCATCCTCCAGTGATTTTTCCGAAAAGAGAGAGATTTTGCAATAAATAGAACTACTTAAAGGTGTTTTTAGTGCAAAAAACGACTTTTCAAGGTCTTTTTTCTTTAAAAATTTGCATATTCAAAATATTTGTTGTAATTTTGCAGTCGAAATGAAATCATATTGCAATCAATTAACATCAAAAAAGAGAAGTAATTATGGCACAAACAGCAATGACTGTCCGTGTGGACAATAACGTCAAGAAGCAATTCGACGCACTCTGTGAACAATTCGGTATGAGTGTTAATACGGCAGTAAATGTCTTTATCAATGCCGTCGTTCGTACGCGCTCTATTCCTTTTACGATTAATGTCGAAGAGGATCAGACGCGCAAACGCGCACTGGAAGCGTTCTATGCCCCCCATCCGGAAACCCCAGAGTTGACATTGGATGAGATTAACGAAGAGATTCGTAAAGCCCGTCAAGAGCGTCGTGAACGCATGGAACGTGAAAAACAACAAAAAGAGATGGCATAACCATGATTTACGCTGTAATTGACACAAATGTTCTTGTGTCCGCATACATTACGCATAATGTAGAAGCAGCAACCTCAAAAGTTGTTGACTATCTGCTTCATGGGAAAATAACACCAATGTATAATGACGAAATGATGGCTGAGTATGAGGAAGTTCTTTCACGTACACATTTTCATATTAGCCCGTTGAAACGCCAAAATTTATTTGAGTATATCCGCCAAAAAGGCGTAGCTGCAGAGCGTGTGTCAGTTGATACATTGTTCACGGATGAAAGCGACCGTGTTTTCTATGAAGTGGCACTTTCTGAAGAAGACTCATTCCTTGTCACCGGCAACTTGAAGCATTTTCCGATTGATCCGCGAGTAGTCACTCCGGCTCAGATGTTGGAAATTCTGGGAGAGGAATAACTTTTTCTCTGCTATACGCCAAAGATCGTTTGCCCGTTTCCGGAGAGCAAAAACCAGAGGAGTTTCCGCTCCTCTGGTTTTTATTTACGAAAAGATATTGTGCTTCGTTTTGGAGGTTTTATTGTACTCCATAAGTAGTTCCTTGATTCGTTTGCAATCGGATTTATCGAGACATTTAGCAGTCAGTTTACCGCCCACGGCTTGAATAGTGATGTCCGCTCCGATGAGGTGCTGGTCAATCACTACCCTACGAATAAACCGAAAAGCCAAGGTATCCTCGTCCACACCGATGAGATATTTGTTGCGTTTGCGTACTGTGATGGTCTGTTCGTCGGTGTCAATCTCAATTTGCCATGGTGTGAGAACATCTGCTGCATGTCCGTTAGCCACTAATGAGGCTTCAGAAGATGAAAATTTGTAGGTCATAGTTTATTGGGAAGTTTTTTTGATAATTCGTCAAGTTTACGATTCACCTCATCCAGTTTGCGTTCCATTTCATCGTTATTATCGCTGACCATCGCATCCACAAACACGGAATTGATAAATGACATTCCGATAATACCACCCATTATTAGCAATATACAGAAATAGAATCGGACGACCGACGCCAACCATGTGGATGCTCCATAGTATTCGGCTACGGTGTTGGGAATATCATACCA
>CALEPS010000178.1 GCA_937910305.1 uncultured Bacteroidales bacterium | reverse complement strand
TGTGGAGTGTATGTGGTTGATCTTGCAGCATGACACGCCGGAGGATTTTGTGATTGCTACGGGTGTTCAGCATACCGTTCGTGAGTTCGCTACTCTCGCATTCCACCACGCGGGCATTGAGTTGCGATGGGAAGGAAAGGGTATAGACGAAAAAGGCATCGTTGAAAGCCTCTCGCCGGCACTCGCCCAAGGAAAAGGAGTGCAGGTCGGAGATGTGGTAGTGGCTGTAAGTCCGGATTTCTACCGTCCTACAGACGTGGTGAACCTGCTTGGAGATCCGTCAAAAGCCAAACGCGAACTGGGATGGAATCCGCAAAGCACCACGTTTGAGCAACTTGTGGAACTGATGGTTGCTCACGATATGAAAAAGATAGCAGCAGACGACGCAGCGGCTGAGATACGAAAAGTCAATCTCGCCGAATATCTTGAAAAAGGAGTGGATAAGTAATACTGTATCGAAAGGGTTTATCGATTTACTAACGGGTCATTTACGACTCATTTAGCACTCATTTAAGAGTCAATTACGTATCCCGACACACCCTATAATATGCAGTATATTATCCTGTGATTTTTAAAATGCAATGATTATATGTTGAAAAACTCGAAAATATATGTGGCAGGCCACCGCGGCATGGTGGGAAGCGCGATTGTGCGTGAACTGCAGAGACAAGGATATACCAATATTATTACCCGCACGCACAAAGAATTGGATCTGTGCCGCCAGGATGCGGTAGAAGCGTTCTTTGAGGCGGAGAAGCCGGAGTATGTTTTTCTGGCTGCAGCCAAAGTGGGAGGCATTGTAGCCAACCAGAATGCACTGGCTGATTTCATGTACGACAACATGATTCTGGAGATGAACGTCATTCATGCGGCATGGAAGAACGGGTGCAAGAAACTGGAATTCCTTGGCTCAAGCTGCATCTATCCTCGCATGGCACCACAACCGATGAAAGAAAGTTGTCTGCTGACAGGCGAACTGGAGAAGACGAACGAAGCCTACGCGTTGGCAAAGATAAGCGGACTCAAATACTGTGAGTTCCTGAACCGGCAGTACGGAACGGATTATATTTCTGTTATGCCGACGAACCTGTATGGTCCGAATGATAACTATCATCCGGAGCACAGCCATGTCCTGCCTGCATTGATCCGCCGTTTCCATGAGGCAAAAGAGAGTGGGGCAAAGTCCGTGACCTGTTGGGGTACTGGTGCTCCGCTGAGAGAGTTTCTGTATGTGGATGATCTGGCGAACCTCTGCGTATTCCTAATGAATAACTACAGCGGGAATGAGACAGTCAATGCCGGAACGGGCAAGGAGTTGACAATCAAGGCATTGACAGAGCTGGTGGCAAAAGTGATCGGTTATGAAGGTGAGATATTATGGGATGCCACCCGTCCTGACGGTACGCCGCGCAAACTGCTGGATGTAAGCAAAGCAACGGCTTTAGGTTGGACATACAAGACCGAACTGGAAGACGGTATTCGCCTGGCATATAAGGACTTCCTGGAAAATCCGATGCGCGCAGAAAGGTAACCGATGAAAGATTTCAGTCTGGACATATATCGTGAATTGTTGGAGAGACTGCAGAAAGCAGGCTATGAGTTAATTCCCTTTGCGGAGTATTGCAAAGGGAAGAGACCTGATAAATTCGTGATTCTCCGGCATGACGTGGATGCCAAACCGCAGAACAGTTTGCGGACGGCACAGATTGAACACTCCATCGGCGCGCGGGCAACGTATTATTTCCGGACATCGGAGAGCGGGGCATTTTCGCCGGACGCAATCCGTGCTATCGCAAAACTGGGACATGAAATAGGCTATCATTACGAGGATATGAGTCTCTGCAACGGAGATGTGGAGAAAGCATATGCGCATTTTGAGACGTGGTTGGACTGTTTCCGCAGGTATTATGCGGTAGAGACGATTTGCATGCATGGTGCTCCGACAAGCAAATATGACGGAAAAGACCTTTGGAAAGTCCATGATTACAAGTCGCTTGGTATAATAGGTGAACCGTATATGGATACCGATTTTAGCGATGTGCTGTATCTGACAGACACAGGCCGTTGCTGGGACGGGTACAAAGTGAGTGTCCGGGACAAAATACCGCAATACCAGGAAGAATGGAATACCCGCGGATGGACATGGCATACTACCAAAGAACTGCTTCAAGCCGTTTCCGCAGGTGTGTTACCGCCGCATGTGATGATAACAACACACCCTCAGCGATGGACGAACAACAGCGCGGAATGGTGGCAAGAACTGGTTCTGCAGAAAATGAAGAATATAATTAAGAAACTATGGATAAGAAATTGAATTTTGCATTGATCGGTGCAGCGGGATACATAGCTCCGCGGCACATTAAAGCGATTGCGGATACAGGCAACAACCTGTTGGTAGCATACGACAAGTTTGACTCGGTAGGGCGTCTGGATAGTTCGTTCCCGGATTGCTCTTTCTACACGGAGAATGAACAGTTCGACCGTTTCTGCTCCAAACAGATGCGGACAGAGAATCCTTTGCATTGGGTTTCAATCTGTACGCCGAACTATACGCACGACGCGTTTATCCGTTACGGCCTCCGTTTGGGATGCGATGTGATCTGCGAGAAACCGCTGGTGCTCAATCCCTATAATATTGACAACTTGTTAGAGCTGGAGAAAGAGACGGGGCACAAGGCTTATACGATTCTGCAACTGCGTCTGCATGACAAGATCCGCGCACTGAAGGAGAAAGTGGAGAAAGGACCTAAAGATAAGATTTATGACGTTGACCTGACTTATATTACCTCTCGCGGTAAATGGTATTACTCCTCTTGGAAAGGCGATGTGCATAAATCCGGCGGTATTGCTACCAACATCGGCGTGCATTTCTACGACATGCTGCAATGGGTGTTCGGTCCGGTGAAGAAAAATATCGTCCATGTGATGAGTTTTGACCGCGTTGCAGGCTATTTGGAACTGGAAAAAGCCCGTGTGCGCTATTTCCTGAGTATCAACGCAGAATGTCTCCCTGCTAATGCCGTACAAGGCGAGAAGCGCACATACCGTACGCTGAATATAGACGGAGAGGAATTTGAGTTCTCAGCCGGATTTACGGAGTTGCATACCGAGAGTTACAAACAGATTCTCTCCGGCAACGGTTTCCGCATTGCGGAAGCACGTCCGTGTATTGAGACAGTGGCTCAAATCCGCCATTCGGAACCCATAGGTTTGGTAGGCGACTATCATCCTCTGGCTAAGTTGCCTCTTGCCAAACACCCATTCGGATGGGATGAGAAGAGGTAAATATAAGCCCCTTTCCAACCTTCCCCTTAAGGGGCAGGAGAAATACGAAAAATGTGAAAATGAGAAAACTAAGATATATATTATTTTTTGCGATAGTGAGCTATATGCTTTCGTCCTGTGTTACGGCTCGAAAAGTGAACTATATGCAAGAGCCGGACAAGTATATTCCGCACTATGCAGATACGCTCAGTTTCGAGGACTACGAGCTGCGAATCGACGACCGGCTGTATGTGTACGTCTATTCGCTGGATGAAAAAGTGACGGCTATGTATAATGCCGGAGGGTCAAATGCCTCTACCATGCGCCATCAGATGAACGGAAGCAGCGGCGGTTCATATGACCTTTATACCTATTTGATTGACGATGACGGAAACATAGATTTCCCGACGATAGGAAAAGTGTATGTTCGCGGAATGACAACACGTGAGGTAAAACACAAACTGGAAGAAGAATTAAGCGCCCTACTCAAAGAAATTCCGGGATATAGCACCGTCTCCGTGGAAGTCAATATCGTAAACCGTTCGTTCTCCATCATCGGAGCGCAAAGCGGACGATACATGATCAACAAGGAGAAGATGACTATCTTTGAGGCTTTGGCCATGGCGGGCGACCTGAATGAGTTCAACAGCAGAAAAGAGATCAAACTGGTGCGCGAGAAAGAAGGAGTGACCACTATCAAGACTTTTGACGCACGTTCCAAAGATCTGGTTAATTCGGAATACTATTATATTGAGCCGAACGATATCATCTATATCCGACAAATCCCGGGTTATAGTTTCGGTATCAATTCCGCCTCTACAGTTCTTGGCGTAACAGCAACCACTATATCTTTCGGAGTATTGATCTATACGATTGTTCAGACAGGTATCAACCATGTTAAGAAATATTACGGCGGAGGCTCCAATAGTGGAGGGTCCAATGGTATGCCGGCGAAAGGAGGTGCCCAATGAAAAAGATTTATCTGATATTGCTTGCCCTCACTGCGGTATTGATGTCAAGCTGCTACAGCCACAAATCTATCGGTTACCTGCAAGAACCGACGAAGAGCAACAAACTGCCGGTATATGACAGCGTAAGCTATGAACCATACCGAATCCGTGTCAATGACGAGATTATTTACCGCCTGATTACACTAGATGAGACCATGAGTAAGATGTTGGGTGCCAATAATATGGCTACCAGCGGTCAGTATGCCAATTCCTATCGCGTTTATTCGGACGGAACGATAGATATTCCTTTCCTTAAACCGATCAAGGTTTTGGGACTGACGGAAGCCGAAGCACAGGATACACTGCGTGCGGCATTCCGCGAGATCATTCCTGACGCGGATGTTAAGTTGGCACTGTATAACAAGTATTTCTCTGTCATAGGAGACGCGAATGCCGGTAGATATTTTATATACAAGGAGAAAATGAATATCTTCCAAGCCTTAGCCATGACAGGCGATGTGATGAATAGCGGCGACCGCAGGCATATCCGTATCATCCGTCCGAGAGACGGAGGACAAGAACCCGAGATATTGGAGTTCGATATGCGTACCAACAGCATCATTGATTCGAAATACTATTATGTTTATCCGAACGATGTCATCTATGTTGCACGTACGAAAGACAGTTTCTACAAGGTACCTACATATACCGGTTTCCTGGGACTGATTACAAGCAGCGTGGCATTGCTGACAACCGTTTTGAATTACGTAGCATTCCTGTATAAATAAAGACTATGAGCACAAATAATCCATATTACACTCCGGGAGGAAATAGCCAATATTATGCCCCGGGAGGCAACAATTATTACATGCCGGGCGGCAACCAGCAGTATTATCAGGCAGACCCGCAACAGCAACAAGGAGGCGATGATGAAGAGAGTTCAATGAACTTTAACCCCATTGAGTGGATCTTCACTTTCCTGCACTACTGGTATCTGTTCGTGATAGCCCTTGTGATTGCTTTGGGTCTGGCTATGCTGAAAAACAGAAGGTGGATCCCGACGTATTATTCCCAGGGTACTATTGTCATCAAGGAAAGCGGTACATACGGCGGCTCTGCTTCTGCGCTGATGAGCGGTTTCGGTGTGGATGCCGGATACAAGAATGTGAACAACCAGATGATTATGCTGGGTTCGTACGACTTGATGAGCCGAGTAGTTGATTCGTTGCCGTTCCTGAATGTGGAGTATATCACGCAAGGACGCTTCAAGACGCGCCAACTCTACCGTCAGACTCCTATTATTGTTGAGTTCACGCGGCTTGATCCTCGTGCCTACGGCATATTATACCAGGTTAATTTTGAAAACGACGGCTCTCTGCGCATCGCTTCTACAGATGAAGATACACCGCTTGACTTGCGCGCCCGCTACGGCGAGGCTATCAGTTGTCCGCTGTTTGATATTACTATCTGGCCGACGGAACTAATGGTCAATTCAGGAAAGATATATTTCCGTTTCAGGACTCATGAATCCCTTGTGGATGAGTTCATGAGCCGCCTGCAGCTTTCTTTCGTCACAGAGGGATCGACGGTTCTTGCGCTTTCTCTTACGAGCGAGACGCCGCAACGGGATTGCGAGTTTATAGACGAACTGGCCAAGATTTATCTGCTGCAAAACCTGGAGCAGAAGAATGAAGTGGCAGAGA
>CALEPS010000177.1 GCA_937910305.1 uncultured Bacteroidales bacterium | reverse complement strand
ATACGATGGACTGCCACCACAGCCCCCATGTCAGACCGCAAACCAACACCGTCAGCAGGAAGAAGAACGGAACGCCTACTACTGCAGGGATGATGAAACGCCAACTATTGGTGAACATCTTGTCTGATTTCATGAACGGACGGTGGATGTTGTAATGAAGAAGATTGGGATATAGTGAAACGAGCCATAGCGGAAGCAGTATGATCTGCGCAATGACGCTCAGTATGGTCGTCAGCCATCCCTTGGCAGATGCTATATCCTTGTCCTTTATGCCAATCCCGGCTTCTTCGCGGCGAATCTCAGCTATCTTGTCCCAGTACACCCCTGTGGCTTGTATCTGGTCGCATAGTTTCTTGTCGCTGTCTAACTTGTCCGGCAGGAACTTCGGATTCTTGCCTTGCGCACAGCAATATGTATCGCCGAACTCACTATTCCGCAACCAATCGATTTCTTCATAGTGCTCCAAATCCCGTACATCCAGCATCATCTCCTCTATCTGCGCGCGGACTAATTGGTTCACCTCGCGTTGCGCGGTGCGCGGTTTCGTTTTGTACAACTCATAGTATGGAGCTAATGAGATTGGCTTTCCGAAACGTACCAGCACATCTGTTTGAACGCCAAAATAATCTTCGTAATGGTGTGCGCTCGGCACAATCTTTATATCATGCTGAAAGCCGTCACGCTCCGCCGTCTGAAATGCGAGACGCGTGTAACCGAAGGAGAAATCCCCTAACCAGTGCTTGTCCTGATGCGTGCCTTCGGGATACATAATCAGACGGTTTCCTTCTAACATTTTGCCGCCCGATATGCGAATGGTCTCTTCGTTCTTACCAAGCGACTCCTGACCGTCGTAATTCAAACGGAACGCAGGAAGCATACCAAGCCATAGAAAGAATTTGGTTATCAACGGGTGCCATGAAAAGACATTTCCGCGTGCGATAACATACGGATGGCTCTCGTTCTCCAGACCTAAAATCATCACCAACGGGTCGTTGGCGCAATTCTGGTGGCAGGACACAATCATACATGGTTCCCCCAATGCCGGCAGGTTCTCTTTCCCTTGATAATACACATGCCGGAACAGCAACCGGTTATTCATAAACCGTATGTACCGCTTGTACTGACGGTATCCGAAACTTCCGATATATTTTTTCTTTTCCATATTTTTTCGCGCGCATAGGCGCATAAAATCGTACAAAATTACAAAAAAAAATTGATACTTACCAAATGGATAGGATTTTTAGAAAACATATAAGGATATATAGAAAATGGTTTTGCTGTCAGCAATTCATCAGTCTATACGTCAGGTACACGGCATACAAAGCCAGGAGGATAGCTCCGTGCCAGCGGTTGAGCTCGTGACGGCGGTTGGTTAGGACTGCCAGCCAGACGAGCAGCGCGCCGAGAGTGACCATGATGCAATCCACCATGCCCCCATCGTACGCAGGCAGAGGCATGACAGTAGCGGATACACCCAGAATAAAGAACACATTGAACGAGACGCTGCCGATGATGTTGCCCAAAGCCAAGTCGCAGTTTTTCTTGTATGCCGCTACCACCGAGGTAGCCAACTCCGGCAAAGATGTGCCGAGTGCAACAATGGTCAGCCCGACCACCGCATCAGATACACCTAATTTATACGCCGCCTTGACAGCTCCGCGAACAACCATCTCTCCGCCTGCCACCAAACCGAGTATGCCTGCAACAACCAGCACCAGCACTTTCCATAGCGGCATGGACGGCACTACCTCCATCTCTGTTACATCGGGATTGGCAGACTTGGCTGTATAGTACATGAACAGACACAGGAGAAGCAGCAGGATAATACCGCTGACGCGCGACATGCCGGGTGTCGTCTCAAAAGGCAGCGTGACCGCTACAGCCACCAAAACAACTACTCCGGCAAGCACCATCATCGGGATCTCCACCGTCCGAGAGGACCGCTGCGAAGAAATAGGACAGATCACTGCCGTCAATCCCAAGATGACAAAGATATTGATGAGGTTGCTGCCTAAGATATTGGTCAGAGCCAAGTCCGTTTGTCCCTCCGAGAGGGAAAGCATGTTGACCACAAACTCCGGCATGGAGGTGCCGAAAGCTACGACGGTCATGCCAATTACCAGACTGCTGACTCCGAACCGTTTGGCAAGTGCCGATGCACCGTCCACCAGCCAGTCTGCGCCCAGCGTGAGCAAAACAAATCCGAAAACGATAACCATGACCAGCGTAGTGGTGTTCGCCAATAATGATTCTAATAGTTGATACATGATATGTTATGATTAATTTTTCTTTCTGAATACTACATGTTCGTTCAGGACGAAGTTCACAATGCCGGAAACGCAAAGTGCCAAGATATTGCAAATCAGTACATCCCATCCGCCGGAGAAGCGTTCGATAAGCAGCAGCGCACCCATCTTGATCAGGAATGTGCCGGTACAGGAGAGGTTGTAGCCCGCGTAATGGCGGAAAAACGAGCGGAGCGTGTGCGCAGAAATACGGTCGCGCCATACGGAGTAGTACGCAAACGCGAAATTGGTCAGCACGGCACATTCAAAGGAGATGAACGGCGAAAGCAGGTACTCGCCCCAGTAATAGCCTTTGAACAAATAGTGCGAACAGAGCCACAGCACGCACATGTCCACCGCCGTTCCTGCCAGCGTGGAGAGCAAAAAGCGGAGATACCGGATTGCTATGCCTTTATACCTGTCCATTTTTCGGATGCTTGGGTAGCGGGTCTTGCTTGGCAAACCAGTGCAGGTCCTTGAAGAAACTGACGAAATAGAAGACACAGAGAATAGCCAGAATGCCTATGCCGATAATATCCAACGTACCATAATGGATTGTTTCGCCGAAATAAGAGAACGAACCATGGTATGCGGTGAGCGCAGGTACGTACATCAGCAGGATATTGGCAATAATGATGATGAGCCGGAACTCCGTCGGTCCCATTTTGCCGTACGTCAGTTTGAACTCGCTTTTGAGGTGGGCGTTGATGCTGACATAGACCGTGAGTGCCAGATAAGCAGCGTAACAGAGCGCCGCCACGCCCATGTTCATCAACGGCGAGAGACCCGCTCCGATAAACATAAACGCCTCGGTCACCGTGTCGATGTTATGGTCGAGGTAATAGCCATAGAGCGGCCGCTGGGTGTTGCGTACTCGGGCGATAGTGCCGTCCAGCGAATCGCCGAACCAGTTGATGACCAAGCCCAAGCACGACAGCCACAGCCAATAAATGCTGTAGTGCGTGAGGAAGAACCCGAGTCCGCAGAGTGCCGAGCCGAAGAGTCCGAACCATGTCAGCATGTCGCTGGTGACCCATTGGGGCATACGCGATGCCATCCAAACTAATGCTTTTTTCTCTGCTCCGTTGAGGAGCGAGGTCTGAATACGTGTTGATTGTTTGATTTCCATATTGTTTATTAACCGTTTATAATTTAACGATTTAACAAACAATATGCCAAATGCCCTGTTTGTCAGTTTTCCATATTTCCCTATGTATTGACCGTGAGTGAGAAAGTGTACGATTAAGATTCAGCCCCACTCGACAGGCGTATCTGCCACGTACGAGAGACCTACGAGAGACGTACGGGACGATAGCACCCTGAAAATCGCCTCTTTTCGTCCCTCAAAAGTTTCCGATTATTAAGATTTAGATATTATACCCAATCCGCCTAAGAGCAGCGCAAGGTCAGCGCAAGGTCTGCTGATTGAAACAATCTTGAAACGAAGTTAAAAGCTGTAAGATTATTAAGAATCAGCGAACCAGTGAATTGTAGCTGACAATCAGCCACTCTCAAGCCACTCTCGCGCCACTACCATACATGGCACAAGAGTCGGTCGTTAAGAGTTCTCCATAACGAAAGCAAGTGACTTTTCTGCCACTTGCTCATCGTATAGGGATAGTATACCCTTACTATACCTTTACTTTACCTCTTGCCCCGTAAGGGTATATATCTTCTCCCCACGGAGAATGAAGATTTGACCGTTACTGAGAATTTTGTTTGGAGAGTCTGAGACTTCCGTCCTTTCAAAATCAGTCGGCGTGTTTTGTGGCTGCGTAGTGAAGGGGATAGTTTCATTGTACACTTCTTGGTTCGAACTATCTGTCGCGACAACTGTATATGTGTATGCGGTATTTGCTTCCAAGCCCGCTATCGTATAAGTCCAGCCGGTAGTTGTTTCTGCTGCTCTTTGGGGAGAATTAGCCCTATTGCGTGCCGACATAGCAAATTGTACATTCGTCAATTGTCCGTTTGCGTTGAATGAAAGTGTGCAGATCAATTCTCCGTTCTTTCTTATTTCAATAGTATAAACTACTGCATTCTCTATGGCAGGCCATTCAAGAACAACACTATTGTCTGTCGGTTCTGCATGGATCTCCTCTACATCAACCGTCTGCGCTTGACCTATTGTACGAATATTCGTAAACTCTCCCCAATATTCAGCGTTGCGGTATAGTTCCTCCGCGCCTGCCGGCACATATACAGGAATAGATTTATTTACATAGAAAAATACGTCATCAAACTGGTTTCCTGTTACAGAATTTACCATTAGAGGAGGTATAGGCGCTTCGCAAGTTATAGATGTTAGCATATCACACCAAGCGAATGCACCTCCTCCAATATATTTAATTGAATTTGGTAGAGTAATAGAAGAAATATTATATGTCCGAAATACTTGGCTGCCAATAACACGTGTGCCTTCCTTTATTCTTACATTCCCTGTTGTGGTTTGTTGTCCATGTTGCGCACTTACTAAACAATTATCAATATATAGTAAATCACCGTCCCAATTGTCATCATTTCGCCATATTCCACAATCATGGAAAGCTGTTGCTCCTATATACTGAACGGATTCTGGAATAGAAATTGATTTTAAAGCCCCAATACTACGGAACACATCTTTGCCTATGGATAATAATCCATCCGGTAATGTCACATTCTGAAGTGCGTAACAAGATTGAAATGCATAATCACCAATACTAATGACGTTACTAGGTATTGTGATTGAGGTTAATGATGAACAACCGCTAAATGTGGAGTTTTCAATTGAGGTTATTCCTGATGGTAATTGAATATTTGTCAGAGAAGAACAACTACTAAATGCTCCGGCTCCAATTGAAGTGACAGACTCAGGTATAGATATAGTATTCAAATTCTTACAACCTCTAAATATGTTAGCACCTAATGTTGTAACGTTATTAGGAATGGAGAAGGTTACTAAGTCTATTCTCTCATTAAACAATTTATCACACAAGATGGTAACACTACTCGGAATCGTTGAGTTTCTACCGCAAAGAATCATTTTATTTGATGCCGTTTCAATAATAGCGTTGCAATTTTCTCTACTATCATAAGTTGTATTCTGCGCATTGACTTCTATTGACGTGATACCCGCACATCCTTCAAATGCTCCGGTCCCGATTTGTGATACATTTTGCGGAATATAAATACGGGTAAGTCCTGAACAACCCATAAATGCGCTACCTTCAATGTGTGTGACAGATTGAGGTATGTCTATGTTATTTAATGAGGTGCAATTTCGGAATGCACCACTACGTATTATTCGTAAGGAAGAGGGTAGAGCTATTTCATGTAACGAACTACATCCATTAAAGAAGTCGCTTTCGATCGTTGTTAAATTCTGAGGAAGTGTGACACTTGTAAGGGATGTGCATATCTGCATTAGACATTGCCCTATATATGCCACTTCGTCAGGAAATACAATCGACACCAATGAAGAACAATAATTAAAAGCGAAATTACCAATAGAATCGACTTTATTAGGTAAAACAACTGATTGTAAAGAAGAACAATTTGCGAAAACTTGCTGACCTATGCTAATAACTGAATCCGGAATTACTATCGTTTGAAGATTTTTACACCCGTAAAATGTGTATTCCTTAATACTACTTAAAGCAGTCGGCAAGTTAATATTTTGCAAAGAAGAACATCCGGAAAAGGCGTATTTACCTATAGTCCTGACTGAACTTGCGATATTAATTGTTTCTATATTATTGCATGCATTAAACATGTATTCACCAATACTTGTCACTCCTTCTGAAATAGTTACGGACTTTATATTGGAGCGAAATGCATTATACCAAGGTGTTCCATTGGATTTGTAATTGGTCATGGCTCCTGTTCCGCTAATTATTAGAACACTATCTGTTGGATTAAATCTCCAAGTTACGTTCTCACCACAGGTGCCATGCATAATATTCTCCCACTCAGGAACTTCTATCCATGCGCCTTCCATTCTTGGGATATAGTCTATATCTAAAAATGCTCGATATGAAAATGTATTGTACGGTCCATTGTATCTTAGGGTATCTATCATTCGACCATCCACAAAACTGCGCCATCCATTTATATGGGTTTGTCCTGCTCCTGTTTCCAACTCAAATCCGCAACGCATTGTTATTATGTCAGGTAAGGTAGGAATATTAGCTGTTGCTGCAACTACTATATAATTATCTGTGATTTCAACAGGTGAAAGAGTTTTTAAGTCTATTGCAGCTATCAAGCTATCCATATTTATTCCATCCATTGGATTAATCGGATCTGCGGGCCACTCTGTTTGTGACCACTCGGAAATTAACACCCATTCTCCTTTGTAACGATCATTATTCCAAGTATTCAGTTCCTCTGACCAAGTTACCTCTGTAGAATAATATGGACGGTAACGATAACATTGAAAGGAATCACTTGGTTTGATTTTTAAAACAGCTTCCATGTGACCGTTCACTATTGCGCAGGGTTCAACACCTCCGCCACCACTATTGCCG
>CALEPS010000176.1 GCA_937910305.1 uncultured Bacteroidales bacterium | reverse complement strand
CCTTTGCAGCGGGATTTGAGAAATTTATATATTGCAACACAACTCAATGAAGTGTGCAAGCGTATATGAGTAAATCGTAAATGACATGGTGTACGAGCAACTGAAATTAGACAACCAACTCTGTTTCCGGCTTTACACGGCTTCGCGTCTGGTGGCCGGAGCGTACAATCCCTATTTCGAACCATTAGGGATCACTTATCCGCAGTACTTGGTGCTTCTTGTGCTTTGGGAGAAGGATCAGCAGCCGGTGAACGACATTGCGAAACGGCTGCATCTGGAGACAAACACCGTGACACCGCTTCTCCAACGGATGGAGAAAGCCGGATTTATCGTACGCAAACGCGGTGAGAAAGACACGCGGCAACGCATCGTATCCCTTACGCCGAAAGGTATTGCTATGCGCGAACAGGCAAAAAACATACCGGATGATTTAAGCAAACAAGTGCTCCAGCATGTGTCGATGGAAGAGATAGCAAACATAATTCCGGCATTGGACAAACTAATAGAAGGATTACAACAAACCAATAAATAAAATCATACCATTATGAAAAATTTATTCAGGGGAGCCGCGCTCTTTATCGGCGGCGCATTGGTAGGCGCAGCAACTGCCATGTTATTGACTCCGAAAAACGGAGAAGAAGTGCGTCAACAGATTGCTGATTATGCCGAGGAGGCAAAGAAACACATGCAGGACTACTGCGACCGGTTGAAGCAGGATCTGGCAGAAGCCAACGCGGCAGAAGAGCAACCGAAAGAGGAACCTGTAAAAGAGGAAGCATAAGTATGGAAAACGAGATTTTAGAACAACTCAAGAACGAGTTGACCGATTACGGTAAATCCATGGGAGAAGTGGGACGGCTTCGTCTTATCGGTATCGTCAGCCGTGTATTAGGCTTGTTCCTGCTGATTTTTACGCTGGTGTTATGTGTGCTGGCATTATTCTCCTTCGGCGCCGTAGCAGCGATTGATGCGATGTCTGCATGCATGCCTGTCTGGGCTGCGGCTCTGATTATAGGATGTGTGTATATTGTGCTGATTATCATTGCTATAGCGTTCTATAAACCGCTGTTTATCCATCCGTTTATCAAACTGCTGAGCAAAGAGATTCAAACGGAAGAAGAGCTGGCACTCAAGACCATGGAGGCGGAGCATCAGGCAGAGCTGCAGAGCGTGCGGATGGAATGCCATGTGGAGAATGCTACGCGGGAACTGAATTTCTATATGAATCTGTTCAGCCGCGTGTGGAACCTAATCACCGGCAAGATCCGTAAATAAGTATGTTCAGTCGTCTCTACGGGGTATTACTGCCGTTCTTCGTCAGTTTCCTGTTGGCTTATGTTCTGGACCCGATTGTGGTGTTTATCCAGACCAAATGCCGTGTGCGGAACCGTGCGCTGGCAGTGGTCGTGACACTGGTCCTGGCGGTAGGAATAGTAGCCGGTGCTGTAGCGGCATTGCGTAAGCCTGTAATGGATCAGGTCAATACTGCATGGGCGGGATTCCAGAACTATATCGCTACTTTCGATATCAACCAATATGTATCTGCCGAGACTCAGGAGAAACTGCTGCAATGGCAGGAGAACTGGGACTGGAAAAGCGTACTGGCTAATCCGGAACTGACCACCTCAATCAAGGAACTGCTGCCTAAGATCGGCAACTGGATAACAGGCGGGCTGAGTTGGATGAGTGAACTGTTGGTAGTGTTCATCGGATTTATGTACCTGATTTTCCTGATGATCGATTTTCCCAATATCCGGGCGAACTACAGCAGGCATATCCCCCGCAAGATCCGTCCGAGAGTTGTAACGCTCATGGGCGATATTGACAGGAATATGAACGCCTATTTCCGCGGTCAGGCGATGGTGGCTACTTGCGTAGGAATACTGTTCGCTATCGGTTTTACCATTACCGGCATGCCGATGGGTATTGCGATGGGACTGATTATCGGTCTGCTGAATATGGTACCCTACATGCAGGCATTAGGTATTCCTCCGTGTATCGTGTTGTGTCTGATTCAGTCGGCTCAGACCGGGCAGCCGGTATGGCTGACATTATTGATGATGACGGTTGTTTTTATCGTGGTACAGAGTATCCAGGACATGGTGCTGACGCCTAAGATCATGGGAAACGTGACCGGCATGAGTCCGGCTGCTATCCTTCTCAGTCTCAGTATCTGGGGGGCGCTGTGCGGCGTGATAGGAATGATTATTGCGCTGCCGATAACAACACTCATCATCTCTTATTACGACCGCTATGTGGCGAACCGGGGTGTCAGTTCCCGTGCCCACCAAGCGGAGTATCGCGGACGGTTACGACGGTCGAAAGAGAATCAACGGTAGATCAGGTAGCCGGCAAGACCGGCAAGAACGATCAGTAGAATAGGGTGGGAAACAAAAGACAGACCAGCCCCAAGCCCCTTCCTAACCGGAGGGGGCGTTTTGTTTACAAGCGGTTTCGAGATTTCCGGCAGAATTGTGAAGAAAGCCACTAAAGCAAAGATAATCCACGAAGCAGTATCAATGAAATTAGCGGGTTTGATGAGCATGAGCGCCGCCGAGGCAATGAGTCCGAGGACCGTGAAACGGAGCATTCGCAGCGTTTGTGAGAAATACGGATTGTCATGAAAACGCCGGTTGAGCCAGAAATACGCCCTGCAAATAGACAGCATAATGATCAGACTCGGTAGGATGATAGCGGATGTAGCCAAGACACTTCCCCAGAATCCCGCAGTGGTATAACCGACATATGTAGCACAGTTGATACCGATCGGACCGGGCGTAACCTGGCTGATAGCAACAATATCGACGAACTCCTGCTGGCTCATCCATCCATATTGTTCCACTTCCATCTGGATTAAAGACAAGATAGCCAGACCTCCTCCGAATCCGAAGAGTCCGATTTTGAAGAACGATATGAAGAGTTGCAGATAAAGCATTTAGAAATTACGAATTACAAATTAAAAATTACGAATTGCGTTTTATGATCCATTCGGTGCAGAGCGTAATGACAATTGTAGCGAGAATGACCCAGACGGGGTTGACATGCCCAAGCCAAATCAGCAAGGCTGCGGCAATTGGGATAAGGGAAGTCAGCCAACTGATCTTAGCCGCTTTCGCCATTTTGAAGAGCGGCGCAGCGATGAGCGCCACTACGGCAGGACGAATACCTTTGAATGCTGCTTCGACGGCCGGCAGTTCTTTCCATTCGGAGAAAACCATCGCGATAGCGAGAATGATCAGGAACGAAGGCAGGACCGCTCCCAACACGGCTCCGCAGACGCCTTTCCATCCTCCTATCCGCCATCCGATGAAAATAGCCGAATTGACGGCAATAAGTCCCGGCGCGGCTTGCGCGAGAGCGATCATATTGAGAAACTCTTCCTCGTCAATCCATTTTTTGCGATCAACCACTTCCCTCTGTATGAGGGGCAACATCGCATATCCTCCACCCAGGGTGAAGGTGCCGATTTTCAAGTATGTATAAAAGAGTTGAAAAAACAAAATCTTAATGAGCGTACATTTTCAAGACGTCGAACACGTGTTTCTGAACTCGTAAATGAGTCGTAAATGAGTCGTAATCGAGTCGTAATCGAGTCGTAAAAGTCCCTTATTTGTCTGCGAGCTGCTGTTTGACGAATTTGGCAAGCATGTTGATAGCCGCGTTATTATGTCCTCCCTGCGGAACGATGACGTCCGCAAATCTTTTACACGGCTCGATAAACTGTTCGTGCATGGGTTTGAGGACTCTTTGATAGCGCTCGATGACAGCCTCTGCTGTACGTCCTCTCTCCACCACATCGCGTTTCATAACCCGGATGAGACGGTCGTCGGCGTCGGCGTCCACAAAGATTTTCAGGTCCATCTGCTCGCGCATCTTGAATTCCCGCAGCGCCATGATGCCTTCCACAATAATCACTTCTTTCGGCTCTATATGGATCGTCTCTTTCTGACGCGTGCACGTGATATAAGAATAAATAGGTTGTTCGATGGCTTGTCCCTCTTTGAGCATCTTGATATGCTTTGCGAGGAGCGGCCAGTCGAAGGCATCGGGGTGATCGAAGTTGATGTTCTGGCGCTCCTCGATAGGAACGTTGCTGCTATCTTTGTAATAGGAGTCTTGTGGAATAACAACGACTTCTCCTTTCGGAAGACGCTCGATCAGTTTTTTGACTACCGTAGTTTTACCCGAGCCGGTACCGCCCGCAATGCCGATGATAAACATAAAGCCATTTACGATTTGGTCATTTATAATTTGTTCATTTCGGGGTACAAAGGTACTACAAATCTTGCATATATGCAAATTTTTAGGCATATAAATGTTTTTTTTTACAAAAATCTTGCATATTCGAAAATTTTATAGTAAATTTGCAGCGGATTTTGAAAATCAACATAAATTAACAAATTTATATGCATATGAAGAAAGGTTTATTTCTTAGCCTCATTGCTGCAGTGGTAATGCTGGCATCATGTAACAAATCGTTACCGAAACCCGATGAGATTACCGTAAATCCGAGCCCTCTGGAGAAGGTGGGTAACAAAGTAAACGCAGAGATTACCGGTACATTCCCGGAGAAGAAATTCGCGAAGAAAGGTGTGTTGACCGTTACTCCGGTGCTGAAATTCGAAGGTCAAGAGGTATTAGGCGATCCTGTTACCTATGTAGGTGAGAAAGCAAAAGAGAACGGCAAGACCGTTAATTACAAGAACGGCGGTACTTACAAACAGAGCTGCTCGTTTGACTATGTTCCCGCAATGCGCAAATCGGAGCTTTACCTCCGTTTCGAAGCCAAAGTAGGAAAGAAAGTGATTGAGATTCCTGATCTGAAGATTGCAGACGGCGTAGTAGCTACTTCCGAGTTGGCAGACGCAAGAGACAACAAGACTGCCGGAACTCCGGACAAGTTCCAACGCGTTATTCAGGAGTTGACCGAGGCAGATATCAAGTTCCTCATTCAATCCGCAGAGCTCCGTTCGGCTGAGACCAAGAGCGAGAGCGTTAAGAACCTCCAGGCAGCTATCAAGGATGCCAAAGAGGCAGAGCGCAAAGAGATCAGCAAGATCGAGGTAGCAGGTTATGCTTCTCCTGATGGCGGCATGAGCCTGAACGAGAACCTGGCTAAGAACCGTCAGAAAGCAGCAGCTAACTTCCTGAAGAAAGACCTCAAGAAGAACAAAGTGAACACGGCTATCGAGTCGAATATCACTGCAGAGGACTGGGAAGGCTTCCGCAAAGCGATGGAGAACAGCAATATCCAAGACAAAGACCTCGTTCTCCGTGTTCTGTCGATGTACAGCGATCCTGAGGAGCGCGAAGCACAGATCAAGAACCTGAGCGCAGTATATGGCACAATCGCAGAGGAGATCCTGCCGGCACTCCGCCGCAGCCGTCTGATCCTGACAACCGACCTGATCGGTAAGAGCGACGACGAGATCCGCGAGATCGCCAAGAAAGACGCTTCCCAGCTGAGCGTAGAGGAGTTGCTTTATGCTGCTACTCTGACCGAGGACAAGGCTGAGAAACTGGCTATCTACAAACAAGCTGCAGACCAATACAACGACTACCGCGCATGGAACAGCATGGGTCAGATCTACTTCAGCAACGGAGATATCGCAGAGGCTCGTCGCTGCTACAGCAAGGCATTGGAGATCCAGCCGAATGATCCGGACGTGAACTACAACGCAGGTGTTGCTGCTATCGCAGACGGTGATCTGGCAAAAGCAGAAGAGTATCTGGGCAAAGCAGCCGGAACGAAGGCTAACCTGAATGCCGCTCTGGGTACGCTGTACACCGCTAAGGGTGACTACAACGCAGCCAAGAAAGCATACGGAGAGACCGCATCGA
This sequence comes from uncultured Bacteroidales bacterium, assembly GCA_937910305.1. GTDB lineage: Bacteria > Bacteroidota > Bacteroidia > Bacteroidales > Paludibacteraceae > Colicola. Next base: position 10,337 of record CALEPS010000176.1, on the reverse strand, counting down.
ACAACGCCGCTGTTCAGCAGATCCTGGATGAGGACTATGCAGGTGCAGCCAAGACTCTGGCAAACGTTAAAGAGCCGAACGCAACGACCGCTTACCTGAAAGCTATCGTAGGTGCCCGCACCAACGACAAGGCAGCTGTCTATGAGAACCTGAAATCGGCTATCGCACAGGATGCAAGCCTGAAGGCTCGTGCAGCTCAGGATATTGAGTTCGCTAAGTTTGCAGAGGATGCAGAGTTCCAAGCAATCGTTAAATAATGTCGGTATTATTTCCGAAAGTAAACAAACCCCGTGAGTGGGACTATCGCCCCATTTACTACGATAAGGATAAGGAGGCGCGCAAGGATAGAAAACTTGCGCGTCTTCATCACGGGTCGTTCCGAGAGGAGCATGAGAAGAATATGACAGAGTTGCGCAGGAAACGTCCGTCGCGGCTCTTGTTGCTGATCGCTCTTCTTGCCATCCTGATTTTCGGGGTGTATATTTTATTATAGGAAGACCTATGATGACATAGGAAAACCTATGATTTAAGAAAAGCATGGATATCATTCATCTATTACCGGACAGCGTAGCTAATCAGATAGCGGCAGGCGAGGTTATCCAACGTCCCGCGTCGTGTCTGAAAGAGCTGGTGGAGAACAGCCTGGATGCGGGTGCTACCCGTGTCCAGGTGATTGTCCGTGATGCCGGTCGCACACTTCTGCAGGTAATAGACGATGGTACGGGTATGAGCGAGATGGACGCCCGTCTGGCCTTTGAACGCCATGCAACGAGTAAGATCCGCGAAGCACAGGACCTGTTTTCTTTGCGTACGATGGGGTTCCGCGGCGAAGCGCTGGCTTCTATATGCGCCGTAGCCCAAGTGGAGATGACAACCCGCAGGGCGGAAGACGAAACGGGAACCCTGATAGAGATCCATGGTTCGGATGTTGTCCGCCAGGAGCCGTGCGTTTGCCCGGTAGGAACGAATATCAAGGTGAGCAACCTGTTCTTCAATGTGCCTGTACGGCGCAAGTTCCTCAAGACAGATCAGACCGAGCTGCGCAACTTGTTGACGGAGTTCTATCACATCGTGCTGGTTTATCCCAGGGTTTCGTTTACCTTTGTGCATAACGACGAGATCCTTATGGAGTTGCCGTCCGGAACGGAGAAACAACGCATCGAGGCGGTGTTCGGCAACCCGAAAAGGAATGTCTATACCTCGTCATTCGTGGATATCAATACGGAGACGGAGTTGGTGTCGATCCGCGGATTTGTGGTGAAACCCGAGAGCGCGACCCGCAAGGCCGAACAGTTTTTCTTTGTGAACGGCCGCTATATGCGCCATCCGTATTTCCTGAAAGCGGTTCAGACGGCTTATTCGGGAATGCTTGCCGCGGACTATCAGCCGTCATTCTTTATCTATTTCGATATTGCTCCGGAGGCTATCGATGTCAATATCCATCCTACGAAAACGGAAATCAAGTTTGCCGACGAGCAGACTATTTTCCAGATTTTGCTGGCTTCTGTCCGTGAGGCGCTGGGCAAGTTTACTCTTGCGCCGCAGATAGATTTCGATACATCGGGACGCATAGATATTCCTCAGCCGACGGATTCACATGTTTCCGCTCCCCGCGTGACGGTGGATCCGACATACAATCCTTTTCATTCCCGCGGAACTGTTTATCCCGACAAGGCTCCGACGAACTGGGAGAGTCTCTATGAAGGGCTGAGCGCGGCGAAGCCTCTTAGTGATGCGCCTGCTGCGGTTCATGACGAACTCCTGCGGCCGGAAGAGGTGGAATGCTGCCCGCTATGGCAATACGGAGGCAGATATATACTGGCTCCGAGTGCGCAAGGACTGGTGCTGATTAATCAACATCGGGCTCACATGGCGGTGCTTTACGCTCAGTTTATCGAGCAATTGGAGCATACACAAGGAGCAATGCAGCAGTTGCTGTTTCCGGAGGTGCTGACATTGCCTCAGGATGAGATGATATTGCTGGCACAGATCCTGCCTGATTTGCGCGCAATCGGTTTTGATATGGAGCAACTCAGTCCTGACAGCTATTCGGTTCTGGGTGTTCCGTCGCAGACAGCCTCACATTCTCCGCTGCCGGTTTTGCAGCATATTTTGCATCAGGTCCGCGAGCGGAGCGCAGACACCCGGCGCGAATGGCGCGAGCAGATTGCTCTTGCGCTTGCCGAGCAAAGTGCTATTCCCTACGGCAAACAGTTGACAGAGGCTGAGATGCGCGACATGCTCATGAAACTCGTTGCGCTACCGTCTTATCGCCGCACGGCGGACGGAAAGGTGATCGTTTCGTTGCTGACTGACGAGGAGATAAACAAACGATTCTAGGGACCTTGCCCCTGAAAGTAATAAATCATAATAGTATGAAAAATATTTATTATTTATTATTCATTATTCTTTGTATTGCGGCTTGTACACCCCAGGAGGCGCATTTGACGATTCTGCATACCAATGACACCCATTCCCAAGTGGAGCCCAAAGATAACGGTCAGGGCGGGTATGCCCGGCGAATGGGGCTGATCAAGCAGGAAAGGAAGACGGATCCGGACTTGTTGCTGGTAGATGCCGGTGATTTCAGTCAAGGGACTCCGTATTTCAACCTCTATCGCGGCAGAGTGGAGATAGACGCGATGAATTATATCGGCTATGATGCCGCTACGCTGGGAAACCATGAGTTTGATAATGGTCTGGACTCTCTCGCCATGGTGCTGAAACAGGCGCAGTTCCCGATCGTATGTGCCAATTATGATTTTACCGGCACGCCGGTAGAGGGGTTGGTCCGGCCTTATACGATAGTAAAGAAAGGCGGAGTGAGGGTCGGTATCTTCGGGCTTGGATGCAATCCCAAAGGAATTATCTCCGACCGGAATTTCGAGCCTGCCCAGTATCTGGAACCGTACGCAGTAGCCCAGAGGATGGCGGACACATTGCATGCGCAAGGATGCGATGTGGTGGTTTGCTTAAGCCATATGGGAACAATGGGCAAGGCCAAAACAGATGCGTGCGATTCTGTCATGGTAACATGCACTCGCGGCATCGACGTAGTGATAGGAGGTCACACCCATAAGTTTTATGACAAACTTCGCGTAGCGAACTTGGACGGCGACAGCATTCCATTGTGTCAAATGGGCAAGAGTGGAGTCTATTTGGGCAAGATAGTGTTAGATTTAAGTGACAAAATGGAAAAATAACGCAAAAAAATTTGCTCATTTCAAAAAAAAGCAGTAATTTTGCACCGATTTCGCGGAATACGCGTATATCGAAGGTTACGAAAATTAAGAAAAACATATATTAATTAAACATTTAGTATTATGGCAGAAGTTGAAGCAAAAGTAAAAGCAATCATTGCTGATAAACTTGGTGTAGAAGAGTCTCAGGTAACACGTGAGGCTAATTTCCAAACAGATCTGGGTGCAGACTCCCTGGATACAGTGGAGATGATCATGGAATTCGAGAAAGAGTTCGGAATCGAAATTCCTGATGAGGACACTCAGAAAATTGCTACCGTAGGCGACGCTATCGCTTATGTAGAGGGTAAATTAGCGAAGTAATTCTCTTTACACATTGGTCTGCGAGTTTACGGGAAAACTGTAAACTCGTATACTTTTTTATATCACATTTTGTCATATATGCAGTTGAGACGAGTAGTAGTAACTGGTCTGGGGGCGTTGACGCCGGTAGGGAATTCGGCACCGGAGACTTGGCAGGCATTGGTTAACGGAGTAAACGGAATAGCTCCGATTACTTCTTTTGATACCACTCTGTTCAAGACTCATTTTGCCGGCGAGGTGAAGGGCTTTGACCCCTCCCCGTTAATGGACCGCAAGGAGGCGCGTAAGATGGACCGCTATTCCCAGTTCTCGGTGTGGGTGGCTAACGAGGCGCTAATAGACAGCGGTTTGGATCTGGAGAAAGAGGATCGAAGCCGCGTAGGTGTTATATGGGGAAGCGGAATGGGAGGTCTGCAGTCCACCGAGGAGGAAATCATTGATTTCGCCAAAGGGGACGGAGTACCGCGTTTTAACCCGTTCATGATCCCGAAAGCCATTCCGAGCATTGCTGCCGGTCTGATTTCTATTCGTTTCGGCCTCGGGGGACCCAGTTTCTCGGTGTCCACAGCCTGTTCCTCTTCTTCCCACGCGGTAGGATCCGCATTTGACCAGATCCGGCTTGGGCATGCGGATGTACTGCTGACAGGCGGTGCCGACGCAGATGTCACATACACCGGCATAGGTGGTTTTAACTCGCTGCATGCGCTCTCTACCCGTAATGACTCGCCCGAGACGGCGAGCAGACCCTTCTCCAAATCACGAGACGGTTTTGTGTTGGGCGAAGGAGCTGCATGTCTGATCTTGGAGGATTATGAGCATGCCAAGGTCCGCGGCGCAAAGATATACGCGGAGATAGTGGGCGAGGGTATGACCTCCGATGCTTATCATATGACAGCACCGGACCCGGAAGGCAAGGGCGCAGAGAGAGTGATGAGGCTGGCTATCAAGGATGCGGGCCTGCAGCCGGAACAGATTGATTTTATCAATACGCACGGCACATCCACCCCTCTGGGCGACGTGACGGAGGTGAAAGCTATCCAGCGCGTGTTCGGCGATCATGTGTATGAGATGAATCTTGACTCGACGAAGTCTATGACAGGACATCTGATCGGTGCGACGGGCGCCGTAGAGGCGTTGACATGTGTCATGGCTTTGAAAGACGGTATCATTCCGCCTACCATCAACCATGATCCGGAGGATGAGGATGAAAATATCGACTACCGCATCAATTTTACATTCGGGAAAGCCCAGAAGCGGAATATAAAATACGCCCTGAGCAACACGTTTGGTTTCGGTGGTCACAACGCGTGCCTGGTATTTAAGAAATGGGAAGAGTGACCCATAATTCACTCAATTAGTCTAACTAAAATTAAGGTATTATGATTACAAAAATTGGAGAAAACGCAGGTCTTCTCTGGAATGCCCTGCAAAACGGTGCACAGGGTCTGAAAGCCCTCAAGAAAGCTACGAAACTGAAAAACGAGGAGCTTTACCTGGCACTGGGTTGGCTGGCTCGCGAAGGTAAGATTACCTTCACGGAGGCTGAAGCTGACATTATCATCGCATTGGCTTAATTATGGTAATCGCGATTGTAGGCGCCTCCGGCGCCGTCGGACAGGAATTGCTGGCTGTGCTTGCGCAGCGGCAATTCCCTCTCTCCGAACTACGTTTGTTCGGCTCGGAGAGGAGTGCCGGCACTAAGTATGAATTTTGCGGCAAAGAGTACGAAGTACAGTTGTTGCAACACGGCGACGCCTTCCGGGGCGTCGATATTGCTTTTACTTCCGCGGGCGCGAGCGTGTCGCGTATGTACGCGGAGGACATCACCCGCTACGGCGCGGTGATGATAGATAACTCATCCGCCTTCCGGATGGATGACGATGTGCCTTTGGTCGTTCCGGAGGTGAACGCCCAAGATGCGTTGATCCGTCCGCGGAACATCATTGCTAATCCTAACTGTACGACGATCCAGATGGTGGTGGCTCTGCAGGCCATAGAGCGTCTGAGCCATATCCGCCGCGTGCGTGTGTCCACGTATCAAGCGGCTTCGGGAGCAGGGGCGCAGGCAATGAAAGAGTTGGAGACACAATACCGTCAACTGCTGAACGGAGAGGAAGTGACGGTAAACAAATTTGCGTATCAGTTGGCGTATAATGTCATCCCTCATATAGATGTCTTTACCGACAACGGCTATACCAAGGAAGAGATGAAAATGTACAATGAGACGCGCAAGATCATGCATTCGGATGTCAAGGTCAGTGCTACCTGCGTACGTGTGCCGTCGCTCAGGGCGCATAGCGAGAGCGTGTGGGTCGATACAGAGCGGCCGGTCAGCGTGGCGGAGGCGAGAGAGGCTTTCGCACAGGCTCCAGGGTGTGTGCTCATGGACGAGCCGGAGAACAAGGTATATCCGATGCCGCTGTTCCTGAGCGGCAAGGACGAGGTCTTTGTCGGCCGTATCAGAAAGGATCTGACGGACGAGAACGAACTCAGTTTCTGGTGCGTGAGCGACCAGATCCGGAAGGGCGCAGCACTCAACGCGGTACAGATAGCAGAGTTCCTGATACAAAATGCTAAATGACCCAATGGTAAATGACCCAATGGTAAATGACCCGATGGTAAATATCATGGCTCCTGTCGGTTGTTGGGAGAGTCTGGCTGCGGCGATACAAGCCGGAGCTACCTCTGTCTATTTCGGTATAGAGCACCTGAACATGCGCGCACGCAGTTCGGTCAATTTTACCACAGAAGACATGGCTACAATCGTGTCCACATGCCGTGAAGCGGGCGTAAAGACCTACCTGACGGTCAATACGGTCATGTACCCCGAGGATCTGCCTCTGATGCGCGAGATAGTGGACAAGGCGCATGCCGTGGGCGTGGACGCTGTTATTGCAAGCGACATCGCGGTAATGCAGTACGCTAACAGCATCGGTCAGGAGGTACACCTCTCCACCCAGCTTAACATAGCGAACACCGAGGCGCTGCGGTTCTATGCGCAGTTTGCGGATGTCGTTGTCCTGGCGCGCGAACTGAACATGGAGCAGGTAGCGTCTATCTATCGCGACATCGAGGAGCAGCATATATGCGGACGGAGCGGGAAGCCTATTCGCATCGAGATGTTCTGTCACGGTGCATTGTGTATGGCGGTCAGCGGCAAATGCTACTTGAGTCTCAATAACTACGGTCTCTCGGCTAACCGGGGGGCGTGCGTGCAGGTGTGCAGGCGCGGCTATACCGTCAAAGACAAGTCGTCTGATCTGGAGCTGGACATTGATAACCAGTATATCATGTCGCCGAAGGATCTGAAAACGATCCATTTCCTCAACAAGATGCTGGATGCCGGCGTGCGGGTCCTCAAGATAGAAGGGCGCGCACGAGGAGCGGAGTATGTCTCTACGGTCGTGAAATGCTACAAAGAGGCAGTGGAGGCATGGCAGCGCGGCGAGTATGACGACGACACGGTCATTGAACCGAAGATAGCGGACTGGAACGAACGGCTCAGCCGTGTCTTCAACCGCGGCTTCTGGGACGGTTATTATCAAGGTCAGCGGCTGGGCGAATGGACCCATTCCTATGGCAATAAAGCAACGCGCAAGAAGGTCTATGCTGCCAAATGCACCAATTTCTTCAAGAACCTGAGCGTGGCAGAGTTTGTGCTTGAGGCCGTGGACAGCATAGAGGAAGGGCAGGAACTGCTCATTACCGGCGAGACCACCGGCGTGTACGAGTGCGTCGCACATAACATGCATGACGACCAAGGCAAACCTACCGCACGCGTGGAGAAAGGCCAATATTTTGCAATCAAAACGGAAACCCTCATTCGCAGAGGGGACAAAATGTATCTCTGGACCACTGAATGCTGACCTCTCTCCCGCATATTATCTCTCCGCTGACTGCACCTTGGTGCGGATGGACGATGCTGCTACTGCTTGTCATGGCGCTCCTCAGCGAGTGGCTGCAACCCGGCGTGATCAGCCAGGCCGCCTCGTCGCTTACTGTGCATGCCGAGCGGACATACAAAGATGCGCCGGTCAACTACCTGGCGCAGCTCTTCATCACACTTTTCCGGATAGGCACCTTGGCCATGGGGCTATGCCTGTGTTTCCGCCCCGAGGACCGCTTCTCCGGAGCCGCTTTTGCTGCGGTATGCGGGGTTATTCTCGGTGTCCTGATTGTGAAGACACTGCTGATCCTTCTGGTGGACTATACCTTCCGGCTTACGCGCTCTTACGGCGAGGCGGGCGAACATTATTCCAATATATGTACACTGGCGATGGTGGTTCTGTACCCCCTGCTGCTCCTTTTCGTGCATATCGACTCACCCGTAGCATCCGGATGGCTTCTGGGGATCTTGGGAGGTGCCTTCTTCCTGCTGTGGATGTACCGCGGGGTGCGTCAGTTTGTGCGCAAACCGATAGCACTCCTCTATCTCCTGGTATACATGGCTACATTAGAACTGCTGCCTATGGCAGCCGTGGTATTATTTTCTGCAAAAACGATATCAATCATATGATTAAAAGACTTCTTTTTTCTCAACCTCGTCCTACGACGGAACATAATCCTTATTCTCGTCTGGAGGGACAGTTTGGCGTGGAATGCGACTTTTATCAGTTTATTCATGTCGAAGGTCTTTCGGCGAGCGAGTTCCGCAAACAGCGCATCAACCCTCTGGACTATACGGCAGTCATTCTGAACTCACGCCTCGGCGCGGAGCATTACTTCCGTATGTGTGAGGAAATGCGGCTGAACGTACCTGACTCGATGCACTATTATTGCAATTCGGAGCAGGTGGGACTCTATCTGCAGAAATTTATCAATTACCGCAAGCGGAAAGTCTTCTTCCCCGAGCAGGGCAACAAGTTCGAAGACCTTCTTCCTGCCATGCACCGCCGGCCGAACGAGAAATATCTGATGGTGCTTTCCGACATCCATACGGACGACCAGATCAATATGTTCGCCCTCAACGGTGTGGAGGTGACACCGGCTATTATGTATCGGACCGTCACAACACCATGGCCCAAGGATAAACCTTTCGAGTATGATCTGATAGGGCTCTTTACGCCGGCAGGCGTCACTTCGCTGCGGGAGAACTTCCCGGACTGGAAACAGGGCGATACGCTCATCGCGGCTTTCGGAGAAGGCACTATCCGTGCTCTTGAGGAGGCGGGTTACCGCGTGGATATAGAGGCAGGTCCCGGCAAAACCTTCGCCTCCCTGCCTATGGCAATAGCGGAGTATTTGGAGAAAAATGTCTAACTCCTTCCCCAAACATAGCCGCCTCTGCGGCAAGGAACGGATTGCTGCCTTCTATAAGTCCGGCAAACGGTTCACTTCGTGGCCTCTCCGGGTCACATGGCAGGTGAATGACCAAAACTCGGTTCTGGTCTGGGCTCCCAAATCGCTCTTCAAACATGCCGTGGATAGAAACCGTCTGCGGCGTCTCATGCGCGAGGCGTACCGCCTCAACCAAGGGATTCTAACAGCGGAGCGGTCTTCCGGTGCCAGCGATCCTACAGCCTTAGAGACCTTGCAACAAAGCGGTCAACGGAGTTACCTCATCGCCTTCAATTATATTGACAAAGAGATACAACCTTATGCGGTTGTAGAGAAAGCCGTCATCAAAGCCTTGAAAAAGATAAAAGCCAATGAATAGCGAACACTCTGAAAATAATCTCCCTCCTTCCGGAGAGGGACGGGGCAGGCTTCTCCTCCGCAAATTGTTTTTACTCCCGGTCTATTTCTACCGGGTGTTCATCTCACCCTTGACGCCTCCTTCGTGCCGTTATACGCCTACCTGCAGCCAGTACATGGTGGAGGCGGTGCTCAAATACGGTATCTTCAAAGGTACATGGCTCGGTATCAAACGCATCCTTCGTTGCCACCCCTGGGGAGGCTCCGGCTATGACCCTGTACCCTAAATCGTAAATCACATTATGCGAATAGACATTATTACTTGTTGTCCGGAACTCCTGGAGTCACCCCTCAACCATTCTATTATAGCCCGCGCGAAAGCCAAAGGGCTGTGCGAGATTTTTGTGCATAACCTGCGGGACTGGACCCTCGATAAACACCGCAAGGTGGACGACTACGCCTTCGGCTTCGGTGCCGGCATGGTGCTGCAGATCGAACCTATCGACCGCTGCATCTCCGCCCTCACTGCCGAGCGGCATTACGACGAAATCATTTTCACGGCTCCCGACGGCGAACGGTTCGACCAGAAAGCAGCCAACTCCCTCTCCCTCAAAGAGAATATCATTATCCTCTGCGGCCATTATAAGGGCGTGGATCAGCGCGTGCGCGATCATCTTATTACGCGCGAGTTCTCAATCGGCGATTTTGTCCTCACCGGAGGCGAAATGCCTGCTGCTATGATGACTGATGCCATCGTGCGGCTCCTGCCCGGTGCACTCGGGGACGTCGAGTCCGCACTCAATGACTCCTTCCAGGACGGACTCCTGGAAGCAGGGGTCTATACGCGCCCTGCCGAATACAAAGGATGGAAGGTGCCCGAAATCCTACTATCCGGTAACCAGGCTAAGATCGAGGAATGGCAATATGAGCAATCGCTGGAGCACACACGCCAGAAAAGACCCGATTTATTAGATGAAAAATAAAATGTTCGATTTAAGTTTAAGTGTTCTTTTTTTTGCAAACTGGGCTTTGCAGTTTTATGTTTTTTAACACTTTTTTTGCAAAATATTTGGTCAGTTCGTCAAAAAGCAGTACTTTTGCACCGTGTTTTTCATGGTATTAGATTTAAGGTTAAGTAAA
>CALEPS010000175.1 GCA_937910305.1 uncultured Bacteroidales bacterium | reverse complement strand
GACTTTATAAAAATAATCTAAAATTTTAATATTCTTTTTATTGTATCCATTATCAAATCCGTTATTAAATCCATTATTATATCCGTCCATATATCCATCTAAATCTCCATTATCATATCCATTATCATATCCATTACCATATCCATTATTATAACTTGATTCTTTTAATTGTTCTTCATCAAATAGTTGCATTTTAATATTCAGTTTTGAAGCCTCCTGTATATCTGATAAAATTTCAATTGCTTTATTAATTTTGCTTCCATAAAATTTTAAATTTTTTGGAATGCAAAAGTTTATTTTATCGTTATTGTGATTATTACACCATAATGTTAAACAGAATAATTTAATCCATTCTTTACCTTCATCGCCAATTTTTTCATTATTTAGCGCGGATATTGGCTCATCTTTAGCATTATATAAACCATTTAAATAAACTTCATAAATTTTAACATAATCTTTCTTATCGACATTATGAGAAAAATTATATTCTTTTGCAACATAACATTTTGAGCCTTTATCATATGTTGGACTTTTACTTTTGTCTATACATAGGGCAATTACCCATGTTTCCATAAAGTCATTTTTCATTCGCAAACTTGAACCATAATTAAAGCATTTAGAAGTAACCCTTTCTCCGGTTAAATTATTTTCCATTTCAACATCTATTACAACCTTTTTATATTTTATGTTATCTTTTGAATTATAATTTTCTAAATTAACATCATCTTCATTTATTTCATTTTTCTTTCTAATCATTATTGTTGCTATGCAAACATTATCTACTTTTTTAGTACCTTTATTATTTACAAGATGAGAATTACTTAGAATTTCTTTTGGAAGGAATTCTACTTTTATTATTGACTTTGATTCTGGATAAAACATTGAATTAAGAAAATCCCTTAAATATTCCGCTCCATCATTATTATTATAAAATACCTTTTTAAAAGACACATCATATATAATAGGGACTATGTAGAGTTTTTCATCTTTTTGTTTTGTGTTTTTGAAGTAAAAAATACCATTATTTTCTTCGTCCTGTTCGCGGGTCTTTAGCCCCGCGCTTACATCCATTCCTTGTACAGCCGCCCATAGGCGTACTTTATTTCTACAATCTGTGCCATAATTTTTACTTTTTAGTTTCCATACCAAAGTCCCTGACATCTTCTTGGGAGTACATGCCCCAACGGCCTTTGTATTTGGCAGAGACGATTGTGCCGGTGCGCATCATTGCGTCAATACGTGGGTCACCATTCCAGTTATACGGTTCGGGTTCGGGGAAGTCCGCCACATAGAAATAAGGGTTCTTCCATTTGGGTGCGCCTTCCGCCTTGACCTTTGCCAATATCGCCTTGCGTGCTGCCGGTGTCCGTTCGTTCCATGCCCGGAAAGTGGCAGCCCTGCGTCTGGGGAAACGGTTTTCGTCCGGCTGGTATGCGTCCCAAAACTCATTAAAGTCCTTGTCCATAGCCTAAATTTTCAAATTGCCCTGTCCCATGTCCTGTCCGTTCCTCCCTTGAGGGGAGGTTAGGTGGGGTTTAATAGTCGGACATAGGACAGGACTTTTCTTTTTATTCTTTTTTGGTTCTTTTTTCTTTTGTTTCTTTTTGCCGGCCCCCTTTTCCCCTCCCTTGTGGGGAGGGTTAGGGTGGGGTTATTAATCGACGCAAACCACCGTGAACTCCACGCTATCCGGCTCGATGTTGGGGTGCGTCTCCGGGAAAGCATCCTTAATCGCCTTCAACGCTTTGGTGATTGCCGCCGACTTGGCTTTGAGCACGGTCTGCTCGGCACTCTTCTGTCGGAACGCGACACCCTCTGCCATCGTGTATTTCTGCGGCTTACCTGCAAAATCGAAGGTCTCTGCGCGGCGTAACTCAAAGTGGTGACCGTCAAAGAGGAATTTTCCTTTCTCCTCTCCGTTCTGCTCCATGGCACGTGCTTTCGCGTCCTCCACCGCCGCTGTTTCCAGTTCCTCGATACGAGCGTTTGCCGATGCTACCAACTGCCGCAAAGCGCGTGTCTCTTCCAATGCACTTGCGCCTAATACTTCTGTTGTCTTGATTGCCTCCATGAGGGCTTGATTCATTTCTATTGCTTTCATAATTCTTCTTTTTTTTGCGTCCGATGCCATCGGACATGTTATTTTTCTTTGTCCTTTGTCGCGGCATCAAATGCCGCTTTATTTCTCCGTCTATTAGTCCCGGAAATAATCGTGCCCTTCAGGGCTAAGAATTGAATTCCGGAATTCATATTTCGCGAAGATCGCTTGCAGTTCCTCTCTGCTCATCTGTTTGGGATCGCGACCGATGGAACGGAGCACGCGCAGCAGCTTCGCACGTTTGTTATTCTCCGCAGGTGTTACGTACTCCAGATTGTCGGCAGACCAGTCGAGAATGTTGCCGTTGAGGTGGTCAATGACCATTCCCTCCGGTCGCGGTCCATACCAAGCCCCCGCCACCAAGAAATGGCAGTGTTTGGCTCCGAACTGCCGCAGAAAGGGGTAATGCGTGCCGTTTCCGTTCGTGTGGGTACACTTCCGCGTCCCTGCTTGCGCAATGTTCGGTTTGATCTCCCGCATGATACACCCTTCCTCGGTAATCTGCATGTTGTGGACGGAGAAGAAGCGTCCATCCCTTGAGCAATACAAGGGTTTGTCCGTGGGGCACTTTCGTACAATAGTGCCATCCACTAATCGTAATTGTTCTGTTGCCATAATAATAGTTCGGCGTTTGCCGAACAGACCGTCCTGCGGACTGATAGACCGCTACGCTGTAAGACCGTTCCACTGAAAGACCGCTCTTCGAGCTGAAAGACTGCTGTCCGAGCCCCACGCCGTGGGGATTAATTAATACTACAATTATGGCTGGCGCCAGCCGTTAGCTGTTTGGAAATCCGGTGCAAAATTACTGCTTTTCAAACGAAAAGGTCTTTGAAAAACGAAGAGCGTACAAAAATCTACTTTTTGTTGACAATTTGATGCACTTTACTAAATCTGACATCGGTGCATTTAACCGTAGCGGCGATGTGATTGTAGGGATGTGACACTAACGCTTCATCATGAATGGCACGGATACCTGCTTTCTCTATCTCACGGAAAGCAATGTCAATGTCAGTGATGTCGTTCTCCGGATTGGCAAGAAAAGCCTTGATCTCATTTTTGATTGTTCGAATTACAATCGGTGTTAAATCTAATATCATAACTTTGTTTGTTTTGGGGGAAATCAGCCCAAAACGATTGCAAAGTTACAGGGAGTTAGGTAGACTTTATGGCTCTTTTTGATAAAATCTGCTATGGCGTACTAAAAAAGTTCAATTATAAGCATAAAAAAAGCATCAAAATCTGTAGATGGTTTACTTTTATTTGGCGGAATCAAATATTTTTTGTAACTTTGCCGCCAAAAATAAATCATAGGTAGTATGAAAATAATCGGTAGAGAACACGAACAAACGGAGTTACAGCGGCTTTTTGATTCCGGCAACCCTGAGTTTGTTATGATCTATGGCAGACGCCGTGTCGGAAAAACTTTTCTTGTTCGTGAGACCTTAGGCAAGAATTTTTGCTTTGCAATGACCGGACTCGCTAAGCAGAAACGAGAGGAGCAACTGCTCAATTTCCAACGTACTTTATCGCGTTATAGCAAGCGCCTTGCTAAAAACACACCGGCTGATTGGTTTGAGGCATTCGAGCAATTACGCACATTGCTGGAGCAATCCAAGATGAAACGTAAAGTGGTTTTCTTGGATGAACTGCCTTGGATGGATACTCCCAAATCGAATCTCGTGAGTGCATTGGAGCATTTCTGGAATGATTGGGCAAGTGCACGCCCGGATATCATGCTCGTTGTATGTGGTAGTGCAGCTTCGTGGTTGGTTAAGAATATCGAAGACAACAAAGGCGGATTGCATAATCGGTTGACTGCGAAGATGCGTATTCTGCCGTTCTCGTTATACGAAACACATTTGTTCCTGCGACATAAAGGTATCCGTTGGGATGCTGCGAAAGTAGCACAATGCTATATGACGATGGGTGGAATACCGTATTATCTCAATCTTTTGGACAAAACCTATGGATTGTCAGAAAATATCGACAGATTGTTTTGTGCGGAAGATGCTTTATTGGCGGATGAGTTCCAACACTTGTATGCTTCGCTTTTCACCCATTCAGACGAGTATGTAGAAATAGTCAAAGCACTCAGCAAAAAGAAAATGGGACTTCCGCGCAATGAGATTTTGACCCAGACAAAACGCTTGGACGGAGGTAGTCTGACAAGACGTTTGAAAGATCTGTGCGAGTGCGGATTTGTTAATAAATACTATGTGCACGGGCGTGTGGAGGCGTTATACCAACTTGTAGATTTCTATTCATTATTCTATTTCCAATTCCTTCAGCCGACGCAAAAGAAAAAACAGATAGTATGGCGTGAACAAATGCTCACTTCCGGTTACGCTACATGGTGTGGGCTTGCTTTTGAAAGGCTCTGCTTTGCACACATACTGCAGATTAAACATGCCTTGGGAATAGCCGGAGTCTCCACGCAAACATATGCGCTATATAAGGAGAATGCACAGATAGATATGGTGATTGAACGTAGCGATAAGGTAGTAAATCTCTGCGAAATCAAATTCACGGATCGCCCCTATGCCCTTTCGAAACGAGAGGTAGAGCTGCTCTCTAATCGTATGGATGTGTTGCTGCAAAGTTTCAAATCCCGTAGAACTATTGAGACCGTGCTAATCACGAATCAAAAGGCTGTGCGGAACATACATTATAACGGATTGATAAACAAGAATATAACACTTGATGATTTGATAAACTCATAAATTATTTTTGGCGGAATATGAACTATTTATATACATAATCCGCCATAAATCCACTATTTTTTTAGTATCTTTGCAGGCGATTACTGACGAAATTTATAAAAATAAGTGATTTTCGTCAGTAGAAATGAATTG
>CALEPS010000174.1 GCA_937910305.1 uncultured Bacteroidales bacterium | reverse complement strand
CCTGCTACCACGTCCTCACCCTGTGCGTTTACAAGGTACTCACCGTTGAAGAGGTTCTCACCCGTTGCGGCGTCACGGCTGAAGCATACACCGGTAGCGGAGGTCTCGCCCATGTTACCGAAGACCATAGCCATTACGGAAACAGCGGTTCCCCACTCGTCAGGAATTCCTTCCATCTTACGGTAGAGGATAGCGCGCTCGTTCATCCAGCTGCGGAATACGGCGCAGATAGCACCCCAGAGCTGCTCGATAGGATCGTCCGGGAAGTCTTTTCCGGTCTGCTCTTTGATAGCGGTCTTGAAACGCGCTACGAGGAGCTTCAACTCATCTACGTTGAGGTCCTTGTCCAGCTTGATACCGCGGATCTCTTTTACCTCGTCGATGATCTTCTCGAACGGGTCGATGTCGGTCTTGTTCACCGGCTTCATACCCAGCACGACGTCACCGTACATCTGTACGAAACGGCGGTAGGAGTCATAAACGAAGTGCGGGTTGTTGGTCTTAGCTACCATGCCCTCAGCTACGGTATCGTTCAGACCGAGGTTGAGGATGGTATCCATCATACCAGGCATCGACGCGCGTGCGCCCGAACGTACAGAAACAAGGAGCGGGTTCTTCGGATCGCCGAACTTGCAGTTCATCAACTCCTCTACGTGCTTTACGGCAGCCTCTACCTCAGCGGTCAGTTCTTCTACAATCTTCTCCTGACCTACCTGGTAGTACTCGTTGCAGACCTCGGTGGTGATGGTGAATCCGGGAGGAACAGGCACGCCCACAAGGTTCATCTCCGCGCAGTTAGCGCCCTTGCCGCCCAGCAGCTCACGCATTTGTGCGTTACCCTCGGCCTTACCGTTACCGAAGGTATAAACTCTTTTTTTCTTTTCCATTTGTAATGAAATATTTATTGTTTGTTAATTTGTTTTTCATGCATACACCGATGAGAACGCTGTTGAAATGCATTCTCATCGTTGAGCCGTAGCTCGCTTAAAGTGGAGTATAGCGGACTCGAGAATTGCGCTCTCGCAATAATCGTGCCCCTTCGGGGCTAAGACGATTGCGCTCTCGCAATAATCGTGCCCCTTTTGGGGCTAAGAACCCGTAGCGGGAGAGTCGCTATACGTAACTTAGGTGGAGTATAGCGGACTCGAACCGCTCACCTCAACACTGCCAGTGTTGCGCTCTAGCCAGATGAGCTAATACCCCGGATGTTCCCCGTTAATCGGGCAAAACGGTTTCCGCCGGAAGGGGCATAAATACCTGCTTCGGAGAAAACACGCTGCAAAGGTACAAAAAAATAATGACATACGCAAGAATGTATGCCATTTTTTATGATTTTTATGCATTTATTTACAAAACAACCTTCTTTTCTGTCCATATCCCTGTTATCTCAGACAGTTACACGATTTCTTGGCTGCGCTATGCGCGTCATAGGGCGAGATCGCGTATGAAATCTTGATTCCTACATCATAGAGTGAGCAGTCGGTCACCAGCTTCCGTCCCTGACGATTCGCCTCTAACATAGGCGTCAGAACCCGTTGCAACGGAAAACCGTCTCTTGTGTCCGTCAGCATAATCAGACTCTCTGCCATACTCCGGGAAGGCGTGTATTTATTGAAGCAATAATCAAAATACGCACCTACCATCAGATACGAGCGGTAATGTACCGCCCATGTATTCAGCGGAATCGTGTAATTCAGTTCGAGCGCCAGCCACCATTGCACCTTCGGCAGCGTCATTTTGCCTTCATTTTCTTGTTTGAAATCCCGCGATGCACTAAGCGGATAGGACTCATAAATCCGGTTGTCGTAATACGGATAATAGACGGAGAGAGCCGCTTTGTCCACGGTCTGCTTCCATTGGCTGGACAATGGAAAAACAGCTTTGGCTCCGGCGTAGAAGGTAAAGCGTTTTTTCGTAAAAGCCAGTTGGACCGGCACTCCTACAGACCAAATCGAGTACTTCTCGTATAGATTGCCTATCGTATAGTCGATGTCCATCTGCTGGTTCTCTACATCGATAGTGGAGTAGTGGTCTTCGTAGTTCATTTTGCCGAATCCCGGATGGTGGCTGTCAAACGTCACGCCCGTGCGCAAGCCTATGACACGCGGAGACAGATAGGTATAGTATATCTGTGCGCCTCCGTGAAAGCCGACGCTGGGACTCACATAGTGGCTCTGCGCGTTCCAACCTGCAATACCGCCGTGTACACCCGCTTCAAACAGATGTTCAGCCCTAAGGGAGAATGGCATGAAAAACAAACTCAGTATGAGATAAATTCGTTTCATTGAATAACCTTCTTCTCAGTCCATGTTCTGTCGCCTTGTTGATAGCGAATAAGATAAACGCCGCGGGTCATCCTCTCTTCGCTCACCGGCATCCCGCTGCTGTTGTAGATCTGCATATGAACAGGCTGTGGCTCGGGCGTGTCCAGAATCTCCAGAATGTTGGACCACACGGTAAGCCCGTTATCCATCTTGATCCTCAGTTGGAACACGCCGTGCAGTTCGTTTCGCTCCGCGTAATCGTCCTCATTAGCTCCCTCGACGGCTACTGAGTCTTTAAACCATTGGAAAGCAACCGGATGTAACTCCGGGAACAGACGTGCCAACTCCACGTTGTTGCAGACCAGCTGCCAGTTGTATTTGTTATGAATCAGCAGATACAGTCTCTCGCAATGGAATGTGTCGAGCGCCAGGGTGTGTATCTCTCCGATACAGTTTTCCCATCGCCGGTGGGGAACCTCGATCTCCTTTTCGCCTATGCCGGTAAAGAGCAGCATCGTGTCCTGATAGAACCAAAGGAACGGCATGAGGCTGTCGCAGATAGCCGAGTCTATCCGGTAATTCAGTATCTCCGGGCAACAGATCTTGGTCTGCAGGGTCTTATGCACGTATAAACTGTCGTCGCCCTCAAAATCTTTCAAAGTGTCCACTACGGTTCCTGTCTCCGTCCATATATGTCCGCGCCACTCCAGGTCGTAATGCAGCAACGTGTCGCATGCCGTTGTGTCAACATGCTGCTCCGTAGCGGTGTTGCAATACATGGTCTCCAGCCGGAACGTACTGCTCCCTTCGCGGCAGTTGGGATTGTCCAGCGAACCGGCATTGGCTACAGTGACTCTGTACCATCCGGCGTCGGTCTTGTGGACGACAGGAATAGTGTAAGTCGCTTGGGGGCCTTCCTGCAGTATCGTCCAAACAGCGCTGTCGGCTGAAAACTCCCATCGGAACTCCGGACTTGTGAGCGTGCCGTAGTTCTCGTACGCGGCGCGGAAAGTGTGCCGTTTCTTGCGGCAGGTGGGGCTGGTGCCGCTCACGGCTATCGGCTCCATGCAAAGACGCACCTCGATGTTGCCGATATGCAATGGACCGCTGCCGCCGTTGGTGTTAATCGTCCAACGGAGGTCGCTCACGCCTTCAGGAACAGTAAAAGTAGTGCCAACCTGCAGCGAATCCGATGGTATGTCGCCCGTGTCGTATGCCACCAATTCAGCACCCGTGTCGCCATCGTAGAGACGAAGCATCAGTCGTGTCTCGGGGTGTGACGAAGGCATGTTGATGATGAAAGACAGGTCTGATCCGCTGCATAAATCAGACATAAGGGTAGAGTACGATGTCTCGCTGCCGTTCAGGTCCTCATGCTTCAGCAGCACCCCTTCAGGACACAGGATCGGCGGACATTCGTCAATGACGTAGAACTTATGCGGTTCGCTTACGGAACGGCAGTTCTCGCGCTCTATATCGCCGCCATGCGCCGCAACAGCCACTTTGTACCAGCCCGAATGCCGCGGTTTGGCTTTCAACCGCAGATATCGGGTATTGCCTTCACTCACAGCCTCCCAATTCAAACTGTCCGACGAGAAATACCACTTGTATTGCAGCGGTTCTTCCCATTGACCGGCGTTATCGCATACGGCGGTAAAGATATTTTTTGTGTCGATACAAACGCTGTC
This sequence comes from uncultured Bacteroidales bacterium, assembly GCA_937910305.1. GTDB lineage: Bacteria > Bacteroidota > Bacteroidia > Bacteroidales > Paludibacteraceae > Colicola. Next base: position 10,834 of record CALEPS010000174.1, on the reverse strand, counting down.
AGGAGCTGTGATAGACACCGTCGGACCGCATAGCCGCACCTCGATATCATCTATCGCGAAATCGTTTCCGGTACCTCCGTCTGCATTATTGATGATACTCAACTCGATATCCCCGCTGCCGGCAGGAATGGTGAAGTTCATACCTACCAACTGCCATGCCGCGGACTCGCGCCATGGCTTTGGATAATTGTTCCAGTCGTGGCTGATGGTGTCGGTTCCTTGTTGGGCGATGATTTGACCTGTTTGAACATCTTTGATAACGAATTGCAGCTTAGGATGCACATAATCACGGTCGTAGCGCCATATGTTATACTGTGCCGCAGTAGTCAGGTTGGCGATATAGGCACTAAAAGACATCCTCGAACCCGGGCATAAACCGGTTAGTGTTGTCTGGTAGAAAGCATTTCTTCCTCCTCCGCCGTCCACTTCCATCATATAGCCTCGCGTCTTGTCGCCCGGATAAGTATGGTCGTCCATGATATGCCATACGGAGTAATCGGGAAGGGTAGAATTGCGATACCCCTCTTTGCTCACCAGATACTTTCCGGATCCCATACTGCCGTTGCTGCCGGGTGCCAGCACATAAATCTGCGTGTAACTCATGCCCGGTACCGGCGTGTGACTTACTGTCGGATCGCTTGCCTCATTGCCTCCGAAATCCTCTCGGAAAAGTAAAATCCCGTCCGTACATTCCAATGGAGGGGGAGGGCAACTCTTGACGCTCAACTGGAATGGCTCGCTCTCTGTGCGACGGTTTGGATAGTCGATATTGCCGTCGCCCGAGATGGCGATTTTATACCATCCGCTTGCGTTGGCAGGCAACCTGTCATAATGCAGCTGCATCATGTCGGCGCCGGCTATCGGACTCCAATTACTCTTGTCCGCCGAGTAGTACCATTGGTATTGAAGCGGTTCTATCAATCGCCCGTCGTTCTCAAACTCAACCGTGAAATCATATACCGAATCGGCACATGGTTCTGGATCGGATGTAATCAATGGAACAGGCAGACAAAGGTGGATCTCTATGTCATCGATCGCAAAATCGTTGCCGCTGCCGTTTCGCTCCACGTCATTATAGATGAACATCTGAATTGACTCAACACCCTCTGGCACAACGAAATTCATACCTACCAACTGCCATTCGGCGGATAACTGGTTGTCCCGGGCATATTTCCATGTCTCAGGAGTTCCGTAACGCCAGTCCGGCTGGATGTCGCCGGTGGATTTCTCGGCTAACACATCGCCGGTTGTAGGATCTTTGAGGACGAATTTCATGCGGGGATAGACATAACTCGAACCGAAATAACTCAACTGACCCGCATAATGGACATTCACTACGTATGCGGAGAAAGTCAATCGGGTATTGGCAAGCAGACCGTCTATCGTTTTGCTGTAGAAGGGTTGGGCGCCGCCGATTCCATCTACTTCCAACAGGTAACCGCGTGTCTTGTCGTCAGGATAGGTGTGGTCGTCCTGCCAGTGCCATTGGATGCCGTTGTGCCAGCCTTCTTTCCGGATAGTATAGTTGCCGCTGCCTAATGAATTGCCGGAGTTGTGGTATTGGGAACTCATGCCGGGTACGCTTGCCATACTCACGGCTGGATCGTTCGGGTCGTTCCCTCCGAAATCTTCCCGGAACAGCAGCGTCCCGTCAATGCATAATTCCTCCTGTGCTACCATCGGCAACACCATCAATCCCCAAAGTAATATACCGATTAGCCTTTTCATATGATTTATTCCTTATATCCCTTCCCCCAAAAGCGCCACAAAATTACATAAATTATTTCATATACGCAAATTTTAACATGGGAAAATACTTTGGAAAGTGCAAATTAGTACTCCGTCGCGACTCCTCACCAAAGGATAACCCAAGGATTCCCCAAGGATAACCGAAGGATAAACACTTCTTTTGTTACTTTCCTTGCTCTTACTGTATATATACATAGTATATATACACTTTCTTTTGCGTAAAATAAATTTGCATATATGAGAAAAAAATAGTAATTTTGCGCTGCAAAATTGGCTTTTGCACGGAAAAAATACTAAAACTAATACTAACTATAAAAACACAGATTTCTATGACAGATTTAACTGTTCTAATGTATGTAGTACTGGCTGCGTCCGTATTGGCGCTGGGTTTTGCATACTATTTCTACCGTTCTATGCTGGGAAAGGACGAGGGAACGGAGTTGATGAAAAAGATCGCTTCGCACGTCCGTGAAGGCGCGATGGCGTACCTTAAACAGCAGTACAAAGTGGTGACTGTTGTCTTTGTCGTCCTGGCGCTTGTTTTTGCGCTGATGGCGTACTTTAACCTCCAGAACGGTATTGTTTGGTTTGCCTTCCTTACCGGCGGTTTCTTCTCCGGACTGGCAGGATTTTTCGGTATGAAAACCGCTACTTATGCATCGGCGCGCACAGCCAATGCGGCGCGGCAGAGCCTGAATGCGGGGCTGCAGGTGGCGTTCCGTTCCGGAGCGGTTATGGGACTGACGGTTGTCGGGCTGGCGTTGTTGGACATTGCCGGATGGTTCTTGATTCTGCAAAAAACGGGGCTGCTCGCGCTGGTAGGTGCTGAAGCCGACTTGATCACCATCACTACTACCATGCTTACCTTCGGAATGGGCGCGTCCACACAGGCGCTCTTTGCACGTGTAGGAGGCGGTATTTACACCAAAGCCGCAGACGTTGGGGCAGACCTTGTGGGCAAGACCGAATATAACATTCCCGAGGATGACCCTCGTAATCCGGCAACAATTGCGGATAACGTGGGTGACAACGTAGGAGACGTTGCGGGAATGGGAGCCGATCTCTATGAATCGTATGCAGGATCTATCCTTGCTACGATGGCGTTGGGTGCTTCTGCATTCGCCGCTTCGGCTGTCGAAGGCATGCAACTGAAAGCCGTTCTTGCCCCTTCGCTTATAGCTGCGTGCGGCGTTCTGCTCAGTATTATTGGTATTTATTTGGTTAAAACGAAAGAAAACGCAGGCATGAAAGAACTGCTCCGGGCGCTGGCGATCGGTACAAACACGGCTGCTTGCTTGATTGCGGTGGCTACATTTGGTATCTTTGCTTGGCTTTTTGGTACGGACAGCAACCAATGGTGGCAAGTATCGCTGTCTGTGGTTGTTGGTCTGCTTGCAGGTGTTATTATCGGTCAGAGCACGGAGTACTATACCTCGCAATCTTATAAACCGACTCAGAAAGTGTCTGAGAGCTCGCAAACAGGACCTGCTACCGTCATCATCAGCGGACTTGGATTAGGCATGCTCTCTACGGCTGTGCCGGTTATTACTGTTGGTGTGGCGATCATTCTTGCTTATCTCTGTGCCAATGGTTTCCACGTGGAGTTTACTGCGGCAAACCTGTCTATGGGACTTTACGGCATTGGTATTGCTGCGGTCGGCATGCTTTCGACCTTAGGAATAACATTGGCAACGGATGCTTACGGACCAATAGCAGATAACGCAGGAGGAAATGCTGAAATGTCGGGGCTGCCGGCTGAAGTACGCCAACGGACGGACGCTCTGGATGCGCTCGGTAACACTACTGCGGCTACGGGAAAAGGCTTTGCTATCGGGTCTGCGGCTTTGACTGCACTCGCACTGCTTGCTTCCTATGTGGAAGAAATCAAAATAGCTCTTATACGTACCGGAGAAGCTTTACCGAACGGCGTTGAGGCGGCTAAAGCTACATTAGTGGATTTCATGGATGCATACAATGTGAACCTGATGAATCCTATTGTGCTGGTAGGTATCTTTATCGGATCGATGATGGCGTTCTTGTTCTGCGGCCTGACAATGAATGCAGTAGGACGCGCCGCACAGAAAATGGTAGAGGAAGTACGCCGCCAGTTCCAGACAATCAAAGGGATACTGGAAGGAAAAGCCGATCCGGATTATGCACGCTGCGTCGCAATCTCTACCAAAGGTGCGCAGCAAGAGATGTTGCTTCCGTCCATACTCGCAATTATTGTACCTATTGTCACAGGATTGATTCTTGGCGTTGCCGGAGTGCTCGGACTGTTGATAGGCGGCCTGGCTACGGGATTTGTGCTCGCTGTCTTTATGGCGAATGCAGGAGGTGCGTGGGATAACGCTAAGAAATATGTGGAGGAAGGTCATTTCGGAGGAAAAGGATCGGATTGCCATAAAGCGACTGTCGTTGGAGATACGGTAGGCGATCCGTTCAAGGACACATCGGGACCGAGCCTGAATATCCTTATCAAACTGATGTCAATGGTTTCTATCGTCATGGCGGGTTTGACTGTGACCTGCCACTTACTTTAATCAGAAGACATATCAGTACTACCCAGAATAACCTAGAATAACCTAGAATAACCAGAATAACCTAGAATAGCCTAGAACAACCTAGAATAACCTAGAACTACCTAGTACTTGGTCCACTCATAATAAAAGCGCCTCGCAGGCGCTTTTATTATTTATATAGGAATCGTTTGATAGACCGTTTAGGCGTTTTCTCGAAGGGCTTGTCCTGCACTTCGATGTTTGCTACGCGGCTGTAAGATGGAATCAGTTTGTTCAGTTTCTCGAGGTTAGCCTTCATGATTGCTTGAATCTCCTCAAGCGTCATTCGTTTAGTGAGGGTTTCATCCGGGAAAACAAGTGCAACTAATTTGCCCTCGCGCTCTACGATGAGGGATTCGCCTACCGCCTCTTGGTTGTTGAGTTTGTCCTCTATCTCTTCCGGATAGATATTCTGACCAGAAGCACCAAGGAACATGGTCTTGCAGCGACCTTTGATATAGATGTTTTGCCGTTTGTCCAGACGTCCTAAATCGCCGGTCCGAAGCCATCCGTCTTCGGTAAATGCGGCATTGGTAGCATCCGGATTCTTGTAATATCCCATCATAACATTCTCTCCTTTAACCAGGATCTCGCCGATGCCGGCTGCATTGGGCTCGTCAATCTTCACTTCCATATTCATGACAGGTACACCTCCTGTCCTGGCTTTGAAGTATTTGGGCGGGTTGCCGCCGATAAGCGGACCGCATTCTGTCATGCCGTACCCGATAGAGAGCGGGAAATGAATATCCATCAGACATTTCTCAACCACAGGATTCATTGCTGCGCCGCCGCAGATGAAATAGCGCAGTTTGCCGCCGAAAGCATTTCTCAGTCTGCTCTTAACGCGGCTCTTCAGCAAGTCTCCGATGAGAGGAACATGCCAGAACGAACGGATAACCCATTTGCTGAGTGTCGGATCCAACTTCTGTTTGTATATCTTTTCTATCACCAATGGTACCGTAACAACCAGATAGGGTTGGACATCCTTCATCGCTTTTAGAAGAATGGAAGGGGTAGGGGATTTGGTAAGGAAGTAAATATGGGTGCCGGAAGAAAGGGGGTATAATAACTCGCATACCTGGCCGAACATATGAGCCAGCGGAAGCATAGAGACAAGGCGTTGTCCCGGATCAACCGGAAGCATCTTCATTCCTACTTCTACATTATTGCTGAGCGACCGGCCGTTTAGCATAACGCCTTTGGGACTCCCGGTAGAACCGGAGGTGTAGTTGATCAATGATAACTTATCGGGATCCGCTGTGAAAGCGATATCTTCGGGTTCGATTGAATGAGGGTATTTGGCTTTGAAAGCGGTATCCCATGCCTTGCTATCCGGTACTATAACACCTTCCGCAGTATATAGAGAACTCCAGTCTGCCAGAGAAAGAACCGCTTTTATCTTGCTCGGCATCGGTTGATTTTGCAACTCTTTCCATACATACGGCCCCACAAAAAGCAACTCGGAGTCCGAGTGATCGAGCAGATGGGTGATATCTTCTGCTGTAAAATCCTGCAAGATACTGACACACACACCCTCATATGCAGCTATTGCGAGATAGGCTACTGCCCAGTTTGCGCAGTTGCGTCCGGCGAGAGCGATCTTGTCACCCGGCTTGATCCCCATTTGTTCAAAGAGTACATGGAGACGCAGTATTTCTATAGCCAGTTCGCCGAATGTATATTCATGATTCTCGTTATAATCCGTTAGGGCGGGATCATTCCACTGATGCGCCATTACATCGGTGAGATAATTCAAATAATGCTTGTTCATAGGCGTTCTATTTTGGCATTTGCCGATTTTGCGCTGCAAAATTACAAAAAAAAAATGACATACACAAGTAAAATACAAAAAAAAACAAGCGCCGGCTTCCCAGTCGCGCGCTTGCTCTGACCTCCCGAAGGAGGTCCATCTACTTACTCACTTTTTATGAAAAAAACATTGCGGTAACCACTCCGCAATGCGGGGTGTTACTGGTACAAATTACTTGTACAAGTAACGTTTGATAGACCGTTTCGGCGTCTTCTCAAACTCCGAAGCGACTAATTCTATGGTGCTTATTTGGCTATATTGCGGGAGGTCTTTATTAACCGCTATGCGGTTCTCCTCCATTTGCTGTGTCAGTGATTTGGTACCAAGCACCTTCTTGCCTTCTGCGGATGTATCCGGGAAGACGAGGGCTACCAGTTTATGATTGCGGTCAACAACGATAGACTCTACTACGCAAGGCATGGAGTTCAGCTTGTCCTCCAGCTCCTCCGGATAGATATTCTGTCCTGAAGGACCGAGAATCATGTTCTTTGACCGTCCGTGGATGAAGATATTTCCATCTTTGTCCAATACGCCCAGATCGCCTGTACGCATCCATCCGTCCTCGGTAAAGACAGCCTTGGTTGCCTCTTCGTTCTTATAGTAACCCATCATGACATTTACGCCCTTCACCTGGATCTCGCCGTCTTTATGGATCGGATCCTCGCTGTCAATACGCACACGGCACTGAGGCAGGTCTTTTCCGCAACTATGGAACTTATATGCCCACCAATCCTCGTAACTGATCAGCGGAGCGCACTCCGTCATTCCGTAACCTACGCAATATTGGTATTTGATATCATGCAGTACTTGTTCTACCTCTCCGTTAAGAGCCGCACCACCGATAATGAGGAAACGCAGTTTGCCGCCGAAAGTCTTATCCAGACCTTCTTTCACCTTGCTTCGGATGATACGGTTGATACCGGGAGTCTTCCATAATACCTTCATCAGCGGGCTGCTGATTTTCGGCAGTACACCCTTCTTGATGATTTTCTCAACCACCAATGGTACGGTCAGAATCATGAACGGCTTGACTTGGGCAAACGCTTTCATCAACACCGTAGGAGTAGGAGCCTGCGTAAGGAAATACGTCTCTGCGCCCTCGCATACCTGATAGAGGAACTCGAACATCAATCCGAACATGTGCGCAATAGGAAGCATCGACAACACGCGGTCGCCCGGTTTATGAGGAATACGATGGGATGCAAAATCTACGTTTCCGCTCAGGTTGAGATGACTCAGCATCACTCCCTTCGGGTTACCCGTTGAGCCGCTGGTATAGTTGATGACTGCCAGATCGTCAAGATTGTCGGTAGGCAACTGCAAATCCTCAAACTTCACTCCGTTAGGATAAGCTTTAACAAATGCAGCCTCCGCTCCGGCATATGCTTTCTCGGTCTTGGCATCCGCAGAGACGATAGAGAAATCATCCATAAAGATAGTGGCCTTCAGACCCTTCATCTGAGCGGGATCAATTTTCTTCTTTACGTTCGGTCCTACATAGAGCAGTACCGCTTCGGAGTGATCCACCAGCGAATAGATACCGTCCGCCGTGAAATCCGGAAGAATAGATACTACGACAGCCTTATAACTCTCTGCTGCGAGAAAAAGCAGACCCCAGTTGGCACAATTACGGCCGCAGAGCGCAATCTTGTCGCCCTCCTTGATACCCATTTCTTTCCATGTCACGTGCAAACGCGTCATGGCTGCTGCCAACTCGGCATACGTATATTTGTTTTCGCCGTCCAGATCCTCCAATGCGAGGCAATCCCAACGGCGGCTCATTGTGTCCTTTAGATATGCTAAATAGTGTTTTGTTGCCATACTCTTATTTTTTTACGAGTGCAAAGATACTGCTTTTTTTTCGAACACTTGTTCAGAAATGGAATAATTATTCTTTTTTTAATAAATTATAGAATAAATTGTATGTTTTTTCAAGTAGAGTAAAGTCCATTTGTGTCTGTCCGAGTCCTGAATCGTAGCTGTTTTTTATGTGTGCACACATGAGTGCAATCATCTCTACGTCAATGCCCCTTCGTATGATCCCTGCCCGTTGGCTGTTATAGATCGCCTTGCGCCATAACTCTACTTCTTTGAGTGCGAGTCGCTGTGCTTTGCGGTGCAGGGCGGGGAAAAGGCTGTAGGCTGTAAACATCAGGTTGTTGACATTGGACGTATTGACCCGTTTGTCGTCAAAAGTCATCAGTGCGTCCTCCAGACTATGCAGATAACTCATCATTGTCTGGATCATCTGTTCGAATGTGACGTCCTCTCCTACGCTATTCAGTGCGCGGTGTTTGGGCTCCAGAAAATAGGTCTCCATGCATGTGCGGAAGAGTTCGTCCTGGTCTTTGAAATAATAGTAAAGCGTACCACGTCCTATATCAAGTGCGTTCTGCAAATCGGTTATACTGACATTCTGATACCCTTCCAGAGCATAGAGTTCCATCGCTTTGCGGATGATATATTGTCTTCTGTCTTTCATGCGTGCGCGTGTTCATATTTTATTAGTGCGTCCGTCATCAGTTGTTTGCCATCCGCTATGATCTCTTCCGCCTTGTCGAAATCAAAGGTGTTATAGGCATATTGCCGCATCACGGCATGTACGTCCGGTGGCGTGAGACGCAAGGCGAGAAGGGTGTTCTGTTGAATCTGCATGTCGCTCATGCGGTCGAGCAGAGAGACGAAACTGACATTCCGTCCCAGATCTTTTGCGCGGCGTTGACGGATTGCATCTATTCTTTTTCCGAGCTGCCGCAACTGCTCCTCCAGTCCATCGGGCACATCAACCCCCTTTGCCTCTATAGCTGCTATACGTCCGTCCACGTCAATGGGTTCATATTCTGTATCCATCGGCATGGCGTCCTTGCCGCTGATATCCATGGCTACAAGAATGTCTCCTTCTGTGCGTTCTACCACATGCAGAGGAAGAGGGTTCAGGATGCCGCCGTCTATAAGAAGGCGGTTGTCTATCTGTACGGGTTTGAAGAAAAGCGGAATACTGATAGATGCGCGTACTGCTTCAAAGAGGCTGCCGGAGCGGAACACTATTTCCTCGGTGTTCACCATGTCGGAAGCAACGAGAGAACACGGGATATTGAGTTCCTCGATGGGTCTGTCCGGCACCACCTTTTCCAGTTCCTGAATGATCCGTTCACCTTTGACCAGCGAGTTGCTGCTCAACAGGTTGATATCCATCATCCGGAGTATCAGCTGCTTGTCCACGCGCAAGAACCACTCTTTGGCTTCTTGCAGTTGACCTGCCGCATACATGCCGGCAATGATAGCACCCATGGAGCAACCGGCTATGGACCTGATCGTATAGCCTCGCTCCTCCAATGCTTCTATCGCGCCGATATGGGCAAGTCCTCTTGCGCCGCCCGATCCTAATACTAATGCGACATTCTTATTTACCATTTGGTCATTTATACCTCTTTTGCCGGTATCAGTTTCTCTCGGATCTTGATATAGATGATGTTTTCCTTCTTGGCGAACGGCGTCTCAACGTAACCCATACCGATACCGACTTTGGTGTTCGGAAGCATGATACCGGAGGTTACATGACCGATGTTTTTGCCGTTTTCATCGCATATCTCATAGCCGTTACGCGGGATAGCGCGCTCCAGACATTCGAAATGCACCAGTTTGCGTTTCACGCCTTCGGCTTTCTGCGCCTTGAGGAAGTCGCGGTCGATAAAATCCTTGGCGTCCAGTTTGGTAATCCATCCCAGTCCGGCTTCCAGAGGCGAAGTGGTGTCGTCTATGTCATGGCCGTAGAGGCAGTACCACTTCTCCAGACGCAGACTGTCACGTGCGCCTAATCCGATAGGTGCCAGACCGAATGGTTTGCCTACCTCAAAGAGTGCATCCCAAATCTGTTTGCCTTTGTCTGCCGGGAAATAGAGTTCGAATCCTCCGGCGCCGGTATAGCCTGTGTTGGACAGGATCACACCCGGTACTCCGGCAAAACTCCACTCGCGGAAAGCGTAGTAGTCGATGGACTTGAGATCTGCGTCGGTCAGCAGTTGCAGCAGTTCTACGGCTTTGGGACCTTGTACCGCCAGCTGACCGTATCGCTCCGAAGCGTTCTCCAGAGAAATGCTTTCCCATTCGGGGTTGGTGCTTTGTATTTTGTCCTTCAGTACTTTGTTGACCCATTCCCAGTCCTTGGCTATATTGCCCGCATTGACCACCATCAGATATTTGGTAGTGGAGTATTTGTATATGATCAAGTCGTCCACGATACCGCCTCTTCCGTTGGGCATACAGGTGTATTGCGCCTTGCCGGCGGCGATGACTGACAGGTCGTTGGTGGTGATATACTGCAGGAAATCGAGTGCTTTCTCGCCTTTGACCCAGAACTCGCCCATGTGGCTGACGTCAAACACGCCTACGCCCTCACGGACGATCATGTGCTCTTGGTTGATACCTGTTGGGTACTGGATAGGCATGTTGAAGCCTGCGAACTCAGCCATCTTTGCGCCCAGCGCAATGTGAATGTCTGTAAACGGTGTTGTTTTTAACATAGTATTATAAATTTTTAATATCACTTATTGTTTCTGACAAAAACGTTGTATTCTTTTTTATATCTTTCAATGATTTCTTTATCTGTTACATTTGTGTTGGCTCCAGAATTAATAGCCTTTTTAGTTAATTCACCGTCTTCGACAAAAATACTATAGAATAATAATACATCGGGGTCGGTATTTCCTTCTTC
>CALEPS010000173.1 GCA_937910305.1 uncultured Bacteroidales bacterium | reverse complement strand
TTTCCTGCAATGTCTTCCGGATTGATCTGAACAACCATGCCGCTGTTGGCATAAGGGCTGTTCCGGTGGCTCGCACTCATGCCGTTCACTACACACAGCCCTTCCGCGCTTCCTGCTGGCACGATATGTCCGCCGGGGCACATGCAGAATGAATACACTCCCCGTCCTTCCACCTGCGTCACCAGACTGTATGAAGCGTTTCCAATGTATTTGATAACCCCCTCCTTCTCCCCCTCAAGGGGAGTGTTCCTCCCTTGTGGGGAGGTTAGGTGGGGTTTACCCAGATGGTACATCAGCCGGTTGATCAGCTCCTGCGGATGTTCGATCCGTACGCCCATTGCAAAACCCTTGGTCTCCATTGCCACACCTTCTGCCGCTAACATCCGGTAGGTGTCATGCGCCGAATGCCCGATCGCAAGGATAATTGGAGTCTGGAAATGGCTTTTGTCTTTGAGCGTAGCGGTCTTTCGACTTTCGACTTCTTTGAGGCTTGTCACGCAAGTCTCAAAGTGTATCTCTCCGCCGTGCTTGATGATACATTCCCGCATTCGTTTGATGATACCCGGCAACTTGTCGCTTCCTATATGCGCGTGAGCCTCATAGAGCACCGTGTCCGAAGCTCCGAAATAATGGAAAATCTCCATCACACGCTGCATGTTCCCTCTTTTCTTGGAACGGGAGAATAACTTTCCGTCGCTGAATGTACCTGCGCCGCCTTCGCCGAAACAGTAGTTGGACTCGGGATTCAACCCCTCGTTCCTGTTCAGCAGAGCTATATCCTTTTTCCTCTCGCTTACTTCCTTTCCCCGTTCGTAGATGATGGGCTTGATCCCGTGCTCCAGTAGCGTCAGCGCAGCAAACAACCCCGCCGGACCGCAACCGATGATAATCGCTTTCCGCTCCGCTTCGTGTACATCCTTATACACCGGCGGTGTATAGAGTGGGAAACGGTCACCATCCGGGGAATTGTGAATTGTAAATTGTGAATTGTGAATTGGTATGGGTTTTCCCTGATCATCCGCCAATACAGTAAGATGCACCTTCAGCTCTCGCTGACGTGCATCTACACTTCGTTTGACTACCCGCCATTTCTGTGCGGCTTCGTACGCCTCTTTCGGGCTCAATATAAACTGCCTTGTATTCATAGTAAAGTATATGGGGCTTTATTCTGTCAGCGTAGCGGTCTATACTCTATCAGCCCGCAGGGCGGTCTTTTTACTTACTGATCTTATCCAGGATAGCCTCTAATCCTTTCTCTTTGACTGCCTCGTTGATCTTGGCTTCTATCTCGTCGCACAAGTCGGGATTCTCGGCGAGGACGTTCTTCACATTGTCGCGGCCTTGACCAAGCTTGGTGTCGCCGTAACTGAAGAACGAACCGCTCTTCTTGATGACCTCGGCGGCTACGGCGAAATCGAGGATCTCGCCGATCTTGGATATTCCTTCGTTGAACATCAGGTCGAACTCGGCTTTCTTGAAAGGAGGTGCCACTTTGTTCTTCACTACTTTCACGCGTACCTGGTTGCCTTTGATCTGGTCGCCGTCTTTGATCTGACCCGTCTTGCGGATATCCAGACGTACTGAGGCGTAGAACTTCAGGGCGTTACCGCCGGTAGTCGTCTCCGGGTTGCCGAACATGACACCTATTTTCTCGCGCAGCTGGTTGATGAAGATCACGGTAGTGCCGGTCTTGTTGACAGAGGCGGTCATCTTACGCAGCGCCTGAGACATCAGTCGTGCCTGCAGACCCACTTTGTTGTCCCCCATATCACCGGCAATCTCTGCTTTCGGCGTTAGAGCAGCCACAGAGTCGATGACAATCAGATCCACTGCGGCGGAACGGATCAGCTCGTCGGCGATGTCGAGACCCTGCTCGCCGCTATCCGGCTGGGCGATAAGCAACTCGCTGATGTCAACGCCTAATTTCTCGGCATAGAAGCGGTCGAAAGCATGCTCCGCGTCAATGATAGCGGCAATACCTCCGGCTTTCTGCACCTCTGCCATCGCATGGATTGCCAGAGTGGTCTTACCGGACGACTCCGGACCGTAGATCTCGATGATACGTCCTTTCGGGTAACCCCCTACGCCCAAAGCGTAGTTCAGACCCAAACTGCCGGTCGGAATAACGGGTACGTTCTCTATCTGCTCGTCGCCAAGCTTCATAATGGCGCCTTTGCCAAACTCTTTGTCGATCTTTGCCATCGCTGCCTGCAATGCTTTCAGTTTCTCAGTCGATGGACCTTGTTTCTCTGCCATAATATAGTGTATTTTAATGTTTCGTAATGTCGTCATGACGTAATTACGTCATTCCGACTGCAAAATTACTAAAAAAAAAGCACATACGCAAGGATGTGCTCATTTTTTCTCATTTTTTCCGTAGAACCTGCAATATTCTTTGATTCCGCATTCTTCGCAACGGGGCTTGCGGGCTTGGCATACATACCGTCCGTGCAGTAACAGCCAGTGGTGAGCTTTGGGAATGACTTCTTCCGGGATATATCTGACGAGCTGTTTCTCTGTCTGAAGCGGGTTCTTACTGCGGGTAGTCAGACCGATCCGTTCGCTCACGCGGAATATATGTGTATCTACGGCCATGGTCGGTTGGTTCCATATCACGGCGCATACCACGTTCGCTGTCTTCCTGCCCACTCCTTGCAGGGTCTGCAGATCCTCTATATTGTCCGGCACCTGACTGTCATATACGTTTACCAGCCTTTGAGCCATCTCAACCAGGTGTTCCGCCTTGCTCCGCGGATAGCTGACAGATTTCACATATTCGAACACTTCATCGCTGGTAGCGGCAGCAAGTGCTTCGGGCGTAGGGTAGGCCTCGAAAAGCGCAGGAGTGACCATGTTCACGCGTTTGTCCGTGCACTGCGCCGAGAGCATGACGGCTACCAGCAGTTCGTACGGATTGGAATAGACCAGCTCGCTCTCCGCTACCGGCATATTCGCCTCAAACCAACCTAATATATGTTCAAACCGCTGTTGCTTGTTCATAATAGGTGCGACTTAAAAACTGCAAGAGCATCGTAGCTTGTTTCTGTACGTCCGCCGTTTGTTTGGAGATCTCGCGTTTCTGCAAACGGAGCATCATGATTTGGTAGAGCAGCGTCAAGCATGCCTCGACATCCGACATCGTCGGGCGATCGGTTTTGGCCTTGAGCAGGTTGAGCGATGGTTGCAACTGCATCATCGCGGCGCGGTAGAGTGCTTCCTCGTTGAGGATCTCCATGTGCAGGTCTTCCATCTCTTCCAGGGCGTTTTGGGCTAAGGCCAAATGACCACCGTCCATGATACCTTCGCGGTGCATCATCTCGTTGATCTCACTCAGTTCCGGTGTGGCATTCGCATGTTGCGGGAACGCACGGAGATAGTCCTCCATTTGCCATAAGTAGAGGATGTACTCGGCGATATTTTCTTTTTTCGATTTCATCATTCAGCATTCAGATTTTTAATTATTCAATGTCTGACGGCTGATAGCTGACGGCTGACAGCTCATCAAAAAACACCTCGATGTCCCGGCGATCTTTCTTGGTGGGACGTCCTGTTCCGCGATCTCTACCACCGTTACCGGCCAGACGCGCCAGTTCTAACAGTTCGAGTTGTTCGGGTGTCGTACAATCGCGCAGGTATTCGGGGACCAATTTGGCTCCAAGTCGGTTCTCACTCAATTGGAGCACGCGATAAGTGTACGTAATCGGACCCTTACGTACCGTAAAGGTGTCGCCTACTTTGAAGGTGCGGCTGGGTTTGAGTTGGACACCGTTGATAGCGACGCGACCGTTCTTACAGGCATCGGCGGCGATAGAACGGGTCTTGTAGATCCGCATCGCCCAGAGGTATTTATCTACTCGTACTTCCATCATTCCATCATTAAGCGAAGCGGCTCATTTCATCATTTATTATTGTATTGGTTCATCGTGCGGTCAATGCCCTGGAGACAGAACGAGGGGATGATCTCCGAGGTCACTTTGAGGCGCTCGTCGATGGCCTTTTTCTCTTCGTCTGTCCATTCACCGAGCACGAAGTTGATCTGCGTCCCGCGCGTGTACTCGTTTCCTATACCGAAACGTACGCGTGCGTAGTTCTCGGTGCCTAAGACGGATTGGATGTTTCCCAGACCGTTGTGCCCACCGTTGGAACCTTGCTTGCGGATACGTATTGTTCCGAACGGCAAGTTGAGGTCGTCGACAAGTACCAACATGTTCTCTACCGGAATTTTCTCCTGGGCTAACCAGTACCGTACGGCGTTACCGCTGAGGTTCATATAGGTAGAGGGCTTGAGCAATACCAACTCAGCATTCTTCACGCGGCAACGGCCGATGAAACCGTACCGCTTATCTTCCCACTTGACCTCCTTCGATGCAGCAAACGCATCGATCATCATAAAACCGATGTTATGGCGGGTGCCTGCGTACTCGTCACCGATATTTCCAAGTCCGACTATTAAGTATTTCATCTCTGTCAAGTGGCTTTCAGCATTCAGCTGTCAGCTCTCAGTTTTATGTTTAACAATAGAGGCGAGACTTGCGCCTCGCCTCGTTGTTGTTCTCAGCGCTCAACTTCTGACGGCTGATGGCTGATAGCCCTGATTAAGCAGCTTTGCTCTGGCGTGTTGCCTTAACCTCAGCGACGCAAGCGTCAGCGGGGTTAACGAAGCTCAAGCCTTCTACCTTCACGTCAGCAACGGCGATCTTCTTACCAAGACCAAGCTCGGTAACGTCGATGTTGATACGATCCGGGAATGCGGTGTAGATACCTTTTGCTTTGAGTTTGCGCATGTTCTGAACCAACTTACCACCGGCTTTTACACCTTCTGCAAGACCGTTCAGTTGGATAGGAATCTCAACTACTACCGGCTTCTTCTCATCTACTGCGAGGAAGTCGATATGAAGTGCCTTACCGTCGATCGGGTGGAACTGAAGCTCCTTAACGATTGCTTTGGTCTTCGTGTCACCTACCGTCAGATCAACGATCTGGGTGTCCGGGCTGTAAATCAGCTTACGTACATCACCGGCTGCTACTGTGAAAGTGGCGTTGATGCCACAACCGTAAATGTTGCAGGGAATCAGATCCTCTGCGCGGAAAGCCTTAGCAGCCTTCTTGCCGTACTCGCTACGCGGAGTACCTACTAATGCGAATTCTTTCATTGTTTAAAATTTGTTTGTGTTACTTAATACCGAGTATTCCATCACACTCGCTCCGCTTTTGCGGAAAAAATAGGCCGCTTATTATCGCAGCCTTTTGTTGTCCACCGAGGAGTCGAACCTCGCTTCTCGGAACCAAAATCCGGTGTAATACCGATATACGAGTGGACAGCACTTTTCGAAAAAGCGTGCAAAATTACTACAAAAAATTCAAATACGCAAATATTTTTGCAAAAAAAATCAATTTTGTGTGCTTTTTTACCTTTTTTCGGCAAGGAATCGTTTAATCAAGAATGTTAGGAAATACGGGAAAGTATAGAACGCACCATTCCAACCGATGTTTTTATAGCCCAGTTTGATGCCATAGTGTACATCGGGATATGCATCCCATTTGATAAGGTTGTTCAACGAAGCAGTTGCTCCATCTTTGGCTTTGACTTCCACCGGAATCAGCGAATCGGCATCACGCACAAAATAGTCCATTTCCAACGAAGGGTTATCGTGTCGGTAGAAATACAACTGCTCATAACCGGACTTACGCAACATTTCGCCTACTACATTTTCATAGATGGCACCCTTGTATGTGCCGAAGTTCTTGTTAGCGCGCAAGTCCTCCTGTGCCTCCTTGTCCAGCGATGCAATAAGTAGGCCGGTGTCATGGTAATACAACTTATAGTACTCCGGATTATAGTTTCCTTTCAGCGGCAGTTCCACGTTATTCAAACAATAGCATACGTTAATCACTCCTGCTTCTTTCAACCACTCAACGGCTCCGATGTATTCTCTGTTGCGTGCGCCCTTAGCGATTTTGGAGATTTGGTATTTCTTATTATCTTTAGCAAGGAAGGTAGATATATGGTTATATACCGCCAAAATCTTGGCCTTGTCTGTCTCCTTGGCGTACTTAGTGATATCTTCTTCGTAGTCCTTGAGCAACTGGCGTTGCAATTTGAGCGTACCCTCAAAATGTCCGTTGTCGATGTACATCTTCACTACTTCCGGCATACCTCCGAGGGTCATATAGTCGCGGAAAAGATCCATCATTGTGTCCATCTCCAATTGCGAGAAAGGTTGCAATGTGATCATATGTTGATAGAGATCTTCTACTTGCTCGCGTGAGTAGCCTTTTGCCCAAAGGAATTCCTCAAAGTCCATGGAGTGCATTTCGAAGTCATCCTTGAAACCTACCGCATTGGATTCAATCTCTTCATAATAGATGCCCATTAACGAACCGGAACAGATGACGTCATAACGGCCATCCAAGCAGAAGGATTTGAGTGAAGTGGCACAATCCGGGCATTTCTGCAACTCATCAAAGAAGAGCAGCGTCTTATTGGGGATGAACTTCCATGAAGGCTCCAGGAGGGATATATTTTTGATGATAGTATCCACTTCATAGCCATTATCAAAAATCGCTCGGAACTTCTTCTGAAGTACAAAGTTAATCTCAATAACCGACTCATAGTTCGCTTTGCCGAAAGCCCGGATAGACTCCGTTTTGCCAATTTGTCGTGCACCTTTTACAATCAAAGGTTTTCTCTTTGAACTGTTCTTCCAATCTTGAAGGTATGTATCTATCTTTCTTTCAAGGAGTTGCATACTATAAAATCACATTTTTAGATATAAAAACAACCAAAAAATCACATTTTCGGCATATAAATTATGCCAAAAAATCACAAAATCCGTTGCGAAAGTACTGCTTTTTTTTGAATTGACCAAATATTTTGCCTTAAAAATGCAAATTACCCTGCATTTTTGTCTCTCTTGCTTCTATTTACTGTACTTTTGAGAACCGGATCTTTATTTTTCGGTGATCCGGCCCATGGATCATTACGGATGTCTTAGAAGGGTGTCTATCCGGTTTTATTGCTGTACCTGCTCTTTTAGACCGTCTTCCTGTATCCGTTTTTCAATATGCGCAAAGATTTTCTTGTATGCAGGACAAAGAAATGTCTTGTGCTTAAAATCTTCCGATGCGAGAAAACCATCATGCAAACAACCGCCGTGGCAGATATAATACCATTTGCATTTGGAGCAACCGCTTTGAGCTATGTATTCTGTGCGTTTATAAGTCTCCGTTTGTTTGACACGTTGCATAATATCTGCTAACGGCTCATCATGCAGATTGCCGTATGAGTATTGTAATAGGTCATTATCGCAGAACCGTCCGCAAGGCATCACATCGCCCGTCGGCGCAATCGCCATAAAGTTGTCTTGGCAGTTGGGCGAGAACATGCACCCGGACGGTTTGCCTGTGGCAATATTACTGGCTATCTCTACAAAGTTTGATTCGGTAATCTCTCCCTCTTGGTCGTTATACCAAAGATCAAACAACTTAATCGCCATCTGTGCATACTCATCGGGTGTTATGCCGTACTCGTCGATATTGTTCTGCGCTTCACCGGAACAGAACAGCGGATTAAACTTGAAGCTGAGACCCTCGTCACGCATAAAACAATAGAGTTCGGGAATATGCCCGATATGTTTCTTGCTGCCAACTACAATGCACCCTATCCGCATTCCGCGCTCCCTGCATCGGCGATAGTTCGCAATAATGCGCTCAAATGTCGGCTCGCCATGTACACCTACCCGCTGCTGATTATGAATGTCTGCTGTGCCGTCCAATGAAAAACCGACTCGCACATTATATTGCAGAAAAAGGTCAATCCACTCGTCATTGACAAGTGACAGGTTGGTCTGCATAGAGTTCTGCACCTCATAGCCTTCCAACTCTTGTTGCATATAAGCAAAGATAGCACGGTAGTTGTCTATGCCCCACAACATAGGCTCTCCACCATGCCAGATGATAGTAATTCTTCTTCGGGGCTTTGCTTGTTGCGATAACTTGATTTGGTCAATAATACGCTTGGCAAATTCCAAATCAAACAATCTCGACTGCCTTTTCGTCTCATTGCTCAAATAGCAATACTTACAACGCAGATTGCAAGAGTATGTGGGTTTAATAATAAAGGTCATTTTTCATCTTCTGGCATTTTTTCGATTTCCCTATCTACAATAAAAGTCGTTGGTATTGAATGTTTTATTCCATATTTGTTTTGATAAACAATTTTAACATATGCTTTACCATCTATTGATTTGTAAAAGGCATTAGATAATAGTTCCCTTGTTCCGTCTTTATTTATGATTTCTTTAGCCGGTAGTTTAACGGATATTTCTTCTTCTCCTAACGCGTTGAGATAATTAATTGTCTTAGGAGGAAGATTATATTTGATTAAACGGCCGTTATATGTGAATATGTATTCAATATAACAATATACATCGTATGCTCCATACCTGTTATGATTGTTTTTTATCTTTATGGTCTTATTTTCATTATTATCAGCTACAATATTTTTACAAACATCTAAAGAAGGGAAACAAACTCTACGAGTTATTAGCCACCAAATAAAAGAAGATATAATACCGCTACTTAAGGCGATGACAACAGGGATAACAATATCCCTACAAATATCTATATTCATAATTATAACAATTTATACGTATTCACAATCATGATAAGGAGAGCCATACTCGGTATAATCGGTATAAGCCTCATAGTCTGTATGCTCTGTGTAATCTTGGAAAGATTCAGCTATCCGAGATTTTTCCTTTATGCGCTTTTCAATTACTTCTTGCGCATGTGTTAATGCTTTTACAATCATAAAATGATAGCGATTAACCTATACATCGCGAGGTTCTAAAATTATCAGGTGATTATTGATTAGTTAAATATCTACGGATCGGACGGACGCGTACAGAACTTCCCGCTGTATAACTAAAAACAGGGTTCTCATTATACCACAACGTTTCATTAACATGCGTTATAGAATTTTGTTTCGTATAATAAACCCTCGGGTAATAACATGCATTTCCATCACTTGTCCAGTACAATGCACTTTGTTCCACACCAGATTTTTTTGCACCTGCCTTAGTATAAAACATAAAAATGCTTCCATCTTCATTATACCAACCTGTTTTAAGGTACGTCATAATATATATGAGTTCTTCTCTCGTTGGTAAACACCAATCACTAAATCCACCATATACCAAATTATCGCAGGCGGATTTGGCATTTCCAAATGACATCGCCCCCATGTCAGGATATATACGGTATGTGTATCCTCCATAATATAATTTAGGTAGCGTTGTATAAGCATAAAATTCTGTTGTTATTACCACTTGATTCCCATATACTGTCCCATTTATATTAGTGGCATAGGCTCGAATATAGTATGTAGAAGATTGAAGATTAATCCCTGTTATAGTACTAGAATAATACCCACTTCCTGTACCATCAGAAGTTATATTATCGCTAATTGTTGGGTATGGATACGTACTCCAGCAAACACCTCGTTTTGTGATAGGAAAGCCTCCATCATCTGTTATGTTTCCGCCAGAAATTGCAGATGTTTGCGTTAAATTCTCTCCTACATCCAATGTTTCTACCATTGGCAATCCATCTTTTGTTTTATATGATTTCTGTGTACTGTAACTTGTAGAAACATCTGTAGTGGCATATGCACGGACGTAATAAGTTGTATTAGGAACTAACTTAGTCATTATACATGCATAATTGGTATTCAATTGCTTCCCGTTTGCCTCAACTATGCTATCAGTTATTGTCGGATTTGCGTCTGTTGACCAACATAATCCACAAGATTGTAGTTGAGAAGCCCCACCTAAATTGGTTACAGATATAAGAGAAGATGCTGATTGTGCAGTTATGTCAGTAATAGTTCCAAGCGTAACTATTGCTTTCCCATCTTTTGTTACGACATTAATAGTTTTGCCATAGGATGTTCCATTTTCATTGACAGCATAAGCCCTGACGTAATATTGGCTTTCTGGCTCTAGATTATGAATGGTGGAATTAAACACACCTATTCCTTTGCCAGTGGTTATCTTCGAGTCATCCGTAGTTGGTTGTGTGTTTTGTTGGCTATAAACAAATCCTCGTTCCGTGACATTATATCCCCATGTTTCTGCTACTTCTCCCGTTACAGCAATAGTTGTTGCCGTACTTGTGGCCTCCTTTGTTTCAACCACTGGCAGTCCGTCTCTTGTAGTGATGCTTATTTGTTGTCCGTATGATGTACCCGTTTCATTGGTAGCATATGCACGTATATAATAAGTCATACCGATAGAAAGATTCCTTATATTTCCTTGGAACGAACCCAATCCCTTACCAGATGTAGTATGTCCATCCTCAATCGTTGGATACTGACTTGTGGAATAACAGAAACCTCGTGCAGTTACTGGTATATCGCAGTCACTCACGACTGTACCAAAAGCTGTAAAGCCGGTTGCCGTGATGTTATTGACAGAATCTGTCTTTACGACAGCCAAACCATCTAAGGTAGTAATGATAATCTGTTCGCCATAAACGGTTGCTGTTGCATTAGTAGCATAGGTACGCACATAGTAAGTGGTGTTTTCCAATAAGTTACTCAATGTACTTGTAAACTCACCCTTGCCCGAGCCGTCATTCGTATACTCATCATCTACCGTAGGATCCGGTTGGCGACTCCAGCAGGTTCCCTTCTTCGTTACAGCATAACCGCCGTCACTCTCTACATGACCTTTGCATTTGGCAGAATGAGCGGTTATCCGATACACCGAGTCCGTTGTAATAAGAGGCACGCCCAATTCGGTAGTAAACTTCACTTGCTCGCCGTAAGCCGTACCCTTCTTATTGGTTGCATACGCGCGTGCATAATAGATGGTATTATGCTCAAGATTCTTTAAGGTAGTAGTGAAAGTTCCTAATCCACCACCGTCTGTGGTGTGCGTTCCATCTACGGTTGGTTGCTGTGCTGTGCCATAGCATATACCGCGAGCAGTAACAGTCAAACGACCATCAGTCAGCACTTCACCTCCTAAAGTAGCCCCTTCTGCCGTTACTTCCGTAATCGGTGTTGTCTTCACGGTCGGTAATGCAGGACCCTCTACCTCAATGACCCCAAGATCCACTTCGGCTTGACCATAGCTACCCAAAGACACCTTCTTCGGGATGCAGGTAGAATCGCCGGCAAGCAAATAATAACTGCCGTTAATCTCATTGACACGCACTTTCAAAGAGAAGTTACCTCCTGCATCTGTCTGCGCTTGACAATGGGTGTTTTGTCCATCCGTCACTTTTACCGTTAGATCGGCAAAAGGCGTAGTAGTATTAATATACACTACTTGCCCACGATAGACTGTTACATCATTTAACCCATCTCCTTGACACCCCGTGAAGAAGGTGCTGATTCCTAAAATACATGCGGCTACGATGCCGAGCCATGCGAATCTTGTTTTCATTGTTCGTTAAAATTTAATTTGTACCCCTGCACCATAGGCATAGGAAGGAGTGGTATATTCATTAGTAGGTATAATTGCCGGAGCAAATGTAATGTTTTGGGCAAGTTTCTTATCTTTTACATACCATGCATGCACCATATTACCAATATGCACTGCTGCTCCAACGCCAAAGCAAGTAAACATAGCTATATCTATAGTGTTTTTCTTATTCCTTGCCTGAGAATATTGCTCATAGGTAGTATTGGTTGACTTCATTATCTTTAACTGTTCTTGCCCCATGAAATAACATGCAGTACCTCCTCCAAATAAAGCCAACTCACAGACGAGGAATGCTGCGCCTTTCCCCCCATGGCCTTTCAACATCTGGCCGGCACCCGGGATGTATGCTGATGCTATGATGGCATTCGTATTAGATTTCTTCCGCATAGCTTCTTCTCTAGCAATCGTACTCGCGGAGACACCTATCATGCGTTTTACTAATGTCTCACAGCCGGTGCGTATTTCTTCGCTATTAAGTCCCACCGTAATATTATCCATCATCTCCACTTTCTCTGTCTCAATATTTATTATTTTGGCGCTGACAAACAATTTGTCATTTCCGACAAGAACACCTTCTGTCACCAAAATAAGCGACACTCCCGTCATTTCGCCCAAGGTGCGAATTTCTGATTCGCTTACTAAACCGGAACGCTGAAACTCATGCTCACTCATTATTGCATCGACATCTGTACGGTCATACGCTTCATAACCTTCCC
>CALEPS010000172.1 GCA_937910305.1 uncultured Bacteroidales bacterium | reverse complement strand
TTGGGAAAAGTGGGATTGAATGCCGCCGCCGAATAGAAGGTCTTCTGCACATCGTTCAGGTATTGGTTATGTCCCAGCGCGCCGAACAGACCCAGATCGAACGTCAGCCGTTTGGACAACATGTGTTGCGTCACATCCACTTTGGCGGTCAGATTGCGTGTCCCCATCTCGCGGACGATACTGTTGTTCTGGCTGAAACTGATCGCGCCACGGTAACTGCTGTTCTCCGTTCCGCCACCGATCGCCAGATGGTGGTTGTGAACCAGACCGGTGCGAATGATAGCCCGTTGCCAGTCCGTCGAAGCGCCGCCGTCCGCAATCGCCATTCCGCGGCTGCCCGCCAACGAACGGTACTCATCCGCATTCAGCATCCCGAGGAACTTATCCGCGTGCGCGAAACCTATATTACCCGCGTACGAGACATGGATCTTCCCTTCCGCCCCGCGGCGCGTGCGCACTTCGATCACACCCGCCGCGCCGCGGGCTCCGTACTGAGCCGTCTGAGCGGCATCCTTCAGTATAGTGAAACTTTCTATATCGCCCGGAAAAATAGTAGCTAACGTCCGCAGATCGGACGACATGCCGTCTATCATCACAAGCGGTTCGTTACCCCCGGTCAAGGAGTGGTTGCCGCGCACTCGTACGGACGAAAGCATCGCCTCCGGATTCGTGTTCGAACCCACCGTCACACCCGCCGTCTGACCGTTCAGCACATCCAGCGAGTTTGTCAGGTGACCCCGTCGCGATGTCTCCACACGAAGCGTATCCGCCTCGGACACCTCCGGACCGACTCTCTCCGCATGCACTGCAAGCGGCAAGAGCAACATAAGTATTATCGGGACAGTGCGTTTCAACGGTATCAGGTACTGATTACTCATAATTTGATTGCAAAGGTACACTTTTTTTTGCATATATCAAAATTTTTCTGTACCTTTGCACGATTTTTTCGCGTTATGAATGAATTTTTAGAGACAGAAGAACAGATATTGAAGATGCTCAAAACCGTCTTTGACCCGGAAATACCCGTAAACGTATATGATCTGGGGTTGATTTATGGCATCGAGTTGAAGGACGACGGGGTTTGCGAGATCACGATGACATTGACCGCGCCCTCCTGTCCGGCAGGGGATTTCCTCGTAGAGGATATCCGCCAGAAAGTAGGATCCGTTGAAGGGATAAAGGATGTTAATGTGAATATTGTCTTTGAACCCGAATGGAACAAAGACATGATGAGCGAAGAAGCCAAACTCGAACTCGGTTTCCTGTAAATGGTAAATGACTAAATGGTAAATGGCATGATCTATTTCTTAAGCGATGCACATTTGGGAAGCCTGGCCATTGAAAGAGGCTGGGCGCATCAGAAAAAACTGATTGACATGCTGGAGGAGATGAGCAAAGACGCCGTCTCCATCTATATGCTGGGCGACATGTTCGATTTCTGGATGGAATATTTTATCCATGACAAGAGCAAAAGGCAGTTCCATCCTTTCTGCAAAGAACTGCGCAAACTGGCTAAGAAAGGCATTCACGTACATATGTTCATCGGCAATCATGACCTTTGGACATTCGGTGGTCTGGCGCAACTGACCGGCGCGGAAATACACTATGAGCCATGCACGATTATCCGATACGGGAAAGCTATTTATCTGGCGCACGGAGACGGACTGCTTCCTGAAAACTGGGAGAAACTGTATCCAAAAGAAATCAAAAAGAAAATCAAACGTTTTATCAAACTGCGCGAGATTTTCCGTTCTCCGTTCCTCCAGTTCTGTTTCCGTTGTCTTCCCCCTTCCTGGGGAAACCATTTCGGATACAATTGGGCTAAGAAAAGCAGGCTGAAAGAACTCGCTAACCCTTGTCCGTACAAGGGCGAAGACAAAGAAGAGTTGGTACTTTTTGCCAAAGACCAGGAGAAACAGCAAAATCACCGGGACTACTATATCTTCGGGCACCGGCATATCGAGTTGGACCTGCAGATCGCTTCCGGAAGCCGGGTTGTCATACTGGGAGACTGCTTCAAACAATGGACGTATGCCAAGTTAGACAACAAAGGAAACCTCACCCTCCATAATTTTTAATTCGTAATTTTTAATTTTGTCTATGCATACGAGAGAAGAACAACTGAAAGCGTTCGGCAGGCTACTGGACATTATGGATGACCTGCGGGAGAAATGTCCTTGGGACCGGAAACAGACTTTTGACAGCCTGCGCCAGAACACTATCGAGGAGACGTTTGAATTGGCTACAGCCATCAGCCGGCATGACATGACGGAAATCAGCAAGGAACTGGGAGACGTGCTCCTGCATGTGGTTTTCTATGCCAAGATGGGATCGGAAAAAGGAGAATTCGACATCGCCGATGTTTGCAACAGCCTCTGCGACAAACTCATCTTCCGCCACCCGCATGTCTACGGAGAAGCAGCCGCACAGAACGCCGAAGAAGTCAGCCATCTGTGGGAACAAGTGAAACTGAAAGAGAAGGGCGGCAACAAGACGGTATTAGGAGGTATTCCGGACAGTCTGCCTTCACTCGTCAAAGCATATCGCATCCAGGACAAAGCGGCTAACGTAGGTTTCGACTGGGAAAAACGAGAAGACGTCTGGGACAAAGTGAAAGAGGAAATAGCCGAGTTCGAAGCAGAAATGACCGAATTATCAAATGACCAAATGGTAAATGACAAAATGGTAAATGAATTTGGTGATTTGCTATTCGCAATGATCAATGCTGCGCGTCTTTATAAGATCCGTCCGGACAATGCGCTGGAGCAGACCAACCTCAAGTTCATCAAACGGTTCAATTATATCGAGCAGCAGGCAAAAGAAAAAGGCAAGGACATCAAAGATTTGAGCCTTGCCGAAATGGATGAACTTTGGAACGAAGCCAAACGGATTGCCGATTAAGGTTTTCTTACCGCAATATTGAATTGCAAAGCTCCTTGCGAATAGGGAGCCTTGGCTGACGAGGTAAGAGTGAGATTGATTTGATGGGAACCGGCCTCTACCGGCACATAACTCAACGTTGTCAGACATGCGGAAACGCTGTCCGGAATAAAGATCAGTTTGGCATGAGCAGGATCGGATTCCGGCGTTATACCGCCTAACGTATCCGGCCAGTTAAGCGACAGATGCACTTTCGACTCATCTGCACTCGCAACAAAAGAGACCAGAGGGTCATAATACCCGTTGAGCAGCAATCCCATCCGAACCGTATCGCCTATATTAAGCGAATCGTCCAGCATTATTGTGTCACACACACCCGAAAGATTGGTACGAACCAATTGTCTCGACACATCGATACGGGGAGATATGACAGTGGTCATATCACACGAAACAACCGCGAAACCTATCGCGGCGAACATAATAACAAATAAGAATTTACGAATACGCATATCTGATTTGATTTAAGAGTGCGGCATAAAAGACTCGAACTTTCACTCCTCTCGGAACCAGATCCTAAGTCTGGCGCGTCTACCAATTCCGCCAATGCCGCTCGCGTTCGGCAACAAGTGTGCAATGGTCCATACCGCTCTGCTAAATGGACAGGCAACTTGTGCCTCCGCTCTCCGGTCTGTGAACACTTCGTTGGTTCCCATCCCGGTTGCCATGCGGAGAGTTCCACCGAAAAAGCGTGCAAAGGTACAAAGAATTTTTGAATTATGCAAGAAAATACGCAAACTTTTTATCATATTCTGCCAAATGGCATCAAAATCGTGCATCGCCGGACGCCGTCACCCGTCGCATATATCGGGGTTACGGTAGGGGCTGGCACAAGAGACGAGGCACTGGAAGAAAACGGGATGGCGCATTATATCGAGCACTGTGTATTCAAAGGCACGGCTCATCACTCCGCGCGCCAGATCATCCATGCCATTGAAGGAATTGGAGGCGAGATTAACGCTTATACGACCAAGGAAGAAACTACTTTCTATGCCGCTATTCTGGCGGAACATGTACAACTGACGCTCCACCTGATCGCGGAAATGATACTCCAACCCACCTTCAAGAAAGAAGAAACCGACAAAGAGCGGATGGTTATTCTGGACGAGATAGAGAGTTACAACGATAGTCCGAGTGAACTGATATACGATGATTTCGAGAGTCTGGTCTTCGCCGGAAGTTCTCTCGCCATGCCTATTCTGGGAACGAAGAAGACACTGCGGCATATTTCCTCCAAACCTGACTATCCGCTTAAATGGATGCAGACCCACTACCGCCCCGAACGGATGGTGATTTTCTGTCAAGGGGATGTCAAACCGGAAAAGATCTTCAGGCTCGCAGAAAAAGAGTTCGGACATCTGTTAGGCAAATCCGGTCTGTCAGCGAGTGAAACGAGCGGTCTGTCAGCAAAGCGGTCAGTCAGCGCCAGCGGTCTGTCAGCTCGTGAACACGAGCGGTCTTTCCGTAAGCACACCCACCAAGTCCACTCCATGTTAGGCGGAAAGGCATATCCGCTGGGGCATGAGAACCAATTAGCAATGTTTCTGCTCAATAATATCTTGGGCGGCGGCAGCCTGAACAGCCGGCTGAATCTGAGCCTGCGTGAGTCTAAAGGACTGGTCTATACGGTTGAATCCACCTATACTCCCCTTTCCGACACCGGCTACTGGTGCGTCTATTGGGCGTGCGACCCGGAAGACTATGAACAAAGTCTAGGACTGGTCCACAAAGAACTGGATCTGCTGTGCACACGCCCGCTATCCGAAGCGGCATTGCAAAAAGCGCTGGTACAACTCCGCGGGCAACTGGCCATCTCCGCCCAAAACCAAGAGAATAGTGCGTTAGCCATGGCAAAATCGATGCTCTACAGAGGCTCTGCACCCGAATGGCAGGAAACAATGCAAAAAATAGAACGGACCACTGTACAGCAAATCCAGAATGTAGCAAAAGAGATATTTAATCCCTCTAACTTTTACATTTTGACATACGAATAATAAATTTCTTTCCATTTTATTTTATTTTTGGCACTTTTTGGTAACTAAATGTTACAATTCGAAGAAAAACGCATAATTTTTGCAGTTTTTCCTTGAAATATTTGGTCATATCAAAAAAAAGCAGTAACTTTGCGCGATTTTTCATTTATGCGCGTGTGCGTATTCCATATAATATTATATGCATATACGCACGCGAGGCTGACAGTTGAAAACTAATTTAAACAAACAACAATACATGATGAAGAAGATTTTTACACTACTCTTTCTGGCAGCATTGAGCCTCGGCTTATATGCGCAGAAGCAAGTAAGCGGTGTGGTTGTGGACAGCAAGGGCGAACCGGTAATCGGCGCCAGCATTCAGGCGAAAGGCACCACACAGGGTACGATCTCGGATTACGACGGTAAATTCGAGATGGAAGTACCGGAGTCTGTGAAGACTTTGGTAATTAGTTTCGTCGGTATGGCGACCCAGGAGGTAGCAGCCGGCAAGAATTTGAAGATTACGATGCAGGAGAACAGCGAGGTAATCCAGGAAGTTGTCGTTACCGGTTTCGGAAACGTTTCGAAAGGTTCTTATGCCGGTTCCGCACAAGCCGTTAAAGCAGAGGATATCGAGAAGAAGAGTCCGTCTGAGATCTCAAAGGCGCTTGCCGGAGAGGTTGCCGGTGTTCAGGTTATCAACGGTAGCGGCCAGCCGGGTACAAACGCTACCATCCGTATCCGCGGTATCGGTTCGTTGAACGGTAGTTCTGCTCCGCTCTACGTAGTAGATGGTGTTACCTATGATGGTGACATCTCATCCATCGACCCGGGAGATATTGCTTCCACCACGATTCTGAAGGATGCTACCGCTACTTCGTTGTATGGTGCGCGCGGTGCCAACGGTGTCATCGTCATTACTACCAAGAAAGGTACTTCGGGTGACGAAGGTCATATTGATGTAGATGTCAAATACGGAGCCAACATGCGTTTGCTGCCACTGTATGACGTTATCACCAGCCCGGAGGAATACGTAACCTTGGCATGGCAGAGCATCTATAATGGCCAGCGCTATGGCGGTAGTTCTATTGCTCCGCAATCAACAGCTGTTAATTCAGCAAGCAATATGCTTTTCAGCCCCAAAGGTATTCCTGCCGACTACAAACTTTGGGAGAATCCTGGTAAATTCTTAATCAACCCTTATGATGAGAATGGTTTGGTAAATCCGACTTTTGACTATTCCAATGTGCGTAAAAAAGGATACGAGAATCTGGAGTCTTGGAAAGACGCTATCTTCCGCGTGGGTCAGAAAGTAGATGCCAATATCAAAATTCATGGCGGCTCGGAGAAAGTGAAATACTTCACTTCTTTCGGTTACTTGAAAGACGAAGGCTACTATCAGGCTTCCGACTTCAACCGCTTCACCGTACGTTCGAATGTGGATTACGAACCGAAGAAGTGGCTGAAAGGTAATGTCAACTTGGCATACACCTATTTTTCGATGAACAACCCGGACCAGAACGGCGACGGCGCCATGAACAATGGTTTCTATTATGTCAATGCCATCCCGCCCATCTATCCGG
>CALEPS010000171.1 GCA_937910305.1 uncultured Bacteroidales bacterium | reverse complement strand
GCCTACCGGGTCGATGCGCTCGTCAAAGGTCTCTACTGCCACTTTGGCGCGCTCACCCGGGATACGGGCGATCTTCTTGATAGCTATCAGACCTTCCTTCACCTCCGGTATCTCCTGTTCAAACAGACGTTGCAGGAACAGCGGAGCCGTACGGCTCAGGATGATCTTCGGCTGCTGGTTCTTGTTCTCCACCTGGATCACTACGGCACGGACCATGTCGCCCTTGCGGTAGAAATCAGTCGGAATCTGGTTCTGCTTCGGCAGGTAGAGCTCGTTGCCCTCCTCGTCCAGAAGAAGCATCTCTTTCTTCCATACCTGGTACAGCTCGCCGGTCACTACCTGACCTAACATGTCTTTGTATTTCTGGTACAGCGCCTCTTTCTGCAACTCCATGATTTTCGACGCCAAGGTCTGGCGGAGATTCAGGATCATACGCCTTCCGAAAGAAGCGAGGGACACCTGATCCGTCACGTCGTCACCCACCTCGGCTTCCTCGTCCAACAGACGGGCGTCGCTCAGCGAGATCTGTGTATCCGGATTGGCGACATCGCCGTCTTCCATAACCAGACGGTTGCGGTAGATCTCCAAGTCACCCTTGTCCGGGTTGACGATGATAGTGTAGTCGGCTGACGGACCGTACATCTTGGAGATCACGCTCTTGAACGAGTCCTCCAGTACGGTGATTAAGGTCTGTGTGCCAATGCTTTTGTCTTGGTTGAACTCCTTGAAAATGTCCACCAAGTTAATTGTTTCTTGCTTTGTTGCCATTTTTGCTATATAATAATTTAGTTTTTTGTCTTCTAAAACTTCAGGTCGTACTTCACGTACTTCGGTTCGTCGTACCGCCAGGTATGGGTCACGATCTGTTTCTTCGGTCGCTTGGGCTTTCCTCCCGTAACCGGTAACCCGTCACCCGTAACCGCTCTTCCAACCTTCTCCTCGCAATCTACCGAGAACGTCTCTTCATCCACGGAAACAAGTTGACCTTTGTACTTGGTACTTTGTCCCTTGGTACTTACCATCACTTCCACATCGTGCCCGAGGTTCTTCTGAAACTGCATCTTGGTCTTGAACGGCGCCGTCAGACTGACAGAACCCACCTCCAGCGAGTAATCCATGTCTCCCTCTCTTGAGGAGAGGGTCGGGGTGAGGTTATCTATTTTCTCCACCAGATACCGATTCAGCTCCGCGCAGAAATCGACATCCACGCCTTCCAGCCGGTCCACCTCCACTAATATATCATTCTCCGCCGAGATCTCCAGCGTGACCAACTCATACTCCGTACCGTTCAGGTACTCCTCAATCCAAGTTTGTAATTG
>CALEPS010000170.1 GCA_937910305.1 uncultured Bacteroidales bacterium | reverse complement strand
TCCGTCCGTGAAAGCAGGCGTATTGAGATAAAGACGCATCCGGGGACCTTCCGTGTCTGCCAGAACGATACTGTTCGAACCGCCTACTACAAAGTCCTCATAGTGTCCCACCGCTTCTGCTGTCTCCAGACTGTCGGCGGTCTTTGCATAATACACGATACGTCCGTTGCCGTAGTTGTACCGGATGTCTTTCGGAACCATGAACGTATAGTTGAACAGACCGTCTTGTACTTCTGTAGAGCCGGAGAAAATGGTATTGGGATAGTCGTTATAGGCTACCACTTGGGGTTCGCCGCCCACATTATCATTGTCGCGCGTGGGGATAGACTGCATCTTGTCGTACACCGTAATATCCACTTTTCCGTTGAAATCGCTCACCAAGGTCTTGTCCTCGTCTATGATCCTGCCTTCTACATGCTGTACGCTCAACGCATTGAGGGTGTCTATTTTGGTGGTGGTTTCTACTTGGTAATCCGTTGGGTAGTTCAGCCTCATGGCAGGGTCTCCGAGCAGCACGTATGCCAGTCTGTTCTCGTCCTGGGATTTGCAGGTGTTCTTGCCGATTGCAACAGCTTCGCCTATTGTCATGTCATAATGGAAGACGTCCGAGTGTCCGAAGAGGGTGTCGCATACAGAGCGGTTCAGGTCGGTGTTCTGGGTTGCATAGACCGTG
Source organism: uncultured Bacteroidales bacterium (assembly GCA_937910305.1). GTDB lineage: Bacteria > Bacteroidota > Bacteroidia > Bacteroidales > Paludibacteraceae > Colicola. The sequence continues at coordinate 12,558 of CALEPS010000170.1, read as the reverse complement.
CGGGTGGCGGATAGAATACCTATCGCGCCGCCTTTGGGGTTCAATACAGCTGACTCCGCTGCACTCCGTTTGCCGGCGTCGCACTGGGAGAAATTGCAGGTGTAGAACATCCAGAAAGCTTGGTTCTTATTCGACATGCTTTCGATATTTTTGAGGTTCAGGATCGATTCGTTGGTAATAGCGTTATAGCCTCCGTGACCGGAATAATCGAAGAGGAGTGCTCCTTCCCGTAGAATGTTCAGCACACGGTTCTGTGCCAACGGGTAGCTCTCGCCGCTGGCGTTCACCTCCTGTGGATAGGCATCCAGAAAGATCTTATGTACTACAAAATCGGGATTCTTCTTCCGTACCCTTTCCGCGCTCTCTTCGGCTGTCCTTGTGTGCATACCGTTCTCGCCATCGTCCGCCAGATAGACCAGCCTGTTTTTCCATTTGCCTGTCTGTTCGTTGCGGATGTACCGTATTAGTTTGTCCACCGTCGTGCGCGCCTCTGCATGGCTATCGAACGGCAACCGTCCTACGCCTATATCCATCTTGCCTTGGCTGGCGTTCCAGTTGCCGTATGAGTCAATACAGTCATTATCGTCCAGCCATCCGAAATAGTCATCGGTGGCATAAGCATTCACTTCGTTCAAAGAGTTCTCCGCCTGATAGGTGAGAAGCAGCTTCGAACCGGATGTGTTCCTGAGCAGGTCTCTGTTGTCAAACGATCCGTGCCCCATGAGCAGGAGCCATCTTGGTTTCTGTCCCATGCCGTTTTTCGCTCGGTCGTACAGCATCTTCATCAGCCACCGGTAAGCGGAGGCATCGGGTGTACCGGAGGAGAACTCGTTATATACCTGTTGGTCGGTCACTACCGCCCATGTGATACTCTCTTTCTCCTCGTGAGCGCGTGCCAGATCCGTTGAGACATCCTCGTATCCTTCCGGACAAATAATCACATAGTCGATGTCGCTCAGCGCGTGCAGGTCCTGGTTGCTTATATCGCCTACCGTCTCTGCTTTGACGAACCGTGATCCGTTGGGGTTGAAGGCGATGTATTCATGGATGCCATCGGCTTGTGTGCCTGTCCATACTGCCTCTGAGCCGGAGAGCGTGTATTCCACCTCATGTATCGCACTGAGGTCTGTTACGTCCCAGATATGAATGTCCGTTGTTGCGTTCGAGAGATGGAAACGCACCGGTGTGGCGCTCTTGTAGTTCTTCGTCGTCCGCACGGGCATGTAATCACCGGTCATGACAAGGTCGCTCACGGTGGTTATCTCGATATAGTTGAGCCATCCTAAAGCGCTGGCGGTGCCGCATTGCAGTTGCAGCTGGACTTGTTGTCTGCCGGCGGCAGAAGGACATGTAGCACTGATCGTACCTGCGCGGCCGAAGGTGTAATGATCGGGTATAGAGGAGATAGACACGCTCTTGGTTGTCGTTCCGTTGATCGTAGCGGTGAACTGGGAAACGGTAGGAGCGTTCGCCGCCAAGTCTATAAATACCGTGCTTCCTCCGTCAGCGGTGGCATTGGGCGTGTTGAAGAAGAACGTGCGCGGTCTGTTCACCAGGAACTGCTCGCCGTAGAAAGTACGTCCTGCGCCGGAGACACCGGTACGGTCTATCAGGTTGACGGAGTCGTTGTTGATAACCTGATAAAGAGAATAGGTGGTAACATCCGTCGGAGTGCCGCTTGTCGCTGACGGCTGATGGCTGATTGCCGTCGGCTCACGGCTGTCCGTCAGGAAATAATAGCCGTAGTTGGAATAGGTATTCCGGGTGTGTACAAAACGGCTGCCGTTATATTGCCAACTGATCGGTCCCTGAACATAGAAAAGGATGAAATCCTCTCCTTTGTAAACCGGCACAGACGGCAGGTCGTCTATGTTCGGCAGGGTGAAGTTCTGTGCTTTCTGTGCGCCGCCGTAGCCGTACACTTGCACTTGTGCTGGGTCGATACCCGCTTTGCGCAGTTCGTCAAAACTCATCCGGCACACGCCGCTCTCGCTCACGCGTATCTTCACCCAGTGCCCGTCCGCCAATACCGAGCGTCCGGTGTATGAGTGAACACCCGCCGTCAAGGGCAGGCATAGCAGCGTTAACAATATTGTGATCAGTTTTCTCATTTTATCTTGCAATAGAGTTTTTCTTCTCCGTTGGTCTCCATGCGGATGACTTCTTCTTTTTGGACGAGCCGCGGAGTTTGTTTTCTCTGGATATAAATCAAGTCCCCTTGCCGGATGGTCATGGTCTTGCTTGCCTCCGCTATCGCTTCTTCGGGCGAAAGAACCAAGGACTCCTGCGTACTTTGTACATCGTGGCTTCGTACATCGTCCCATTCTCCTATCGCGAGGCTGTAGTCAAACGCGATAGCCTGTGTCCAGGGCCTGCCTGCTTCTTGTGCTTCACGCAGCGCGGCGAGGTCGGTAAAATCCACTCCGGGAGCCGTTGCGTCGTAGTATCTGTCTGCAAAACGCGAGGCGATCCCTTTGCCAAGCCGGCTGACGCGGAGGATGAGACATTCCGTAGCTCCTATCTCCGTGGCTCCTTCCGGCAGGAAAAAAGGCTTTCTTCCGTTGAGCAGGCAACTGTCGCCTTTCAGCACCATCTCCCACTCGCTTTCTGTCTTTCGACTTTCGTCTTTCGACTTTTGACTATATACAAAACCTATTATTTTCATACCAAAAAGCGCGCAAAGGTACTACTTTTTTTTGACATATGCAAGCATTTAAGTAAAAAGTTATACTTTTTCTTAATATCTTTCTACTTTCGGCTTTCGACTTTTGACTATTTGCTTTCGACTCCTGTCACTTTGCCCGTATAAACAGTTGTACCGGCGTGCCGCTAAAATCCCACCACTCGCGCAGTTTGTTCTCCAGGAAACGGCGGTACGGCTCTTTGACGTACTGCGGCAGGTTGGCGAAGAACACAAACGTAGGTATCTGCGTGTTCGGCAACTGGGTGCAGTATTTGATCTTGATGTACTTGCCTTTCCATGCAGGCGGCGGGTAGTTCTCGATGAGCGGCAGGAACTTCTCGTTCAGTTGTGCTGTCGGCACTTTCTTGTTCTTGTTCTCATAGACATGTATCGCGGTCTCCACCACTTTGAATATCCTCTGTTTGGTTACGGCGGAGGTAAAGATGATGGGGAAATCCGTGAAAGGCGCGATGCGTTCGCGGATAGCGGACTCGTATGCCTTGATGTCAGCGTTGGTCTTGCTCTCCACCAAGTCCCATTTGTTGATACAAACGACCAGTCCTTTCTTGTTCTTCTGAATCAGCGAATAGATATTCAGGTCCTGTGCTTCAATGCCGCGTGTAGCGTCAATCATGAGGATACACACGTCGCTGTTCTCTATCGCGCGGATGGAGCGTACGACGGAGTAATACTCCATGTCTTCCGTCACTTTGGCTTTCTTGCGGATGCCGGCGGTATCGACGAGGTAGAAATCCTTGCCGAACTTGTTATACCGGGTGTATATGGAGTCCCGTGTCGTGCCGGGGATGTCGGTTACTATCGTCCGCTCTTCTCCGATGAAGGCGTTCAGGATGCTGGACTTGCCTGCGTTAGGCCGTCCTACGATAGCGAACCGCGGCAGGTCTTCGAGTGCCTCGTCGCTGTTGTCCTCTTTGCGGAAACGGCTCACTACCTCGTCCAAGAGATCACCCGTTCCCAGACCGTTCTCGGCGGAGAGGATAAACGGTTCGCCCAAGCCGAGTTTGTAGAACTCAGCTGCGCCGTACTGGCTCTCGAACGTATCTACTTTGTTGACGCAGAGGACGGTAGGTTTCTTTGCCTGCCGTAGCAGATGCGCCACCTCCATGTCGAACTGGGTCACCCCTTCGTTCACATCGACAACCAGCATCACTACGTCCGCTTCGCGGATAGCGAGGTCCACTTGCCGGTTGATCTCGCTCTCGAAAGTGTCATCGCTGTTGACAACCCATCCCCCGGTGTCTATCACCGAGAACTCCCTTCCGCACCATTCGGCTTTGCCGTACTGGCGGTCACGGGTTGTACCGGCGGTATTCATCACTATCGCCCTCCGTGTTCCCGTCAGGCGGTTGAACAGGGTCGATTTCCCTACATTGGGACGACCCACTATCGCTACAATATTTGCCATAGTTTATGTATGTTGTTTTAGTTTGTTTATGTATGTTACATGTCCAAATCAGACTAGCGAGACACTAACGAGAGAGAATCGGGTCGGGGGTGTTTCGGGAGAATGACGGGAGTAAGTTGGGGTTATTCGCATCCTCCGCAACCGCTTTCTCCGCAGCCTTCGCATCCTTCGCCTTTCTTCTTGCTGCATCCTCCGCCGCAGCCTCCGCATCCGTGTCGCGGGTTGCGGATGGCTTTCAGTTCGCCTTCCGTCACGTCGCGGACAGCGATGATCTTTCCTTGGAAATGCAGGTCCTCACCGGCGTAAGGGTGGTTGAGGTCGATTGTCACTTGTTCGTCTGTTATCTCGCACACCTGCGCTTTGACTACTTGTCCGTCCACGGTGTTCATCGGTACGACAGCACCTACATACACGCGCTCTTCGTCGAACTCGCCGTCGCCGTTGAAGAACATCTTCTTCGGCAGGTCCATTAGTCCTTCAGGGATATACTCGCCGTAGGCGTCTGCGGCTTTGAGCACGAAGTCGAAAAGCGCTCCTTCCTCTTTGCCTTCCATCTGTGCTTCAAAGGCTGGGAGCATCATTCCTTCGCCTTGGCACCACACTAACGGAGTCTCCTCCGTAGCTTTTTCCATTAACTCTTCTTTTCCGTCCTCGCCGGCTATGTACAGCTCGTACGTGGCACTCACTACTTTTAATTTTTCTACCACCATGTTACTCGTGAATTTGTTGATTGGTTACTGTTTTTGTCATATTTGAGGTCGCTCAGTATGGACGCGTTGACACCTATATGGAAGGTGTAGCTCTTGAACGGTCCGATAGGGTTGATGCTGGCTGTCATGTTCCAGCAGTGCAGGTCCCGGCTGATGTTGAACGTGCAGCTCGTCACTCTCATCACATCGAAGTTATAGGTCATGTTGGCGCTCACTTTCCATCCTTGTCCGAGACCGATGTTTCCTTGCAGGCTGAGCGAGTTGCGCCATTTCATCTTGTATTGCATCTTGTTGTAGTCGAACTCGCTTCCGTTGGCGTAGGCGAGGGAGTAGTTGATAGAGAGGCTCCATGGGAACTCTGTCCGGACGTATCCGTCGTCCACCTCCGCTTCTTTCTTTCCGCCTAACTTGGCGTTGCGGTCCATGCCGCTGTCGTCTTTCGTGATCGGCTCAAGGTTCGGTTCTTCGTCGCCCGTCCCTGCTTCCGATGGCTGACTGCTGCCGGCTGACGGCTTACTTTCGCCTCTCCTTTTCTCGATCGCGGCTTTCCATTTCTTGATGGTCTGGTTGTTGAAGGTGTAGCTGAAGTTCCAACTGAATCCGCTCCAGTGCGGGAACCGTCCGTTGTGCCAGTACTGTTTGTTGGTCCGCACGGGGGTGCCGGCGGCGTTCAGTTCGTACATATACGGATCGAGCGACGTACTCATGTTCAGGCTGTAGTTGTTCAACTTCGGGAATTTCAGACGCAGGTTCACGGAGAAATTGCTCCAGTTCATACTGTCGGCTGCGAAGTTATATCCTCCGTTCACGGAGAAGTTATCAATCAGACTGATCACCTTGTACGGGTTCTTGCCCGTGGTGTCTTCTTTGTTGACCACTTTGACTTCCAGGTTGTTTGCTACGCCGAAGTTCAGCGTTGCAGACATGCCTCTCGGCGCGTTGCCGAACGGGCTGTTGGCGAACCGCGAATAGGTCTGGTGCATCACTACCGGGTTACCGGCTTCGTCCGTCTTCTGGATCTTGCGGCCCGTGGTGCTGTCTGTCTCGTTGGTATATACCGGCTGGTCGTAATGGCCGTAATAACCCCAGAAACTCTTTTCGAAATCCGGGTGGTAGCTGATAGAGAGGGTAGGTGTCACCACATGGCGGAATTTCTCCACTTTGCTGTTCGGGAACAGCTTCTTGAGCGGCGTGTAGAAGCCGTACAGCTTTGTGCTGAGGCTCAGTCCTACGTCAAAATCGAAGACGTTGTAGAATCCGGTTGTGGTGTCCCGCGCCAGCGCCTGTGCCTCGTCGTCCCATTGCTGGTCGATGCGGCTGAAATACATCCGGTCGCGCAGGTTGATGGTTGGCGAGACGGAGAGGTATTTGAAGAGTGTGAAACTCGCTTTGATAGGCAGGTTATGGCTGATACCCGTCTGCCAGTCGCGGAAGAAGTTCGAATGCAGGAAATCTTTCTCCTTCATGCTGTTGGTGGCTATCTTGCCGTTCATCGAATAGCTCATGCTGATCTTCTCGTACCACCGCTCTTTGCCTGCCACTTTTCCTTTGCGTTTGAGTGTCGCCTGCCGCCATAGTTTGAACGGGTACTGGCTGCTCATGGAGACGGTCATCTGCGGTGCGGTAAGGCTGATGGTCGAGTCGCTGGTGCGTTGTGTCAGACTCGCGCTCATCGACAGGCTCCACGGACTGTCGGGGAACCGCTGCGTGTAGTTGATCGTACTGCTCTTCGTGTTCTCCGAGTACAGGGATGGGTTGTAGTAACTGTTGATGTTGCTGCGGTTGTAACCCGATGTGGAGAAGTTGACGGATGCGGAGAAAGTGCTGTACGGGTTGGACTTGGCGTCCTGCGAGTGGCTCCATTGGATGCTGAAGTTCTTACGCGCACTGTAGTCCGGCATGCCTTGTTCGCTCGTCACATCGTTGCGGTAACTGATACTCAGGTTGCCCGAGAAATGGTACCGCCACAGATACCGGCTCTTGGCGCTCACTGCCCAGGTGCCGCGGCTGTAGATGTCGCCCGTCACTTCGAGGTCCATGTAGTCGCAGATGGCGAAATAATATCCTAATCCGCGCAGGTACAAGCCGCGCGTGTAGTCGTCGCCGAAAGTAGGCATGATCAGTCCGGACGAATAGGTGTTCGTGAACGGGAAGAATCCGAACGGCAGCGCTATCGGAAGCGGCACATCACCTACCACCAAATAAGACGGTCCGGCGGCTATGTACTCGCCCGGCTTCACTTTCGCTTTCGTCAGATGGAGGTAGAAATGCGGATGGTCGTGGTCATCGCAGGTGGTGTACTGTCCGCCGCCAAGCATCATCTCGTCGTTGTTCAGTTTCTTGGTCTTGTCGGCGATGATATATCCTTCGCCCTGCTGGGTCACTACGTGACGGATATAACCTTTCTGCGTCTTGATGTTATAGGTTATCTCGTTGGTCTCGTAACTCTCTTTGCCATCGTTGAAGACGGGCTTGCCGTGCCATTCCTCGTATATCGAGTCATACACGCCGTGGGCGTAGATCGTGCTGGAGTCCATCTTGATACGGATGTAATCCGCCTGCAGCTGCATCGATTCGTATTTGAGGTCGCCCTTCCCGTGCAGGAAGGCGGTACCGTTCCCCATCATGATCATCGAGTCGGACGCCTGGTAATGCACAGGCGATTTGAGCTCACTCTCCTTCTTCGGCTTGCTTTCCTCCTCTGCAATAGAACTATCCTCATTCTCCCCTCTTGAGGAGGGGGCGGGGGAGGTTTTTACTTCCTGCACAATACTGTCTGACGACTGAATACCGGCGGGTATACTATCTTCTGCCCACACCGCCGTGAAGCAGAATAGGAGCATTAAAAATAATATGTGTACCCGCATGCGCATAATACGCCAAAATAAATTCGGGCGCAAAATTACAAAAATATTTTGATATATGCAAAAAAAAGTGTATCTTTGCGCTGAATTTGCAACAAAATAATTTATTTACTATAAATATGGATATCTTATCGTATATCGGTGCTCATCGTGAGCGGTTTATGGACGAATGGGCGAGTCTCATTCGCATCCCTTCAGTCAGTTGCCAGGCGGAGCACAAAGCCGACATGCTGCGCTGCGCCGAGCGGTGGCGCGAACTGCTGCTGCAAGCCGGCTGCCAGAAAGCGGAAGTAGTAACCCCTCCCCAGCCCTCCCCTCAAGGGAGGGAGTCGGGTAATCCGTTTGTTTATGGCGAATACCGGTGTCCCCTCCCTTGTGGGGAGGGTCAGGGTGGGGTTTCTACCGTTCTCGTTTACGCCCACTACGACGTGATGCCGGTGGAGCCGTTGGAGTTATGGCTGTCCGACCCGTGGGAACCGTCCATCCGTGACGGACGGCTTTACGCACGAGGTGCCGACGACGACAAAGGACAGGCGATGATTCAGGTCAAAGCGTTTGAATACATGGTCAGGACAGGACAGATGAGATGCAACGTCAAGTTCATCTTCGAAGGCGAAGAAGAGATCGGTTCTCCCTCGCTGGAGGCATTTCTGGAGGAACACAAAGACCTGCTGAAAGCCGACATCATCCTTGTCTCCGACACCTCCATGATCGGTAAAGAGACACCTTCTATCACTACAGGCCTGCGCGGACTGGCGTACTGGCAGATAGAGGTGGACGGACCTAACAGAGACCTCCATTCCGGACATTTTGGCGGAGCGGTCAAAAATCCGGTAAATGCACTCTGTGAAATGCTGGCGCAGATCGTCGATAAGGACGGTAGAATAACGATTCCCGGCTTCTACGACGATGTGCTGCCTATTCCCGATGAGGAACGGAAAATGATTGCGCAGATACCGTTCTCGCAGGAAAAATACAACACTGCTATTGGCGTCGATGATGTCTTTGGAGAAAAGGGTTATTCGACTCTCGAACGCAACTCCTGCAGACCCTCTTTTGACATCTGCGGCATCTGGGGCGGTTATACCGGCGAGGGCTCCAAGACAGTCCTGCCCTCCAAAGCTTTTGCCAAGGTCTCATGCCGGCTCGTAGCCAACCAGGACCACGAGAAAATCTCGCAGGCGTTCGTCGATTATATCGAGTCGCTCCGTCCGCAGGGTGTGCGCGTGAAAGTGACACCGATGCACGGCGGTCAGGGCTATGTCTGCCCAATAGATATTCCCGCCTACAAAGCGGCGGAAAAAGGCTTCGAGAAAGCCTTCGGCAAAAGACCGCTTGCCGCGCGCCGCGGCGGCTCGATACCTATTATTGCCGCCTTCGAACGGATCTTGGGATGCAAGACCATCCTGATGGGTTTCGGCCTGGAGCAGAACGCCATCCATTCGCCTAACGAATCCATGGACCTCGAGGTGTGGGAGAAAGGTATCGTCGCCGTCTCCGAGTTCTACAAGGAGGTAGGGAGATGAAGATAGCTATTCTTGGCGCTGGGAGTGTAGGGACGAACCTGCACCACGCCTTTGAGACCAAAGGCATCAAGACCGAACTCATTCATGCCCGTCCGCTGACGAGTCCTACAGCAGAGCGGTCTTACAGCAACGCGGTCAGTCTGCCACAGGCAGACATATATATCTATGCCATTGCGGACCAAGCCTTGCGGGATGTGATATCGGTCATCCATGCGCCGAAAGCCCTGCACCTGCATACATCCGGCACAATGCCGATAGACGTGTTCGGAGAAGACAAACCCCATGCCGGTGTACTTTATTTCTTCCAGTCCTTCAGCCGGACGAAGATGATAGACGACTGGAGCAGCATTCCTTGTTTTATCGAGGGAAAGAACATCGATGACGTGGCGGCGATATACTCCTTGGCGCAGAACCTGACGGGACATATCTATGAGGCGAACCGGCATGACCGCGAACGGCTGCATATAGCCGGTGTGTTCGCCAATAACTATTCGAACCTGATGTTCCGCGTCGCTGCAGACCTCTTACGCGACACACGTATTCCTTTTGAAGCCCTGCTGCCGCTCATCGACAACACGGCTGCCAAAGTACACTCGATGACCCCTCGTGACGCACAGACCGGACCTGCACAACGGGGCGATTTGGCTGTGATAAAGCACCATCTGGAGGTGTTAAAAGCCCCCCAGCCCCCTAAAGCGGGAGATGGATTTAGTGCGGAAGAGAAGGTAGCAGTATACCGGCTTCTGTCGAAACTCCTCCTCTCGCATGGCAAAAAGCAGTAAAGAAGTACGTACTTAATGCGTACTTTTTTTTGTCGCATCTTGATGCGCTGATTCGCTGAAAACAAACAGAATAGTACGTACTTCATTGCGCAGGTACGTACTTTATTTGTATTACGTGCGGAATCACGCTTGCATAAATAAGGAATATGTAGTACCTTTGCACCGGATTTGAAAAAATCCTTAATCAACATAAACAAATCTTAAAACTCACAACCATGAGAAAAACATTTATCTTTCTTCTCGCCCTCTTTGCGGGAATGTTCTCCGCCCCATTGTATGCGTATGTGGAGAAAACGACTTGTTTCAATGCGGAGATTGAGTCTACCGACCACCCCAATGGCAACAACGGTACGACCAAACAGAAAGCGTATATCACTTGGCGCACCTTGCCCGCTACTGATGCAGACAAGGGTGACACCATCGTCCTCTCCATCCACGGCGGAGCAGGGGAAGCTTTCACCGTCTTTGCCGCAGAAGGACAAAACCCGTTGCAGATAGACGGTTTCTGGTACAAGAAAGCCGGTTCCTCTGACGCGCCTGTCCGAATCAATACCTATTATGATAAGGTGTTCGATGCCAATAACCCGACAGAGTTTCGGCTGAAACCGAAAACCAATGCGTCTGTCATTCTCAAAACGGGTGACATTCTCTACTATAGTCCGAAAGACAATGATAATAATCGCCCTGTCTGTTGGGCTAACTCTGCTTGCTCTCATATTCAAGCAAACGGAAATGTGTTCGCCTATACAGTAGGCAGTGCTCCTTCTGCTCAACTTGCCACACCTTCTCTCACGTCTGTTACTACCGAAGGTGTTGTCACGTTGGGAGGTGCAATCAGCGGAGCAGGCGATTATCTGGTGCATATCTATCGCGGTGAGACGCTTGTCGGCAGGGAGAAAATCAGCGGCAGCGGCAGCACCTTGTCTTTCCGGTCATATGTTGCAGACGCCACCTATTCGGTGAAGGTGCAGGCGGTCTCTTATACCGAAGGAACCGTTTCGTCGGAATGGTCGGACGCCGTCACTTGGTCACCCGCCAAAGCCGCCCTGCCTAAATCGGCATACTGCGATAAATATATCAATGGTAATTACCAATATAACAATCCCAATCAAACGCCCAATGCGCAGCAGAAGTTCAATATAACGTTTGCGACCGAAGCGGATGGTAAGTTCGTGATTACCATCAGTAATGCGGAAGGGAACAGCGGTACTACTTTCCATGACAATGGTCTGAACAATGATGGTTTCAAAATCAATGGCAAGCCCATCACCACGGCTTTCACCCGCCAAACTGGTATTGTTGCCGGTACAACCACTCTGACCTATACGCCCAATACGGGTGATGCTGCGCCGGTATATGGTGATGTCATTACGTTCAATGCATATGGAGAGAAACAATCAATAGCTTGGAAAGTAGGTTCAAACAATGCCAACAATCCTGCCTTGTCTTTCACCTATATCTATGGTACGAACTGCAGTGACCGCACGCCGCTTGACGCGCCTATCGGCGTGAGCATTGCGGACAATACCATCACGTTCACCAGCGTTGACAATGCTGCCTCCTATAAGGCTGTGGTGTATGACGGCAGTACGCTCAAACACGAACAAACGGTTGAGCCTGCCGGCACGGTGCTTGACTACACCGCCACCGGCAGTTATATGGTATATGTGGTGGCGGTTCCCGCTTTCAATGATGAGGTACATGGGGAGAGCAACCGCTCGGAAGGCGTGGCTTGGAATGTGATAGGCGACTCCGAATACTGCTTGTCATCTATCGGCAGCGGCAACTCACAGGCTTACCTGACGTGGCAGACCGCCGACAACGGAGATGTCGTTATTACCATCTCCGGCAGCGACTGGACCCTGTTCCGCAACAACGGTATGGGCAGCAATCTGAATAATTTCAAAGTGCAGAAAGAAGGGCAATCGGAAGAGGATGCAAGCACCTATTTTAATAGGGTGTATGCGGGTGACATGAGCCGCACGTTCACTCTCCAACTCAAAGAGGGACAGACTCTTCCGACCGGCACGAAGATCAAGTACAACAATGGTACGATAGAGTGGTTCACCGCAAACAACAACAACTGCTATGGCGGCTATACCTTTGCATATACCTACGGCACTTCCTGTTCGTCGGCGTTAGCGGCTCCTGCTATCTCCGGCATAGATGGAACCAACCATATCACTTTCAACTCGGTAACCGGTGCCACAGCCTACAACCTCGCCATCTACCGCGGAGCAAACAACTGCGTCTATTCACAGGCGGATATCCATTCCGGTGACGCGATAGGCTTCGTGCCTTACGTGGATGCCACCTTTTCGGTACAGGTGACGGCGGTAGCCGACGGGTATATTTCCGGCATATCGGCAACTTATGACTGGGAACTGACGGCCGGCACACCCGAACGCAATACCGACATCTGCCATATGACGGTGAACGAACAGACGGATAACAATGTCTATCTGACGGCAGAGACGGACGAAAACGGCAGAATCATCTTTACATTAGAAGGCGCTACATGGCGTAACGACGGACTTACTTGGGACAAACTCTTTGTGGGTAATCAG
>CALEPS010000169.1 GCA_937910305.1 uncultured Bacteroidales bacterium | reverse complement strand
GTGAGACAAACTCAAACCCGTCCCATTTCAAACGGTTTATTACCTTTGTTTTCAAATGCATAGACATATTCTCTTTCCCTTCTTTCTCTCCCCTTCGTTTTCCTTTCTCGCGCCTCATTGCGCGAGCCTCCGTTGTTCCCTTCGGTGGCATTTTTGCCGCCGGATTCTTCTATTTCGTCCATTAGGTCCCAATAGACCCTAAATAAGACCTAAATAAGACCCGCGTAAGGTCGGTTAGCAGTAAGTCCTAGACTTTATACAACATACATACGACACAAATACCACATTTTCAGTCACTTACATGCAAATTTGCGACTTTGAATTTCAAATTCGCTGCAAAGATACAACAAATTTTTGAAATATGCAAATAATAATGCAAAAAAAACGCCACACAGCGACGTGTGGCATTAAAGTAGAGAATGAAGCAATTAATTGGTGACGGGATAGAAAATGTCTGAAGGAATTTAGGAAGGGGAGGTGAAAAGTCGGTAGAGGTTACAGCCCACGAAATTACCCAGGACGATGGAAACATAATAGGCAAGCAACGGTCCCCAGGAGATGTCGGTGGCATTAAGCAGATAAACACAGCAATAAAACGCATCCGCGACGCAGTGCGGGAAACCGCAGAGGATGAATGCCGGCACGGCAAACAACAACGGCAGCCAATCCGAGAAATCTCTGTTCCGCCTTGCGAAATCCACAGCCAGCGACATTAACAGACCGCAACCTATTGCCAGAAGTCCTGTTCCGAGCCATCCTGTCTCCAGCCGCGCCGTAATAACCTTCGTTGCCGCTTCCGGCAGCGCCAAAGGCGAGAAAAGAGAAACCGCCGCCACCAGCAGACAGCCGATAATATTACCCAGCAGGATTAACAAGAGAGGCAGCAGTTCCTTCCAGGAAGTCAGAAATCCTGCCGTTCCCGTGTATAACTTTGCGCGGTATTTGACCACCGCAATCAGTCCTACGCAGAACAGGAACATGCCCAACACCGGATTAGCCAGAAACCCCCACCCTGCGATAGCGATGAGAATTCCCGCCCAAAGGGAGGAAGTGAAGGCCCCCTCCGACTCCCCCTTGAAGGGGGGAAGAAATTGGTGTATGGTCATTTTTTCCAATTATTTAAGAGGTTTGCTATTCTATCCATAGCAGTCCGTATTTCTTCCTCGCTGATGGCATAAGAGAGCCGGATGCAGTTCGGGCATCCGAACGCCGACCCGGGCACAACCGCCACATGCGCCTCTTCTAACAAGCGCTCCGCCACTTCGTCTCCCGTCCCCCATGCACTCACATCCGGGAAGAGATAGAAAGCCCCCTGCGGTTCATGGAACTTGAGTCCCGGTATCTTCTGCGTAAGCGAACGAATCAGCTCCCGGCGTTTCGCGAAGACCTGTCTCATTTCTTCCACACACTCCTTCGTTCCGGTCAGCGCCGCCTCCGCTGCTTTTTGCGCGATCATGGTTGCGCATGTGATTTGTTGTCCCTGCAAGCGGATGCAGGCATTGACAAAAGCTTTGTTTTTAGACATAAGCCAACCCAGACGATAGCCGGTCATGGCATAGGCTTTGCTTACTCCGTTGATGATGATAAGGCGTTCCGCCAAGTCCGAGAAATGCGAGAAGGAAGGAGGAACAACTCCGTACGCCAGTTCGTTATAAATCTCATCGGAAAGGATATAGACCTCCGGAAAATCGCGTAATACATTCACCAGCGCGTCCAACTCCTCTCCCGAATAGACACTGCCCGTAGGGTTATTCGGCGAACAAAGAATGACCATGCGTGTTTTAGGCGTAAGAGCCGCTCTCAGTTGCGCAGGCGTCAGACAATAGCGGTTCTCGAAATCCGTCTGTACCGGCACTACAACACCTTCCGCCAGTTTGACCATCTCGCTATAACTAACCCAACTGGGCGTAGGAATAACCACCTCGTCTCCGGGGTTGACAACAGCCTGTATGGCGTTATAAATTGCCATTTTAGCTCCCGCCGACACCAGCACGTCATCCGCAATCCACGGGATAGCATTTCCCGTGATTGAGTTCTGATAGCCCGCAACCGCTTCTCTCAAAGCCGGAATACCCGCCACGGGTCCATAATGCGACCAGTGGTTGTCCACCGCCTCCTGTGCGGCGCGACGTACATGTTCCGGAGTATCCATATCCGGTTCACCCAAAGACATACTAACCACATCGACACCTGCGGCTTTCATCGCCTTCGCACGAGCAGCCATGACCAGACTCTGCGAGGCTTCAATCTTAAAAATACGATTAGATACTTGCATATATAATTCAAAATTCAAAATTCACAATGTGTGCGCGGAGGATCCGTCGAAGCAATGGGTACAGACATGGCTGCGCGGCAACCCGATAGCCCGTATGAGGGTCTCCAACTTGGTAAAACGCAGCGACTGCAGTCCGAACTTCTCAGCAATACAATCCACCATCCGCTTGTATTCCTCCGAATCAGTAACAGTATAAGCCCTTACTCTCTCATCGTCAGCGGCTGCTTCCGGTCCTTCCAGTTCCGCAATAACACGCCGCGTGATAAGTTCCATCACGGACTTGGACTCCGAGAAATTGATGAACGGACACCCGTACACGAGCGGAGGACATGCCACACGCATATGTATCTCTTTGGCTCCTCCGTCCAGCAGACAGCGTGTGTTATCCCTCAGTTGCGTTCCGCGCACAATAGAATCGTCGCAAAGCAACACCCTTCTGTCGCGCAAGATAGCGTTATTCTGGATCAATTTCATTTTAGCCACCAGGCTGCGCATGTTCTGATTGGTCGGCATGAACGAGCGGGACCATGTAGGCGTATATTTTGATATAGCGCGTCGGTACGGCACATTATGTCCCTCCGAATAACCGATAGCCATACCGATACCCGAATCCGGCACGCCGCAACAGCAATCCACCCGTGTGTCATCTTCTTTGCCCATTGCGAAACCGATATAGTTTCTGACATCCTCCACATTACGTCCTTCGAATGAGGATGTAGGGAAACCGTAGTAAACCCATAAGAACGAACAGATCTGCATATGGTCCGGCATAGGCGGCACAAGCAACTCTACTCTATCGGCGTACAGACGCACAATCTCACCCGGTCCCAGATCTCGGAGCCTGGTAAAACCGAGATTGTAAAAAGAAGACGGTTCACTTGCCGCACAGAAAGCCCCTTCCTTCTGCCCGATGATCAAAGGCGTCCGTCCCCACAGATCCCTCGCGCACACAATGCCGTTCTCGGTAAGAAGCATCAAAGAGAGAGAGCCTTTGATTTTCTCCTGGGCATAGCGTATTCCTTCTTCCAACGTAGGTTTCTGAATAATCATCAGCCCTACTAACTCCGTAGGATTGACCTTTCCCGAAGAAAACTCCGACAGATGCATATTGCACTCCAGAGCCTCTTCCGCCAGCGCATCCAGATTAGCAATCTTACCCACCGTAGAAAGCGCAAAACGCCCGAGATGCGAATTGAACAGAAGCGGTTGAGCATCCGTGTCCGAGATAATTCCAATTCCTGCATTGCCAATGAATTTCGGCAATTCATCCTCCATCTTGGTCCGGAAGGAAGCCTGGGAGATAGAGTGTATCACCCGGTTGAAATGCCCCGTTTCCTTATCAAAAGTAGCCATTCCGCCACGGCGTGTGCCTAAATGCGAATGATAATCGGTTCCATAAAATACATCCGCAGCACAGGGAGTAGTACTAATTGTTCCAAAAAAACCTGCCATAAATATTCCTTAAATAAACAGACTTAAATTTATTTCTTCAGATAAGCATTGATATTATTCTCAATGCGTGTTGCTAAATCACAGGTCTCTTCTTTCATGAACGCGTCCCCTGTAATACCTTCGTACAGTTCCACATAACGATCTGTGATCGATTGCACAACAGCAGGAGTCATTTCCGGAACCTGCTGTCCCTCTTTGCCTTGAAAACCATTGCCCATGAGCCATTCTCTGACGAACTCTTTGGACAGCTGGCGCTGCGGTTCTCCCGCTTCAAACCGTTCCGCATAGCCCTCAGCATAGAAATAGCGGCTTGAATCAGGCGTATGTACCTCATCCATCAGCATCACTTGTCCGTTGCACGAGCCGAACTCATATTTGGTGTCAACCAGGATGAGTCCATGTTTCCCGGCTATCTCCTGACCTCTGGCAAAGAGCGCCAACGCATACTGCTCTATCTGCCTGTACTCATTCTCCGGCACCAATCCGCGCGCAAGGATCTCTTCGCGTGAGATATCCTCGTCATGGGTACCTATCTCCGCTTTGGTGGTAGGTGTGATAATAGGAGTCGGGAACTTCTCATTCTCTCTCATCCCTTCCGGCAGTCTTACCCCGCAGATCTCCCGTGCACCGGCTTTGTATGCCCTCCAGGCAGATCCACAGAGGTAGCCGCGTACAATCATTTCAACCGGATAGCCCTTGCAACGATAGCCGATAGAAACCATCGGATCCGGTGTCGCTAACAGCCAGTTAGGCACTATATCCCTTGTCTCATTCAGAAACTTAGCCGCAATCTGGTTGAGGATCTGTCCCTTGAAGGGGATTCCCTCCGGCAGAATGACGTCAAAAGCAGAGATGCGGTCTGTAGCCACCATACAAAGCAGGTTGTCGCCAATGAAATAGACATCACGTACTTTGCCATGATAGACACTCGTTTGACCGGGAAAAGAAAAATTGGTTGATGTTAATGCGTTCATATTATATCGAATTACGAATTAAAATTACGAATTACTTATACTCGCTCCACTCTCTGATAGCAAGCGTATCCAGCGGCACATCAAGGAAAGCATTGATGAATGCCTCTGCCAACCGGGCGTTGGTGATCAACGGTATATTGAGGTCCACTGCCGTACGCCGCATCTGGTAATAACTGTCATGCACCGTGTCCGCCAAGGTATCCACAGGTATGCCGACAAACAGCTCAATCTGTTTGTTATGCATCAGATTAGAGACAATCGGCTGTTTCAGCTGGCCGAATTCATCCAGATGCTCTTTCTTGTACACCCGGATATTAGGCACGCCTACCCCGTTGAGGAACTCACTTGTACCTCCCGTGGCGTAGATGGTATAGCCGCGTTGTACAAGTCTCTTGATAACATCCAGAAGATGCGCACGCTGTTTCGGTCCGCCTATGGCGAAAAGAATATTCTTCTTAGGAATACGCATTCCTACCGATAACAGCGATTTGAGGAGCGCACAACTTGCGTCTTCTCCAAGGCATCCCACTTCGCCGGTAGAAGCCATGTCCACTCCCAGTATAGGATCGGCATCCTGAAGTCGGTTAAAAGAGAACTGCGAGGCTTTTACTCCCACATAGTCAAAATCAAAGAGCGATTTGTGGGGTCGCTCGATAGGCAGCCCAAGCATGATACGAGTTGCGAGATCTATGAGATTGATCTTCAGCACTTTGCTCACAAACGGGAACGACCGTGATGCACGAAGATTGCACTCGATTACTTTGATCTCATTCTCCCGCGCCAAGTATTGGATATTGAACGGTCCGGAGATATTCAGTTCACGCGCTATCCTACCGGAAATACGTTTTATACGGCGTACGGTCTCTACATATAGTTTCTGCGCGGGGAACATGATCGTAGCATCACCCGAATGGACTCCGGCAAACTCCACATGCTCGGAGATAGCATATGCTATTATCTCTCCGTCGCGCGCAACAGCATCCATCTCCACTTCTTTGGTATTGGTCATGAACTTGGAAATAACCACAGGATGCTCTTTCGACACTTTGGCTGCCAGTTGCAGGAACTTATGCAGTTGCTCCTCGTTGGAGCAGACATTCATCGCTGCTCCGGAAAGGACATAAGACGGACGTACAAGGACAGGATATCCTACCCTCTCAATGAACTTTTCTACATCGTCCATCGAGGTCAAAGCACTCCATTCCGGCTGATCCACTCCGATACGGTCCAGCATTGCAGAGAATTTATCCCGATCCTCTGCGTTATCAATGGATTTTGCCGAAGTGCCCAAGATAGGAACTTGCTGTTTGTCCAGTTTCATCGCCAGATTGTTTGGGATCTGCCCTCCGGTGGAGACGATCACTCCTTGCGGGTTCTCCAGTTCAATGATATCCATCACGCGCTCAAACGTGAGTTCATCGAAATAGAGGCGGTCACACACATCATAATCCGTAGAAACAGTCTCGGGGTTATAATTGATCATAACCGAGCGGAACCCATTATTGCGGATGGTATTCAGAGCCTGTACTCCGCACCAGTCAAACTCTACAGACGAACCGATCCTGTATGCGCCGGAACCCAATACAATAATTGATTTATGGTCTCCCGTATAATGCACATCGTTCTTTATGCCACTATAAGTCAAATAGAGGTAATTGGTCTGTGCCGGGAACTCTCCTGCCAACGTGTCTATCTGTTTTACGACCGGCAGTACGCCCATGTTCTTACGGAATTCACGCATCTTAATGACCGCTTGATCCATCGGCATCTGCTTGCCTAATCCAACAGCCCGTGCAATCTGGAAATCCGAGAATCCCAACTGTTTGGCGCGCAGAAGGAGGTCATGCGACAGATGTTCCAACCCACCCGTCTGTCTGAGTTTGAGATCCCATTGAATGATGTGCTCCAGGCGCTGCAGGAACCAATTATCAATCTTCGTCAGTTTATGTATCCGCTCTACGCTATAGCCCTCATACATCGCTTGTGCAATAGCAAAAATGCGCTTGTCCGTAGGCGCCTTGAGCGCCGCATCCAGATCATCCACATGAAGGTCTTTGTTTTCCGTAAAACCATGCATTCCCTGCCCGATCATTCTTAGACCTTTCTGAATTGCATCTTCGAAAGTACGGCCTATTGCCATTACTTCACCTACGGATTTCATGGAGCTACCAAGTTCACGGTTTACCCCGCGGAACTTACCCAAATCCCAACGAGGTATCTTGCATACCACATAATCCAGCGCAGGCTCGAAGAAAGCGGAAGTGGATTGCGTAACGGAGTTCTTGAGTTCAAACAGACCATATCCGAGGCCTAACTTTGCTGCAACAAACGCAAGAGGATAGCCGGTTGCCTTGGACGCCAAGGCAGAAGAACGGCTGAGACGTGCGTTAACCTCAATAACGCGGTAGTCTTCCGATTCAGGATCAAAGGCATACTGCACATTACATTCTCCCACAATCCCTAAATGGCGGATGATGCGGATAGCAAGAGCGCGCAGTTTATGGTATTCAGAGTTGGTGAGCGTTTGAGAGGGCGCTATCACAATGGATTCACCGGTATGTATTCCCAGCGGATCAAAATTCTCCATATTACATACCGTAATACAGTTGTCATAGCGGTCACGCACTACTTCGTACTCAATCTCTTTCCACCCCTTGAGTGACTTCTCCACCAGGACCTGCGGCGAGAACGAGAAAGCTTTCTCCGCCAACCTATCCAACTCCTGCTCGTTGTCGCAGAATCCCGAGCCAAGACCACCCAAAGCGTACGCAGCACGGATAATAACCGGATACCCCAATTCAGTTGCGGCACGACGAGCCTCTTCTATGGTTTCACATGCTTCGGATTTAATCGTCTTGACCTCAATCTGGTCCAATTGACGTACGAAAAGTTCGCGGTCTTCCGTATTGATAATTGTCTCTACCGGCGTTCCTAATACTTGCACATTATATTTTTCCAACACCCCGGAGCGATAAAGAGCGACACCGCAGTTGAGGGCTGTCTGTCCGCCGAAGGAAAGCAGAATGCCGTCCGGGCGCTCTTTCTCTATCAGACGCTCAACGAAATAAGGGGTAACCGGCAAGAAATAGATATGATCCGCTACTCCTTCGGATGTCTGTACTGTAGCGATATTAGGATTGATCAGTACGGTCTCTATTCCTTCTTCACGAAGAGCTTTAAGCGCCTGGGAGCCCGAATAATCGAATTCACCGGCTTCGCCGATTTTAAGAGCACCTGAGCCAAGAACTAATACTTTATGTATGTTTTCAAATTTCATATCGATACAATTATTGGTTTAGAAGCTTTACGAAATCATCAAATAAGAACTCTGTATCCACCGGTCCGGAACAAGCCTCCGGATGGAACTGTGCAGAGAACCAAGGCTCCGATTTATGTCTGATACCTTCGTTAGACCCATCATTCATATTGACAAACAACGGTTCCCACTCTTCCGGTAATGTATTTGCATCCACTGCATAGCCGTGGTTTTGCGAAGTTATAAAACAACGGTCAGTGCCTACCATTCGTACCGGTTGGTTGTGCGAACGATGACCATACGGCAACTTATATATAGTCGCTCCTGCAGCCTTACCCAGCAACTGGTTACCCATACATATACCGGCTATAGGTTTATGGAATTTCATGTATGTCTTGATATGATCCACCAATACCTGACAGGTATCCGGATTACCCGGTCCATTGGAGAGGAAAAGACCGTCTGCCTCTATCGTATTGAAATCATAATCCCATGGCACACGTATCACTTCCAGCCCCCGGTTGATGAGACACCGTATAATATTATGTTTCACACCGCAATCCACAAGAATGACCTTTTTCGCTTTGCCCTCATTATAGCGGATAACTTGTTTGCACGAAACCTGCGCAACAAAGTTGACATCCTCGTATTGCGCTTCCGGTGCCGGCGCACAGCCTTCTATTTCAATCGACCCCATCATCACGCCATGCTCACGGAGCAGCATCGTCAATGCGCGCGTATCAATACCCGTAATGCCCGGAATATTCTCGCGTTTGAGCCATTCGGCAAGCGTCTCATGACCGTTCCAATGGCTGAATTCCCCGCTGTACTCACTGCAAATAATCGCTCTCGCATAGATACGGTCACTCTCCATGAAAGTGGCTAATCCATCCGGACGGAAAGAAAACTCCGGCACACCGTAGTTTCCTACCAACGGGAAAGTAATGGTCATCAGTTGGCCTGCATAGCTCGGGTCAGTAAGCGATTCCGGATACCCCACCATCGCAGTATTGAATACCACCTCTCCGCTCACAGGTACATCAGCTCCAAAACTATAACCTTCAAAGGCAGTACCGTCACTGAGCCGTAAAATTGCTTTTTTCTTAGCCAATGTGGCACGATTAACTTCGTTTTTCATTATCTCCATATAGTTGCTTCGCGATCCGGACCTACTGAAATTATCTTAATAGGAGTAGCCAATTCGCGTTCCAAGAAATTAACATAGTTGATAAATGCTTGCGGTAGTTCCTCCTGCTTGGTGCAGTGTGTCAAATCCGTCTGCCATCCGGGGAAATCCTCGTACACAGGCTCTACATTCTTATCAATAGAGAACGGGAAATCACGCGTCACTTCTCCGTTGATTCGATAAGCCGTGCAAGCTTTGACAACAGGGAACGTATCCAACACATCGGATTTCATCATCAGCAGTTGTGTTACCCCGTTGAGCATGATAGTATATCGCAGCGCAACAAGATCAATCCATCCGCAACGGCGTTCACGTCCGGTAACCGCACCGTACTCATGCCCTATTGCGCGGATCTTCTTGCCCGTTTCATCAAACAGCTCTGTCGGGAAAGGTCCTGAGCCTACACGCGTACAATAGGCTTTGAAAATACCATACACTTCTCCAATCCGGCTTGGCGCCAATCCGAGACCGGTGCATGCTCCGGCACAAACCGTATTGCTGGAAGTCACAAAGGGATAAGAGCCGAAATCAATATCCAGCAACGATCCTTGTGCGCCTTCACATAAGATCGATTGATCTGCACTAAGCGCTTTGTTGACGAAATGCTCGCTGTCAACAAAACGGAACGTACGCAGGTATTCAATAGCCTGCATCCACTCTTTTTCGAGTGCTTCAAGTCCCTCTAATGACACAGGAGTTCCGCCATTAGCAACAGCAGAGGCATTGAGACCGTTGATCATGTCAATATGGCGGGCACGTGCCAGCGCATATTTCTCGGAAAAGCCATCAAGAATATCGCCTACACGCAACCCGTTACGGCTCACCTTGTCCGTATATGTCGGTCCAATACCTTTTCCTGTCGTACCGATCTTGGCCTTACCCTTAGCTGCTTCGTTTGCCTGATCCAGGATACGATGAGTCGGCAGAATCAGGTGCGCTTTCTTGGAAATATACAAGCGGTCATGTAAGTTATGACCGGATTGCGCCAATTCTTCCGCTTCCTTTTGGAACAAAACCGGATCCAACACAACACCATTGCCTATCAGATTGACTTTGCCGCCTTGGAAGATACCGGAAGGAATACTACGCAGGACGTATTTCTGCCCTTCAAATTCAAGGGTATGCCCGGCGTTCGGACCTCCTTGGAAGCGGGCAATAATATCATACTTCGGAGTCAGTACATCCACCATTTTGCCTTTCCCCTCATCCCCCCATTGGAGTCCTAAAAGAATGTCTGCTTTTTTCATATGCCTAATTGGTTAAAGATATAATCTACATTTTTCATGTAATAATCGAGTGTGAAACAGTTGTCTATTTCCTGCGCCGACAAATATCGCATTACTTCAGGCGTACTCTTGAGCAGTTCCTGCATCTGCCCCCCCTCCATCAGCGTACGCATTGCCACAGGCTGCACCAGATCATATGCCTGCTCACGTACCAATCCTTTCTCTATCAGTGCGTTCATCACCCGTTGTGCGAAAATTGCGCCGTGTGTCAGACCGATATTATGAAGCATATTCTCGGGATAAACCACCAGGTTATCCAAGATATTCATCAACCTTGCCAGCATATAATCCAACAACATCGTAGCATCCGGTAAAACAATCCGCTCGGTAGAAGAATGCGAAATATCCCGTTCGTGCCATAACGCGATGTTTTCAGATGCCGTACACATATAGCCGCGCATCACTCGCGCGCATCCGCATATGTTTTCAGAAGAAATAGGATTGCGCTTATGCGGCATAGCGGATGACCCTTTCTGTCCTTTGCGGAAAGCTTCCTCCACTTCCCTTACCTCCTGACGCTGCATATTACGTATCTCCAGCGCTATTTGCTCCAAAGATCCTGCAATAACGGCCAAAGAAGACAAATAGAATGCATGCCTGTCACGTCCCAACACCTGTGTTGCGATTTTAGCCGATTCAATACCCAGATGCTCGCAGACATATTGCTGGATGAAAGGCGGGATATTAGCATAATTCCCTACTGCTCCTGACAGTTTGCCGGCCTCGACACCTTTCGCAGCCATCTCAAACCGCTCCATGTTGCGCTGCATCGTGGCATACCATAAAGCCCATTTAAGACCAAATGATGTGACATCCGCGTGCATACCATGCGTACGCCCGATAACCGGAGTATATTTGAACTCGTTGGCCCGTTTCTGCAGCACAGCCATGAATTGTTGCAGGTCATCACGCAGAATGGAATTCGCTTGCTTGAGCAAATATCCATTGGCCGTATCAACCACGTCGGTCGAAGTCAGTCCGTAATGTACCCATTTGCGTTCCTCACCCAGCGATTCGCTGACCGTACGAGTAAAAGCCACTACATCATGGCGTGTGATCTCCTCTATCTCATGGATGCGATCCACATCAAATGATGCATTAGCACGCAGTTTGGCCACATCGTCTTTGGGAACAATCCCCAACTCAGACCAAGCTTCAGCTGCGAGTATCTCTACCTCCAGATAAGCTTGGAACTTATTCTGCTCTGTCCATATATTGCGCATTGCTGCGCGCGAATAACGATCTATCATGATTATTTTACGTTATAGGAAATGCATTTATACGCCTGCTCGACTTTAGCAAGTGCCTTTTCAACCGATTCGTCTGTAGCCAGAACTACTCCATAACGTCGATGCCCATGTACTTCCGGTTTTCCGAACAAACGGAGTTGGACACCCGGGATTGCCAAAGCCTTCTCTATACCCTCAAAAAACACTTCTTTGCCTTCTCCTTCAATTACGATAGCCTTACTTGCTGAAGGTTGGAAGAAGCGGATCTCCGGAACAGGGAGCCCTAAGACAGCGCGTGCATGCAGCGCGAATTCACTCAGATCCTGGCTAATCATAGTCACCATACCTGTATCATGCGGCCGCGGGCTGACCTCAGAGAAAATAACTTTATCTCCTTGTACAAACATCTCCACACCGAAAATACCATATCCTCCTAATGCGTCTGTTACCTCTTTTGCGATATGCTGAGCTTGCAGTAGTGCCTCCGTTGCCATTGCCTGCGGCTGCCATGATTCACGGTAGTCTCCGTCCACCTGGTGGTGACCAATAGGTTGCAAGAACGTAGTGCCGCCGGAATGACGTACTGTCAGCAAAGTAATCTCATAGTCAAAATGAATAAATCCTTCCACAATGACTCTGCCTGCACCGGCACGTCCCCCCTCCTGTGAAATGGCCCATGCCGTCTCCATGTCTGCTTCTGTACGAATAGTAGATTGTCCGTGTCCTGAAGAAGACATGATAGGTTTAACCACACAGGGGATACCAATCTCCTTTACAGCCGCGATAAACTCATCGTGATTATCAGCGAACTTGTACGGTGCTGTAGGCAAATGCAATTCCTCGGATGCCATACGACGTATCGCCTCGCGGTTCATGGTGAGGAAAGCGGCTTTTGCCGTCGGAATCACACGGTAGCCTTCTTTTTCCAGTTCTACCAATGTCGGAGTGGCAATAGCTTCCACTTCGGGAATAATAAGCGAAGGCTGCTCTGCTTCAATAATCTCACGCAGGCGGTTACCGTCCAGCATATTGAATACATACGAGCGATGCGCCACCTGCATAGCCGGTGCGTTCGCATAACGGTCACATGCGATTACTTCTACGCCGTAACGTTGAAGTTCAATAGTGACTTCTTTGCCCAGTTCGCCGCTACCAAGCAACAATGCGCGTGTAGCAATGGGAGTGAGTGGAGTTCCGAATTTCATTTTTGTACCAATTATTTGTTAATACGTTTTTTATAACATTCTATCGTGTTGCGCATGAGCATTGTAATGGTCATGGGCCCTACGCCGCCCGGGACAGGAGTAATAGCACCGGCAATAGGAGCCACAGTCTCAAAATCAACATCTCCTACTAGTCTGCCGTCTTCCAGACGATTAATACCTACATCGATGACAATAGCGCCTTGCTTGACCATATCTGCCGTAATCATCCGCGGACGACCTACAGCCACTATCAAAATATCCGCCTTGCGGCATATAGCAGCCAGATCTTTCGTACGGCTGTGTGCTATTGTTACGGTGCAGTTCTTATCCAATAACAGTTTGGCTATCGGTTTTCCCACGATGTTGCTGCGCCCTACCACCACTGCATGTCGTCCTCCGAGGTCAACATGAGTTTGTTCCAATAAAGCGATAATACCGAGCGGTGTGCATGGCACTATTGCCGGCTGATTCAGCCATAGTCCGGCAACATTGGAGGGATGAAAGCCGTCCACATCTTTTTCCGGAGCAATTGCTTCAATCACCGTCTGTTCGTCAATATGCTTCGGTAATGGCAATTGCACCAATATTCCATCCACATCGTCCTTTCCGTTTCGTTCTGCAATAACACGAAGCAGTTCTTCCTGACTTGTTGTCTCCGGTAATTGAATCAGTTCGCCATCAAAGCCGCAATATTCCGTGGCTTTAATCTTACTTTTCACATACGACATGCTGGCCGGGTTCTGCCCCACTATGATTACATCCAAACATGGTTTGCGGCCATATTTCCCGGTAAGAACGGCGACTTGCCCGCGCAGCTCTTCCTTCAGTTGTTGCGCTATTTGTTTTCCGTCAATGATCATAATGCCCAGTGTGCTATATCTTTTCTGTAAAACAAGTTTGTGCAATTGATTTTCTTTATTTCATCGTACACATTGCGCTGCGCTTGTTTGATATCCTCACCATGCGCAATACACATCAACACACGCCCGCCGTTAGTCAACAGTTTTCCCTCTTTCCGTTTCGTCCCCATAT
Organism: uncultured Bacteroidales bacterium; assembly: GCA_937910305.1. Classification (GTDB taxonomy): domain Bacteria; phylum Bacteroidota; class Bacteroidia; order Bacteroidales; family Paludibacteraceae; genus Colicola. The sequence continues at coordinate 2,839 of CALEPS010000169.1, read as the reverse complement.
GCAATACCAAGCCGTCAAAATCTTCCACTCCGGTTATCTCTGCCCCTTTGGCATATGCGCCCGGGTAGCCACATGATGCCATGACGACTCCAACTGTAGCTTGTTTGCGCCAATGAACAGCCTCCAAAGTCTCACCAGTGGCGATAGCATGGAAAACAGTATAAGCATCTGTTTCCATTAACGGCAGTACCACTTCTGTTTCAGGATCACCGAAACGGGCATTGAACTCAATAACTTTTATTCCATCAGCCGTCTTCATCAAGCCGCCATAGAGTACTCCTGTCAACGGTTTTCCTTCCTTTACCATTGCCTCTGCAACAGGTTGCAAAATGTGCTCCAGTGCCCATTGTTCTTCTTCGGCAGATATAAACGGCAGTGGCGTATAAGCTCCCATTCCACCGGTATTAGGACCTTCATCCCCGTCATAAGCACGCTTATGATCCTGGCTCAACGGCATTGGATACACCTGATTATGATGTACAAAAGCCATAAAGGAGAACTCCGGACCTTGGAGAAAATCCTCAATGACCACTTTGCCTTTTCCGAACGCTTCACCGACCAGCATGTCGCGTAAAGTGTCCGATGCCTCTTGCTCGTCTTTGGCAATAACCACTCCCTTACCGGCAGCCAAGCCGTCGTATTTGAGCACAGCAGGATACGAATTGCGCGAACGCACATACTGCATCGCTTCGTCATAATCCGCGAAACTGCGATAAGCCGCTGTCGGTATATTATATTTAGCCATAATTTCTTTGGCAAACTCCTTGCTGGCTTCAATCTGCGTGGCTGCCTTCGAATGACCGAATACGGGTATGCCCGCTTCACGGAATGCGTCCGCTACGCCTGCCGCCAAAGCTGCTTCCGGCCCTATGACACAAAGATCTATCTTATGCGTTTCAGCAAAGGTGAGCAGTTGCTCCACATCTGTATCGGCAATATCCTCACATTCAGCCAACTGTGCAATTCCGGCATTTCCCGGTGCGCAGTAAATATGCTCCACATACTTACTGCGGCTCAGTTGATACACTATCGCGTGTTCCCTGCCGCCGGATCCTATAACCAAGACGTTCTTTTTCATTAGTGTTTAAAATGACGCATGCCCGAGAAGAGCATTGTGATATGATGACTGTTCGCGGCTTCGATACTTTCTGCATCACGAACACTGCCGCCAGGTTGCACTATTGCTTTAATTCCATATTCTGCTGCACTCTCCACGCAATCGCTAAACGGGAAGAACCCGTCCGAAGCCATTACCAGTCCTGCATCTTTGATATCTTTTCCTTCTGCGGCCAGGGACTCTTGCGCCTGTTTAAGAGCAATAGCGGCAGAACCTACTCTATTCATTTGACCGGCTCCTACGCCATATGTGCGGCCATCTTTTACGACCACGATCGCATTGGATTTGACATGTTTCACAATCTGCCATCCGAACTGCATATCGCTCATCTGCGCATCGCTCGGTTTGGTCTCCGTGACACACATGTCGTTTGTCAGACGAATTGTTTGAGTATCTAATTGCTGTACCAGCATGCCGCCGTTTACCGATACATACTGCATCTGCTTGGTCTCCACAGGCGCCATATCTACTTCCAAAAGACGCAGGTTCTTTTTGACCGTCAATACATCCAATGCTTCCTGCGTGAATGACGGAGCCATGATGATCTCAAGGAAGATCGGTTTCATCTGTTCTGCCATCTCTTTGTCCACCACGCAATTGGTAGCTACTATACCGCCGAAGATTGACACTTTGTCCGCCTCATATGCTTTTGTCCATGCCTCCAAGCCATTTTTCCCGACAGCAGCCCCGCATGGGTTCATATGTTTGAGGCCTACACAGAAAGGCGTCTGACCAAACTCCCGCACAATATTCAGCGCCGCATTGGCATCCTGTATGTTGTTATACGACAACTCTTTTCCATGGAGCTGGCGGGCAGAAGCCAACGAAAATGGTACATGTTCCGTTGCGGCATAGAACTTGGCATCCTGATGCGGGTTTTCACCGTAGCGCAGGCCTTGTTTGAGATCGTATTCCAGGAACAGTTTCTCATTCAGTCCGGCAGCTTTGCGCATATAGGTGGCAATGCACATATCATATTCTGCAGTGTGGGTATATGCCTTGGCGCTCAGTTCAAGCCGGGTCTCCTTCTTGGTGTTTCCTTCCGCCTGTATTTCACTCAGTACACGGGTGTAATCATCCGGATCACATACCACCGTTACGTCATTCCAGTTCTTAGCTGCCGAGCGAAGCATGGACGGACCACCGATATCAATTTTCTCAATTGCTTCCGCCATGGTAGTCCCCTCTTTGGCAATCGTCTGGCGGAAAGGATACAGATTAACGCATACCAAGTCAATCAGCCCTATTCCGTTTTGCTGCAAAGCCTCCATGTGAGATGGTTCATCACGGCGTGCCAATAATGCGCCGTGTACCTTGGGATGAAGGGTCTTTACTCGACCATCGCATATCTCCGGAAAACCTGTTACTTCACTAATACCGATGGTTTTAACTCCGTTCTCTTCCAGTAGTTTCTGTGTGCCTCCGGTGGCGATAATCTGCCAATTGGCAGCTTGTAATCCTTTTACAAACTCGACGAGTCCAGTTTTGTCACTGACGCTCACTAATGCTCTTTTTTGTACCATATTGTTAGTTTTTGCTTACGATACTGTTTTCACCGGCCTGGACATGACCGATAATCTGTGCTTTTTCGCCTGCAAAGTCTAGGATTTCCTTTACTTTGTCTGCATCCGACTCTGAAACAGCCATTACCATGCCTATTCCCATATTAAAGATGTTGAACATCTCTCGGTGCGGTATCCGGCCTTTTTCTTCCAAAAAACG
>CALEPS010000168.1 GCA_937910305.1 uncultured Bacteroidales bacterium | reverse complement strand
GTAAAGGTACTGGAGGCATGTAATACCATCACCCGTGATTATAAAGTAGTAAAAGCATATCTGGTAAAGGATCGTCTCTGGCTGTCTATCGAGATGTTTGTGGATTCAACTCCGGAGGTCGGTGATTTCTTCGAGCGTTGCTGCCGCATACTGATCTCGGCGTACGAGGACACGGCAAAAGAAATTTTTGGTGAATAATAACTATGGCAGCACTTTCACAATCGGATAAAATTGGCGGATATACCGTCCAAAGCCTAATAAAAGCCAACCACTACACGGAGACTTATCGTGTGGTGGATAGCGATAGCCGGCCGTTCTTCCTCAAACTGTTCATTCTCAACAACCTTCCGGCAAAATTAATGAACTCGGATACGAAGTGTGTTCGGGAAATTGAATACTGCCGCCAACTGAAGCATCGGAATATCGTCAGTTATGTCAACGATGGGGCAGTGGACAAAGAGAGCGGTTCTTACCAATACTACCTGACGAATTATTTTGCAGGTGCGGTATTGGCGGACAGACTGCATACTCAAGGAACGATGAGCGAGGAGGAGGCTCTGCGGACCTTCCGTGCCATACTCGCCGGCTTGCAGTACATGCATGCCCAGGCTACGCCGATATGCCATAATGATATCACACCGGCAAATATCGTTTTAAACGATGCCATGGATGGAGAAGCCGTGATCATTGACCTCGGACACACCTGCACTCCTTGCGCCGGCATAGCCGAGTTCGACACCAACGATCTGGACGTGCTCTACCACGCCAAAGAGACCATGGTAGGGATCTTCGATCAGCAGACGGATATTTTCTCCGCCTGCGCGGTGCTCTATGCGATGCTGACAGGCGTGGCTCCTTGGCAACTGGACGTTGCGAGCGAAGGCGACTACAAAGAGCGGTTCAAGGCAATGTGGCAATATCGTCAGACTCATCCGCTGGAGATGCCGGAAGGAGTCAGTGCCAAAATAAAAGCCATCCTATCCGAAGGACTGGCGCTCAAGTCTTCCGACCGGTTCAAGAATGTCAATGACATCCTTGCCATCGTGGACGACAAACAGCCCGCCGGAGGCGAGCAAGGCGGCAAACGCACCGACGCCGGCAGTAGTTCGATGGGCGACGGCGGCAAGCGCGAAGGATCAGCGGACGGAGACGACGATCTGCCTATAGAGATTAGAAAAGGTGGAGGAAACGGATTTGCGGACATTGCCGGAATGCAGGAATTGAAAGACTATCTGACGCAGAAAGTAATTTTCATGATCCAAAACAAAGAACTGGCGGAGCAATACCGAATCACACCTCCGAACGGCATGTTGTTGTACGGCCCTCCGGGGTGCGGAAAGACCTTCTTTGCAGAGAAATTTGCGGAAGAAACCAATTTCAATTTCATGCTGGTCAAATCGTCCGATATTGGCAGCAGCCTAGTGCATGGAACGGAAGCAAAGATACAGAAACTCTTTGCCAAAGCGGAGAAAAACAGTCCTATCGTCATTTGCTTCGATGAGTTTGATGCCTTGGTTCCTGTACGCGGAGCACATGGTAGCGAGTATCAGTCAGGGGAAGTGAATGAGTTCCTTGCGCAAATGAACAACTGCGCAAAGAAAGGTATCTTCATCATTGCTACCTCCAACCGGCCGGACAAGATCGACCCTGCGATCCTGCGTACAGGACGTATCGACAAGCAGGTCTTCGTACCGCTCCCGGACATGGAGGCACGCAAAGAGATGTTCAAGATGTATCTGGCGAAACGTCCTACTTCGGAGGATATCAATATAGATGAATATGCGGCTAAAACAGAAGGGTATATCGCTTCGGATATCGCCTTTATCGTCAATGATGCAGCCATGACTGCCGCCTTCACGCGAAAGCCCATCAGCCATGAACTGATGTGTACTTCGCTGAATAATATCAAACCTTCGCTACAGAAGGAAGTGATTGACGAATATTCGCAGATTCAAAACAAAATGAATGGCGTACAACGCCGCGCTATTGTGCAAGGATTGTAAAATATTGAAAGTAAAAAAAAAAGTTATGAAAGAAATAGAAAATCCGAAAGACAGACTTTTTAATCCGTATATCATCGAAGAACGCCAACTGAACATTACCCAGTTGGATGTATTCAGTCGTTTGATGATGGATCGTATCCTCTTCCTCAGCGGAGAGGTAGTAGGTGACACTATGGACACACTCGTTGCCCAATTGTTATTCCTTGATTCCCTCAACCATGATCCGATTCACCTGTATATCAATTCCGGTGGCGGAGAGTGCTATTCGGGTCTGGAGTTGATCTCCGTAATGAAATTTATCAAGTCGCCGGTTTATACAACCGTATTGGGTCTAGCTGCCTCTATGGGTGCCGTGATCGCATCGAGCGGAGAGAAAGGCCATCGTACCGCCCTGCCCTACTCGCGATTCATGATCCATCAGCCCAGTTCCGGTATCGGCTACTCGACATTCAAGGACCAAGCTATCCATCTCAAAGAGATGGAGAACCTGAAACTGGACTTGTACAAAGTGCTGGCGGAGAACAGCGGCAAGTCCTTAGAAGAAATCGAGCAGCTATGCGACCGCGACAACTGGATGAAAGCAGACGAAGCGATCCAAATGGGCTTCCTCGATGAAATCGTCGAAAGAAAAGACTAATTCTATTAGTATCCCGAAAACAAAAAATGGCTGCCACCCGGCAGCCATTTTTATTAGAGCAGTTCTACGGATCTGTTCACAAACTTGGCAAGTGCTTCGCCTTTCAGTTGACCAGAAGCCAGAAGCGCGATGTCGATCAGTTGTTTCAGACGCTCGTCCTCGTTCGCCAAGGAATAAACAGTCTTTATCACTGTCTCTTTCTTGGTTTCCTCTCCTTCCTTCTTCTCTACCTCCTCGCTCACTTGCTCGCTCGTCATCTTAGCCGCTAACTCCTGTATCAAAGGGTGAGCCGTATTGACCACGAGGTTGTATTGATCAGGCATCTGACCGTAGAAGGACATTCCCTGCTGGTGCGCAGACATCTCTTTCATACGGCGCATGAACTCGTTCTGCGTCAGGAATACAGGCAGTGCATCCGCCGCCGCAGGTTCGCAGGTTACGTAATAATTCAGTTTCTCGGCTTTCGGGATGAACGCCTCGAACGCCTTGCGCAGACCCTCGCGTTGTTCATCGCTATAGTCGTCTTTGGCATTTTCGTCCTTGCGGATGAGGTTCTCTATCGTGTCGCTATCGATGCGCACAAAACGGAGTTTCTCATTCTTTTGTTCGGCCTGACTCATGGTGTGAACATCCAACTCGCCATCCATCAACAGCACATCATAGCCTTTTGCTTTTGCGCGTTCGATAAACGTATAGTGTGCATCCGGATCGTTGGTATAGAGCAGAACGAGGTTGCCGTCTTTGTCGGTCTGGGCTTCTTTCACCTGCTCTTTGTATTCGTCCAGCGTAGCGTATTTGCCGTCGAGGTTCTTGTAAAGCGCGAAATCTTTCGCCTTCTCGTAGAACTTCTCGTCGGTCAGCATGCCGAACTGGATGAACATCTTGATATCGTCCCATTTCTTGGCAAACTCTTCCTTGTCCGCTTTGTATAACTCTGCCAGTTTGTCCGCTACCTTCTTTGTGATATAGCCGCTGATCTTCTTGACGTTATTGTCGCTCTGCAGGTAACTACGGCTGACATTCAGCGGGATATCCGGGCTGTCGATCACGCCGTGTAGCAGCGTCAGATACTCAGGAACGATGTTCTCTACTTCGTCCGTCACATACACCTGGTTGCAATAGAGTTGGATCTTATTGCGGTGTACATCCAGATTGCTCTTTATCTTCGGGAAATAGAGGATTCCGGTCAGGTTGAACGGATAGTCCACATTCAGGTGGATATGGAAGAGCGGTTCCTCCATTTGCGTTGGATAGAGTTCGTGATAGAACTTGTCGTAATCCTCATCTGTCAAATCTGCCGGCTTACGGGTCCAGGCTGGATTGATATCATTGATGATATTCTCTTCGTCCAGTTCTACTTCTTTGCCGTCCTTCCATTCTTTCTTCTTACCAAAAGCAATCTCTACCGGCAGGAATTTGCAGTATTTGCGCAGCAGTCCTTCGATCGTGGCGTCCTCTAAATACTGGCTGAACTCGTCATCAATATGGAGAACGACATCCGTTCCGCGCTCGGCCTTGATAGTTTCCTCCATCGTATACTCCGGATCCCCTTCGCAGCTCCAATGAACCGCTTTGGCGTCCTCTTGGTAACTCAGCGAGAAAATCTCCACTTTCTTGCTGACCATGAAGGCGGAATAGAAACCGAGTCCGAAATGACCGATGATAGCCTCCGTGCGGTCTTTGTATTTATTGACGAATTCCTCGGCACCCGAGAAAGCGATCTGGTTGATATATTTGTCAACCTCCTCGGCTGTCATGCCTATTCCGTGATCGGACACGGTTAGCGTCTTCTTCTCCTTATTGATAATCACGCGCACGCGTAAGTCGCCTAAATCGCCCTTCACTTCACCAACCGAAGACAGGGTCTTCAGCTTCTGGGTCGCATCCACCGCATTGGAGATTAGCTCACGCAGGAAGATCTCATGGTCGGAATATAAGAATTTCTTAATGACGGGGAATATATTATCACTCGTTACCCCAATATTACCTTTGCTCATAGTATATGTTTTGTTTAAAAATTTCGTCATATCGTCATGACGTTATGCCGTCATGCCGATTTTTTCTGAACAAATCTCATGCCATGAGCCTCTTTCTGCCAAAATGGCAGTTATTCGTAGCCTTTGTTCTGCTTCAGGTTTCCGTTGGTCTGCAGAGCTGTTTGGGGAATGGGGAAAACAGAGAGACCGGGATCTAAGTCGAATTTGCCAAAGCGGATCTGGTCCTGCCGATGCCAGCCTTCCCACATCAGTTCGATCCACCGCTCGTAATAGATATTTTCGAGTGTCGCTTTGCGGGGTTCGATCGTCTGGTTAAGCGCCAGCGCTTCGCGCAGACGGACCAACTCAAACTCAGTCTGTCCGTCTTCGCCGTTGCGCACCTTCGCCTCTGCCATCATCAGATAGACGTCCGCCAGACGGAAGAGAACAATATCGCTGTTGCGCAACTGACCGTCGAAGATCGTTCCGGGATCGTGCGCATACTTACTCATTCGCGCGCCTGCCGTCGCCACATACGGACTACCGGTCAGGTTCATCTGCACCTCGCGGGGATAATAAACCAGCGTATCGCCGGAGGAAAGAACCAACGGTACTCCCCGCACATGGACGATGCCGGAGAAGAATGTAGTCGAGAAACGGCAGTCCGGATGGTTCGTGCCGTAACCGAACACATCCAGCGTCTCCTGGGTTGCACAAGAACCGTTCTCGCCGCCGTAACCCATCGCCGCGGCGTGCTGGTAATGGAGACTGCGGAACAGGTTCTTGAACCTATTCCGATACACATTCGGATCCATCGGAATGGTGAAAATATTCTCCGTCGCGTCCTCGTTATATGTGGAGAAACAATTGAGTTGGCTCTCGCAGAGCACATATCCGGCTTGGGAACTGAGTATCTGCTGACCGTAGAAATTGACTGCTTCCCACGCGTTTTTCTCTCCCGCCTCGCCACAGGGCAGTTGGATGGTCTTGCCGTCATGTCGCACCTCGTCCGTCCAGTTGTCATCGCGCCATACCTCCGCATTGAGCGCCATTTTCATCAGCATAAAATGCACCACAGGCTTGGTCACACGACCGTAGTATTCGCCGCGGCTGTTGCTGCGCTCGTCCGGCAGGTAGAGCAATGCCATCTGCATCTCATCCCATGCGAAATCAAACACTTCGCTCCGTTCGGACTGGTAGATATCATGCACGGGTATGGTTATTTTGGTCACTATAGGCACGCGCCCGAACAGGTCCAGCAGGTACATATACGCCATCGCGCGCACCGCACGCACCTCGGCGTTATAACTCATCGACTGATCCTGGGTCAAGAGATATCCGTATTCGTCCAGAAGCGACAGCGAATAGTTACACAGCCCCACGAGTTGGAACAGATACCGCCATGAGTTCTCGCAGCATTCGTTGTCAACCGTCCATGTATGCTCGTGCAGATCCATCCACAGACCGCCGTCCCACCAGTCGCCGCCGCGTACCGGAATGATCGCTTCGTTGGACGCAAAAGTCTGCAGATCATACACGCCGCGATACGTTCCCTGCAGCCCGTAACCGTCCGTGCTGCCGCCTATATGGCTATACAGCGACAGAACCGCCTGCTGGTACAACGCCGACGCAGATGTGATTACCTTCTCCTGCGGCTGACCCGAATGGGGATCCTCGTCCAGAAAACCGCACGCACTCATCAGAACCACCACCGGCAGCATAAATAAGAATCTTCGGAATCTCGGTAACTCGATATGTCGATATGTCGATCTCATGACTAAAACTGTATTTGCAGCGACAGACTATACGTCCGGCTCACCGGGTACGAACGCTTGTCGTCCACTCCTAAGGTATTGTTGATCACCGTACTGTTGATAATCGGCGTCAGTCCCGAGTAACTTGTTATTGTCGCTAAATTATTGACAGAAACAGAGAGCCGCAGCCCCGAAAGCTGATACTTGCGCTGACGGGCAGCCTCGGACGGCTGGTAAGTCCACCCCAATGTCAAGTAGTCTATATTGAGATAATCGCCGCGCTCCAGCCAGTAGTCCGTCACCGTCAAGTCGTCTATATTGCGCTCGCTCGCACCCTTCATCACATTGTAATACGGCATTGAACCCATATTCATATAACTGAGCGCCGTTCCGTTGTATATCTTATGCCCGAAAGCGCCGTTCAACTGAATCGAAAGGTCGAATTGTTTGTACCGGACGGAAATATTGCTGCCCAACAGCACTTTCGGCGTTGCCTGACCGCACACACGCCGGTCGCCGCTGCCGTCCGACAAGTCCACAAAACCGTCGCCGTCCAAGTCCTCAATCTCATACACCCGCTCGCCCGTCGAGGTCGTCGTCAGACCCGTACAATGAGGCAGATAGAACACACCCAGCGAATAACCCGGAATCTGGTACACCACATCCGTGTTGCCGCCGTGCAGCCCCGCTCCGTTGACCGACGCAATCGGCGTATAAGTCGGAGCGGTCAGATACTCGTTCTCGTAATAACCGTTCAGCGAAAGCAGCTTGTTCTGCTGCCACGTCAGGTTAAATCCGATATTCAGATCCCAGTCCCGCGTCTTGACTGCCGCCAGACCGAAACCGATCTCCACACCCTGGTTCTGCATCTTGCCGAGGTTCGCCAGCATCTTATCGTAGATAAACGGCGGAACCGGCATCGTGTAGTTATACAGCATATCGTAGATATACGAGTAGTAATAATCGGCGGTCAAGACCACGCGGTTCTGCCAAAATCCCCACTCCATGCCCACGTTCGCCGTCTGGGTCTTCTCCCATGTCAAGTTCGGGTTCTCGTTCCGCGCGATACCCAATATCACATCCGGCAGACCTTCCGACTCTGTAATTCCGGTCGGCGTCATCAGCCTCAGTGACTGGTACGCCGCGATACCGCCTAAGTTACCCGACAGACCCCAGCCCGCACGGATGTTCAGACGCGTCAACCATGACTCGTCACGCAGCCACGGCTCGTTCTTCATGTTCCACGCGATATTGGCAGAAGGAAAGAAACCCCATTTATGCCCTTTCGCGGCTACCGAACTGGCATCCCCGCGGGCAGATAAAGTGATCGTATAGCGGTCCAGAGCCGTGTAACTGACGCGTCCCATGACGGAAGCCATCCGCTGCTGCTCATAACTGCTGCCGCTGCCGTCCCAAAGACGCAACGCACCCACGGATATATTGTCGTACCCGTACGCATTGGACGCCAAGCGGTTGATCGTTGTGTGAAAACCCGTCAAGTGCTTGCCCTGCAACTCGCCTAACACGTCCGCCTCGATATGGTGTCCCGACTCCCAGTCATGGTCATAGTGCAGCACGAGGTTCGTCAGCCATACATGACTCTTGCCCGCCTCGCGATAGACCTTGCCCGTGCTCTCCATATACGTCGGATAGAAATGGCTCTCGTCGTCCGCATCGTAACTGTAACTGCCATAAATAGCTGCCGTCAGACCGTAGCCAATATCGCCTTTGATCCGCAGATGCGTGTTGAAATGCATCGCCTCGTTGTGTTTCTTGATATCCAGCAGACCCATCGGATGGCTTATCTGGCTCGCGTCCGCATAGCCGCTGTAACCGCCGGAAGCGTTGCGCACATTGGGAAAAGTGGGATTGAATGCCGCCGCCGAATAGAAGGTCTTCTGCACATCGT
>CALEPS010000167.1 GCA_937910305.1 uncultured Bacteroidales bacterium | reverse complement strand
AAAATTTGTCAAACAGATAACTTCCACTCAAATATGTGAATTTTTAGAAGTACCCTTAATTTTTACAAGTATGATACCTATTTCTCAAATCCTCGTCCGCTGCACAGAAGAGCAGCTTGAGTCAATTCTCTCGTCTTGTCAAACAATCATGTCACACATGGAGTTTGTAACTAATCACACCTCGTTAGAACTTGCAAAAGATAACGAGCAGTATTGGAAAATTTACGGCTTGAATTGCCTTGCGTTTTCTGAACTTGCAAAACGCGCACAAGGCAAAAGCACGCGCAACCCCGAACCTCTAAAGTAATACCGCTATGCAACTGAACATTGATTTTCAAGATAAGGAAGATTTAGATGTCCTTTGGCAGCAAAACTACATGCGCAACAAGTCCAACCCCGTGTGGCAAGGTCTAATTCCGGTGGAGGGTTAACCCCCTCTGCCAGACGTTTTCGCTCGCCGCTGTTCCCCAGACGGCTCGCTTTTTCTCCCGGATCAACTCCTTGGACATCTACCTACGGTCTGCCATTTTTCTTCGTCGTTTGTGCGCCCTGACCAAGCAGCTGCGCACTTCACTCTACCTGCCGGTGGCTGCATCTACCTCCGGTGGGTGACTACAGCCCTTTGCTGTACCGGCTGTTTCTACACCCTGCGAGCGTCCGGCTCCCCGACGCACCAAAGCACTCTTCCCCTGCAGTCACCCTCGCAGCTCGTCAATCAATCTACACGGCAAGGCTCTGGTCGTTAAGGCTCGCGGCAGACTTCCAAGTGTTCAGTTCTGACCGCTGCGCCTCTTCCACTCCCTCCGCTTTGCTGTTCCGGTCTCACTCCTCGCACACCGTTTCCTGTAGTGCAGGCTTCGCGCCAGTAGTTGGTGTCGCTGCTTGGTGGGCGACCACTAAGCGCAACCCGGCAGCAAATGGCGACAGACTTCCAAGTATTCAGTTCTGATCGCTATATGCTGCCTACCAAGTACCGGCGCAAGTCGCCTCGCATTACGGGAAACTGCCACCCACGCCTGCAGGGAGAGAGTGCTTTTTACCCATACCCTTTTTTTCTTTTTCTTCTTGCTTGTCTGCGGAGAGTTTTTTTCATCGAACCCGAGACAGAAATTTGGTTGCTCTGCTCCTGACAGTACAATTTCCGGGCGCGTTCAGCATTTGTTACCGTACGCAGCGAGTCCGCGTTTATCTGATACATCCTTTCCGGTGCAAAGTTAGTTACCGCTACGTTGATTTGAAAGGTCACGCACAGTTTCGTCGATGGCGTTTCGCCGTCTAAAAAAATCTTCCTTTTTTCTCTCCACAAGCTACTATAAAAACGAGTATTTTTTCCCGAAAACCTTGCAAACACTCCCACGGAACACTTGTAAAGCACCGTAAAGGTTATATCAAACGCTAACTGCTTTATACGCAAATGTTAAACTCTAAAATTCATACAATCATGGCACAGCTAACTATTTCTTTTGGTCTCGGTTTCGATAACCTCTCCGCTAACAATCAAGGTTTAGTAAAGGTTGCTCACCGCTCCAGCATTACCGCAAATGAAGAACCGAGTTGGGGCGATATTTACGAGGAATACGAAGATTTTGAGTACACAAGCCAAACATGGCACTAATCAATAACTAATGTATAACAATCAAATTTTTACAACTATGGCACGTACAAAGAAAAACCAAGTCGAGAACACCACCGCACAAGCGGCAGTAGTAGAGAACGCAAGCAAAGCAGCAACTTTGCGCGCAGGTCTGAAAACCCTTTGCAATAGTTTGGCAGAACTTGCAAAGCAGGCAGGAAGAACCGATTTCACCCTTAATCAGTTACTCCGCGAGAGTTACAACCTCCAAGAACAGGAACTTGATACCTTTGAGGGGTGGAAAGCAAGAGGGGCAAACGTCCGCAAAGGTCAGCACGCCTACTTATTTTGGGGCGCACCGGTAGAGAGCAAAAAAGGCTTCACTTATTGCCCCGTAGCATTCAAATTTTCACGCGAGCAAGTACATTTCGAGAACGCAAACGCATAATGTTTAACCGCCCCAAGGGGGAGCAATCCCCCAAAGGGCACAAAATCCCTAAAATTATGAACTACAGAGAACCGCTGACAAAGAACGAAATTCGCGAACACGCAGCACACTACGAGAACAGCAACCCAGCCGTCTATTGTGGCACGTATGCCAAGTACAACAACGGCAGTTTGTACGGCATGTGGATTGATTTATCAACCTTTGAAACCTACCACGATTTCATGGAGTTTTGCAACCGCTTGCATGCGGATGAGATAGAGCCGGAACTCATGTTCCAAGATTACGAGCACTTCCCCGAACAATGGTATTGTGAAGGCTGCATGGGCGAAAGCACGTTCGACAAAATCAAAGAATATGCCGAACTGAGCGAGGAACGCCGCGAGGCTTACGAGGCTTATCTGAGCTATTGGGATGAGGGCACGCTTGAAGATTTTGAGGAACGCTACGAGGGCAAATACGATAGCCCCGAAGATTTCGCCGAGTACCTTTGCGAGGAGTGCGGCTACTTCAAAAATCTTCCTCAATGGCTCCAATGCTGCATTGATTATTCAGCCGTTTGGCGTTCGCTCGATACGGGCGGAGATTATACCGAGGTCGATGGGCACATCTTCCGAGCATGAGAGAGGGGCAGCGCAATGCTGCCCTTCCCATATCGGGACGCTCGCAGCTGATACCCAGACCGCTCGCTTTCCCCCTTATGCGTTACAAAATACACTTTTTTTGCATTTTTTTCTTGATTGGGACTTGAAATGTCCCGATTTTTTTGTATCTTTGCGCCAAATTTTGAAACACTATGGCAAGCGCAAGTCTGTTCCGCCGCTATGTATGGCTGATTAACACAGTATATTCGGAAGGAAAAATCACTCCTGCCCGACTTAACGAGTTATGGGAAAAATCTCCCTGCAATGAGTACCACGAACCGGAGTACGCTCGCAAGCAAGTCTTGCGGCATCGTGACGCTATCGCGCAGATCTTCGGCATCTTCATTGAGATGTCACGTACTCCGTATATTTACTACTACATTGCCAACGCCGATGATATAAAGTCCAACTTGATTCAGAAATGGGCACTCAATGCGTTTGCCGTCCAAGCAATGCTCATGGAGAGCCAAGCTATCAAATCGCGCCTGCTCTTTGAAGATATACCGTCCGGACACCGATACCTTACCATTATCATACAGGCTATGCGCAACAACAATGTGCTTCAGATGACCTACAAGAGCTTTGTCAAGGAGTCCGCACATACTTTCCGGATCAATCCCTATTGCTTGAAAGTGTTCCGCCTGCGCTGGTATATGGTCGGCAAAAGTGAGGACTACGACGCGCCTCGCATCTATTCGCTCGATCGTATTCACGAACTCGCTATCTTAGATGAAACTTTTGCGTACCCTTCGGATTTTGATGGGCTTGAGTACTTTAACAACTACTTTGGTACGGTGCGCAATACCGATGTTGTTCCTGAAGATGTCGAAATTGAGGTGGATGCCCATACTGCCAACTACATTCGTACATTGCCGCTGCACCACTCGCAAAAGGAAGTCGAACAGACGCAGGAGCGTTCTGTTTTCGCCTACCATATTGCGCCCACTTTCGATTTCATACAGGAACTGCGCACACAGGGCCCAAGTCTCAAAGTCCTCAAACCCCAATGGTTGGCGGAACGCTTCAAACAGGATGCACTCGACACGCTCCACTTGTACGAGTAATCCCTCATGCCTTTCCAAAGTTTGTAAAGTGTAGATACTTTCCGTTCTTTGGAAGGGCTTTCTTTTGATATTCGGTTTATTTCCGCTATCTTTGCACTCAAAACGTAAAAACTTACGCTATGAGTGCTATTTGTGTATATTTATCCCTGCCGCCATACCTCGCACAATGGTATGCGCACACGTGCAGAAAAGTACATCATCGAGAGGATGATATCTGCCCCAATCAGCCAATCCCTGCTCTTACTCCGGTGGAGCCAGTTCGCGGTTCGTATGAATCGCAGGTTTTGCACCGTGTGCTACAGAAACAGCCTTCTGATGTTCCGGAGCCAATTCCTGCTGACGCTACCTTGGCTTTGGCTATTCCCTATTACTCGGATCGAGATCCACGCGTTTTCAACTATATCGGTCCTCACGCCAAACTGGAACTGCAGAACGCTATACTGGAGTCCTTTGATATTTGCTTGTGGCAGGAGTTGCACACCTTCCGGGTGCGCCTCAATCGGCAGGATCATGCTATATGGGCTTTCATGGAGAAGCACGGCATATCCTGTGACGAACCGAACTGGAACGCCATCGCGAAACGCTATCAACGCAAACGCGACATTACATACAAGATAAATTCGCGCAAAAAACGTTCGGATTCGAGCCGCAAAAATCCAAAGCACTCCTACGTGTAGAGGTGTGGCAGAACTGTTCCAAAGTGTAGAGAAGTTATGAATAACCAATTTGCTCTCCCCGGTATCAAGTCGCTCGCTTATGTTTTTTCCGACAACTTGAACAATAACATAGCTATGCAGGCTGTAGCGAAAATGCCCATAATGATTTTCGCTAAACTCACTCCGCTCCCATTCACGGGTGAGTGTACCTGCATAGTGGAGAACACCAACGAAAACAACGGTACTGCCGAAACAGCTACTTTGACATTTCAGTCACAAGTCGAGTTGCCGGAGGACCACCCGGTCGCATTCGTCATTACCGATGTTATGAACCGAACCTATATCCTCGGTGCAAAGGAAGCACCATTCCCCCAAATCGGTGTCAGTAGAGGTTTCGGTTTGCCGGATGCCGAACCCAATGCTATCTCCTACGAAGTAAAATACCAGTCTATAAAAGCACTTGTGGCGTGTTCTATCGCCTGATTTACCGTCTTTTCGCGTAGCGCGTAAACGCAGTACCTTTGCGTCGTTAATTCAATTTAGCGATGCAAAATTACCATCTCCACCTCAAAGGTTTCGTAGGAGGCTACGATTTCGACAAGAACTATGTTGATTACGTTCTGAACAAGAACGCAGGCAAACCGGTTAATGTGCTTATTGATTCTCTCGGTGGCTCTCTCGCCACCGCTCTTTCCATTGCTTCTTCTTTCCGCAACCACGGTGATGTTACCGTCCATTTCGTGGGCATGAACGCCTCGGCAGCTACAATCGCTTCCCTCGGTGCGAAACGTATCACCATGGACGCAAGTGCAATGTACCTTGCACACAAATGCTCTGCGGAATTTTTCCAATGGGCGCAGCTCAATGCCGACCAACTGGCATCCCAAATCGCTTCCCTCGAACAACTCAAAACCGATTTGGAGAAGATGGATGCCAATGTTGCAGGCATGTATTCCCGTAAGTGCAAGAAAGATGCGGATGCACTCCTGGCACTTATGAAAGTTGGCGGCTGGCTCTCTGCTAAAGAGGCTCTTGATTGGGGCTTCGTGGATGAGATCACCAACGCCGATGAGGACCAAGCCCCGGTGCTCACCGATGCCGTAGCCTCTGCTATGGCTTCTGTCGGTATGCCTATCCCCAATCTGCCTGTCGAGGGTAATTCGCAATTCTCCAAGTTCCTCAATGCCATCGCTAATTTGTTCCGTTCGCAAGACAAACAACCCCAAAATATTGAACCTATGAACAAATTATTTCCTTTGCTTGCAGCCGCTCTCGCTGTAGATGCGCTGCAATTCACGGATGGCAAGTGTTCCCTTACGGAAGCACAATGCTCCACCTTGGAGGCTTTCCTCAAAGATCAAGCCGACAAATTGCAAGCCACCGCCACCGAGAAGGATAATGTCATTGCTCAACGCGACCAGTCCATCAAGGATCTCCAAGCCAAGGTCGATGAGCAAGCAGCCCTTCTCGCCGCCAAGCCCGGGGACAAAACATCCCAAGTGTTGAACAACGGCAACGCGCCCACGCCTACGAACGAGATTGAGGAGCAGGTGCGCGTGATGAACGATGCACAGGCATTGTTTGATATGCTGCCCTAATAGCTAACCCCCTTAATTCGTAACAATATGGCTGGTAAATTAGTTTTTACATTAGAGCAGTATCAGGAAGCAGCGGTCAAGTACCGCAAGGAACTGCTCATGCTCCCGATTTTGGGAAGCATGGATACCCTCAAGCACATGACAGGTCGCCCGGGTATCCGTTATAAGGAGCGAGTAGGTACGATGGACTTTGACGCACAGTTTGGTCCTTACAACCCTAAACGCCGCTCTAATAACAACCTCAAGTTGGATTTCCGCACGCTGGAAACCTTCTTCGGTTCTGTAATCGCCGACTTCGAGCCGAACCGCGCAATTCAGACATTGCTCGGCGAAGGTCCTACCAAAGGCGATGGACAGATGCAAACCCCAACGGCAAAGCACGTCCTCGCTTTTATGGCAAAGTCGCTTTCCTTCCACCTCAATGAGGCTATCTGGGCAGGCGTACGCAACCCTGATGGGGAAACCACTTTGGATCTCTTTGATGGCTTCGACACCATTACCCGAAAAGAGATTGAGGCCGAGAACATTTCTGTTGCCAAAGGCAACTATCTCAAGCTTACCGAGAAAATCACTCGTGCCAACGCTTGCGATGTTCTCAAAGACATCCTTTTCTCGCTTGATCCGCACCTCCGCGCACAGCAGTTGAATCTCTACTGCTCGCAGCAACTTGTGGACATGTACAACGAGTCCTATCAACTTACTCACGGTGGTCTGCCGTATAACAACCGTTATCAGCAGAACGCAGTAGAGGGTTCGGAGGGTCGCCTCGTCATGGTGCCGCTCGCCAACAAAGTCGGCTCGAACTTCATCCACATCTCGCCCAAGAGCAACATGCTCTATGGCTACGACAACATGTCGGATGAAACCTCTATCCTCGTTAAGGAGTATGATCCGTTTATGCTCTCGTTCATCGCAACCATGTTCTTCGGTGTACAGTTCGAAACGATAGACAAACGCCGTTTCAAAACTATCGAACTTGCCACCGAGCCGGAGCAGACCGCAACCCCGGCCGCTCCTGCCACACCTGCTGCACCTGCTGACAATGCAGGAGGCACCACAGGCGGAGAGAACGCTGGAGGCGACAACAACGGTGGGGACAACCCCGATACGGGGCAAGAGTAACCTCTCCGCTTTGCCCTTTGGTCAAACTTCGAGGTAATAGCCGGAGCGTAGCCATTGGGCAAAGCCCATTTCGTAACATCTAAATTTTTCACAATATGGCAAAGACATGTAATAATCTGCAACGCTCCCTTAACTGGTGTCAGGGAACACCCGAACTGCCGGGCATCAAGCGTCGTATCTATTACCTCGCAAAAAGCGAAATTGTAAAGTGGCCAACGCTGCCGGTCGATGAGAACGGTCGCCCGACATCTGCCGTTTATCAAGGCAATTTCACTTTGGCTGCCGACGCCTCTTGGAAGCACATCGATGTGCTGCCGGATAAGTGCCAAGTCACTTCCGAAGCGCAGGGAGAAGTGCCGAGCCAAACGCAGCTCAACAAACTCACGGCTGTACACCCTGCCGTCGGTCCGGAGGCTTCTGCTGCAGCCGCCTATATCAACAACACGGATAATGTGTTCTTGGTAGAGGACATGCGAGGCAAATTCCGCGTTATCGGTTCGGACAAGTGGAACACGAAAGCCACCGTTGCCCAAGATCTCGGTCAAGGTGCAACTGGCACAACCTCCACAACCATCAACGCTGAAGCTTCTGATGTTGTGCCGGTTCCGTTCTATGAGGGCGAAATCATAACCGAAACGGACACGATTAACCCTGCTTCCGAGCAGACACAAACACCGGGTGAATAATGTCGCTCTTTTCTCCTTCTGATGTAGGCATGGGCAGTTCCTCTACGGGAGCTGCCTCTGCCGTTTCTGCTCCCCCTAAAGACATCTTTGCCGAAACACAACGCAAAGGCTGGCACAAGGGAGAGGACACCGCCGCACGGTGCGACCTTTCGCAGGAACGCATTGCTATCTCACCGCACGCCGGTGTGACAGTCATCACCCTTTGGAAAAAGTCAATCAAAGGGCGATTGCTTACCGATATTAAAGCGGATGATGATATGGTAGAGAAGTTCGCAACCAAGATGACGGATGTTATCCGCAAAGTCCTTGGTCACTACCTTTCCTCTGGTAACTGGGCGATATGTGCAACTCCTAAAAGGCGACATCTTACCAAGAACTTCGCCTGTCGTATTGCAGAGCAAATTGGCCACAACCTCGCAATCCCTTATTACGAGGATGTAGCACTTGCACACACGCGCCAACGTGTAAACGTAGATTTCGATTTGGGTACGCTCCCAACCGAACCCAATCTGATAATCTTTGATGATTTCGTTACCACCGGCTCAACCATATCTTCCATGTATCGCTTGCTAGAACCGCTCGGCAAGAACCTTGTTTTCTTTGTCGGCATAAACAATAACTTGTAATGCCGTCTCCGCAGGATGGCGGCAACAATTTTCAATTATGGATCACAATTTCACAATGAAGGTGCAGGATTGGCTCAATAGCCCTGCTGACAAGCGGAATTTGGAGCAAGGTGCGCTGTATCTGCTTCAGTTGTCCGGTAACCAAATCCTCTATCGTAATATTATGGGCAATCTCTCCCGGCACGCGGAAGATATTGAGTACCAACTTCGCAAATACCTCAAGTTCCGCTTGCAGGACCTAACGCATACGCAGGTCGAGCAAATGCAGCAGCAAGTGAACGCGATTATTAAGCGCGACCACCTAGACGCTCCCACTCGCACTAGAAAGCAGAAGGAAGCGGCTGCTGAAGAGTTTAAGAAAGGAAAACGCGCCGATCACGACACGCTGCCCGAGGATATACAGGCACGCTACAGCGAGAATCTTTCTCTGCTGCAGAAAATGCGCGCCCTACATGCAAAGCTGGTAGTTCTTTCCACTACCAACGCCACATGCCCGGACAGCGAGCGTTATCCTTTCCTCAAAGAACTCATTGAGCTCGACAAGCGATACCACGCTAACTGGAAAGCCTACGACAGTTACGGTAAGGAGTGAAAGTTTGTGCAAGGTGAGTGAATGCTTGCATTCGCAACTCACCGCTGCCAAAGTTCCAACCGAATGTAATGAGGTATGAAAAGAGGTGTTGCAATAGACGATTACTTGAAGCCCCTTGCAACTGCACCGTTGCAATGTTATCTCACGAACACGCTCCAAGTCGCCGATGTGGTTGAATGGGTACTCAACCAAGTCGGCAAATCGTCTATTTGGCAAACCTCTTTCTCTATTTCCGAGGAGTTTCTTCGTCGCCTGTATTTTATATCGAAATCGGGCAAAGTCGGAACAATCCGACTTGTGCTCGATTTTAAGGCGACAAACAAAACACTCCGTCTCTGGACTTTCCTCACGCAGGTTATTGAGCATACGTACCTTGCCGACAATCATTCCAAGGTCATACTTATTCGCTCCGTCAAGGGCGATACTGTTTCCATCATTACATCGCAGAACTTGACACGAGGCAACCGTATGGAATCCGCCATTGTTACAACCAATCCGGATGTATTTCAAACCTTCCTCTCCGACATGGAAGATCTTATCCAAAACCATTCTGTACCCCTGTCTGAACTATTCAAAGAGAAAATAGACAACGCATGAACGCAATTCATATTTCCACAGCTCAAGCCATGCTTCAGCGTCCCGACCCCGTGGACCTCGTCGTTTGGCGCTCCACCGGAAAAACCGCTGGAGAGCTTTTGCACTATGACAACTGCATATCCCTCCACTATGATTATTATGAGGGCACACGCACCATCAAACTGCTCAATTCAAACCAAATTCGCAAGGTGCGTGATGTCTGCATCTTCCAAATCAATGGTATGGAGGTGTTTTTGTAACTTTTTACGTCATTTTATGTAAAAATGATGTGCAAAATCACAAAAAAATGAAATAAAACAGCATTTTAATTGAAAGAAAATTTGCATATATCAGAAAAAAGCAGTACTTTTGCGTCAAATTTTAGTTGCAAATCACAAAAATTTAACGTAAATATGGAATTTTCACGCAAATTGTACCTTCAAAAACTGGTTCGTGCAGATGGTAACGGAATGATTAAGATTGTCACCGGCATTCGCCGATGCGGAAAGTCTTATCTGCTTTTTAATATCTTTCGGAACTACCTTCTTTCGCAAGGAGTACAGGAGGACCATATCATCGGTTTGGCATTGGATGATCGGGAGAATAAGAAACTTCTCAATCCGGACAGATTGTTGGATTATATCAACAACCATATTGTCAAAGACGGGAAGAAGAACTATGTTATATTGGATGAAGTTCAGTTGGTCGATGACTTTGTGAGTGTGTTGCTTAGCATGACACACAAGCAAAATGTTGAGACGTACGTATCGGGCAGTAACAGCAAGTTCCTGAGCAAAGATGTAGTCACCGAGTTTCGCGGTCGCGGATGGGAGATACGTGTTCATCCGCTAAGTTTCGCGGAGTACTTCGAGGGTGTTGGCGGCGACTATAGGAAAGCGCTATATGACTATTACCGATATGGAGGTCTGCCTCATGTAGCACTTTTGGCTACGGAGGATGAGAAAAAACAGTATTTGCAATCCGTGTTTGAGACAACCTATCTGAAAGATGTGATTGAGCGTAATCACCTACGCAATCCGGAGGGAATGCGCAAATTGATTCAAGTGTTGGCTTCCTGCATTGGTTCGTGTACCAACCCGTACAATATCGTCAACACCTTTATGTCGGGAGAGAAACTGGCCATTGCACCGGCAACTATAGAGAACTATTTAGAGTACTTGCAAGATGCTTTTATCATCAGCGAAGCGCAGCGGTACGATGTCAAAGGACGCAAATATATCGGTTCTGCATCAAAGTACTATTTTGAAGACTTGGGAATCCGCAATATGCTGATTAACTTCCGCCAGCAGGAAGATACGCATATCATGGAGAACGTTATCTATAACGAGTTGTGTATGCGCGGGTATAGCGTAGATGTAGGTCAGGTAGAGGTCTGGGAAACGACTCCTGAAGGCAAGCGATTACGGAAGAATCTGGAGGTGGACTTTGTGGTGAATAATCCGCCTCAGAGAATGTATATCCAATCTGCATTTGTACTTCAAGACAGGGAAAAGACGGAGAAAGAACAACGTCCGCTGGTGAATATCCCGGATCATTTCCGCAAGATTATTATCCTTGGTAATGATTTCCAACGCGGTTGGATTGATGACGAAGGGGTTGAGATTGTGAGCATGGAAGATTTCCTTCTCAAACCAAACACTCTTGATTAGCCGCGTCTTTTCGCGCACGTATAAAAGTCCGTATCTTTGCAGCATAAAAACTGCAAGATATGGATTTTTCTTTTGATTCTATTGCCATCGTCCCGGAGCTACAGGCTCGCGCCATCTTTCACTCCGACAGTTCGCAGGTGTTCAAGGATGACACCGATATTTCCGAGCGCGTCCTTGACAAGAACACGTCCTATATCCCCTGGGGAGGGGACGACGAAATGCCCTATAACGTGCTCAAGAAAATTGAGGATGACGAAACCCTTTCCACCTGCCAACTCTTTAACGCCGAAATCTGCTATGGCGCAGGCCTCCAGTACAACACCGAAGCTTGTACTGCTGCCGTTAAAGAGGAGGTAGAGGATTTCTGCTTGGATAATAACCTCGCATCCTATTTTCTCGGTGTGTGTCAGGATTTCAAGCACTTCGGCTGGTGCATAACTGTCATTTTACTAAATGAGCAGCGCACCAAAGTTGTCACCGTCCTACGCAAAGAGGTTGCTTATTGCCGTTTTACAAAGGCAGATAAGGACGGCGTCATCAAGGAAGTGCTTTACGCGAACTGGCGCAAACCGGTTCAAGCAGACGAAGTGGAGCACATTCCTCTGCTTAACCCTGCGTCCCCATGGAACGATTTGCGCATACGCATTGCCGGGGGCAAAGGCGGTTGCAAGTTCGCTATCCTTACGAAAGTCCCGACACCCGACAGCACATATTACCCAATACCGCACTACGCTTCGATTTTCAAGTCCAAGTGGTATGATATCAAGCAACTCATAGCCACCGCCAAAAAGGCGAAACTTGAAAACTCCGCCCCGATTAAGTACCATATCGAGGTGGCGAATAAGTATTGGGATGGCATTTTCAAAGCCGAGGGCATTACCGACCCAATCAAGATGCAGGCTCGCGTGAACGTGGAGAAGCAGCGCATCATCGAGTTTCTTACCGGAGCGCAGAACGCCGGAAAAGTGTGGTTCTCTACCTTCTATATTTCTCCCGACGGCAAGGAACAGCACGATGTCGTTATAAATCGTATAGACAACAGCAAGGAGGGCGGCGATTGGGAAAGCGACCATCAGGAAGCCGTCAATATGGAGTGCTTTACCTTGCGCGTCCATTCCAACCTCGTTGGATCTGTACCGGGCAAGTCCCAATCGAACAACTCCGGTTCTGACAAACGGGAGCTGTACACTATCGCCCAGGCCCTCCAAAAGCCCTATCACGATTTGTTATTCCTGCCCCATAGGATAATTATTCGATTCAACAAATGGGCTGGCGTAGTTCCTGACTGCCCATTTGTTATGCTAACCACGCTCGATGAGCACAAAGATGCAAAACAAGTAACCACCAATAACAATGATGCTGATAAATAACGATGAACAATTACGGCAGTACCTGCCTAATGTCCTTGCAACTTGCGAGGGCGAGATTTCGCTCTTCGATAAGCTACAATTCCATTTGAATAATGCCGAACAATGGCTGGCAGAAAACATCACAGGTAGAGATTTCATTTCTACTTGTGCCGGTACTGAAGGCAACGCCGCCACGCGCGCCCTTCTCTGCCAAACAATAGTTGCACATGCCTTTCGTGTTGCCCTTCCGTCGCTCGACCTTGTGCTAACTTCCACCGGCTTTGGCATAGTTAGTAACGGCAATATAGCCCCCGCATCTACGGAGCGAGTGGCACGCCTCTCCGAGTCCTTGCTACTCCTCCGCTACAACCTCATAGATGAATTGCTGTCCCAACTGTCCCAAAACGCCTCTTGGTGTGAGACACCACAAGGACACTATTTCTCGGCTACGCTGTTCCCCTCATTGGAGTTGTCACGGCTTGCCGGTCATACGAGCGATCTTTGGGAACACTACCGCACGCTTCGGCAGCAGGTTCTCTCTATCGAGTACGAACTTGCTACCAAGTACATCTCCGAAGCACTTTACGCGCGCTTTCGGCAGCACGTTCTTCAGCAGTCCTTAACTGCCTCGGAACTGCCTATCGTCGTTAATCTCAAAAACATAGAGATTGAACTTTTGGCAGGAAAGCCGCTTAATTATGTCTTGCTCACAAGTCTTGTGAACGACATACGGTCAAATCCCGACGATTTTCCCGAGTGGCAATCGTCACCTACAGCACAACTTTTCTGCCGGCCGTCGTTCCAGAACACGAAAGAAAGTCATGGTTATTGGTTCTAAACTTCATATTATGCAAACACTCAATCTGACACTACCTACCTGCTGGCAGGAATTGACACCGGCGCAGCTGCGCTACGTGTTCTATCTGCTTTCACTTGACAAGTTCACAGCAGATGAAATCAAAACCTATGTGCTTTTCCGGTGGGCGCACATCGAAGTTATCTCTCCGGAAGGTGACGGCTTTTTCGTTCGCCACGAAGGAAAGCCGTTGCACCTTACCGCTCTCCAGATAGCCGAAGTCTTGCCCTTCCTCTCGTGGCTCGACCATCTCCCCACGTACCCCGTGCGCCTTCCTCAAATCTGCGGCCACTCCGCTTGTGCTGCAGATTTGCAAGGGCTATCTTTCGAGGATTACATTTCATGTGATAACTTCTACACCGGTTTTCTCGTTACGGGTGACAATTCCCACCTGTACGATATTGCCGCCATTCTCTATGGTGCAGAGCCGGATAAGAAATTCCGCCTCTCCCCGGAGGAATATATCTCTATCTTCTATTGGTTCGGTTCTGCAAAGGAACACCTTGCGCGCCGTTTTACCCATTTCTTCCATACTGCGCCCCTCAATCAGGAAACCGACCTCGGCAAGCACTTGCAGGAGTTGGTCGATACCCAAATCCGCGCACTCACAAAGGGCGACATTACCAAAGAAGAAACCGTCCTCAAAATGGATGTGTGGCGCGCCCTTACTGAACTCGACGCACAGGCAGCCGACGCGGAAGAACTCAAACGCCAAATGCACCAATCATGAAAACGGCAGCAAGGCGAACGAAAGCACGCTTTCGCAGTTCGCCGAAGCCCGTTTCCAGAGAATCAAAGATTTTATGAACACCGCTACCAACTGGGATGCCACGGAGTTTTTCCGCTCCCTTACTCAAACAAATCGCCTTGCACAAGCACAAAAATTCTGCTTTTGCACCGTCTCTGGAGCAGCTGACTTTCAGCAGTTGCTCGAACGCTCGCAGTCGCAAACCGCTTTCGTCTGTGTCGATGACATTTCCGAAGGCTTCATAGAACTTAACAACTCGCCGCGTACGCGCCGCGTTAAGTCCGTTTTCTTTGCTATGCGTTATCCTATCGACAAGCCCAATCTGCGCGCCAACCGCATGGAAACTATGCGCGAACTGTTCCGACAATTCATGTCGAAACTTATCCTTGAGGAAACGAAGCTCCAAGAGCGTCAGTTGTACCTCGATACGCGCATACGTTTTACCGAAATCCCGGAGTATTTCGCCAGCGGTTGTGCTTGCGCACGCTTCCAGATTGGCGTCGATTTGTTTACCGACCTCCGCTTGAATCCGGAGGAATGGATCACGCCCGGACAAACAACTCCAAACACCCCACAGCCATGACCTACAGCCCCGAACAACTACAACAGATAGAGTATTACGCTTCTATCTACATGACCATCACGGACATTGCCGTTATTCTCCAGTTGCGCGCCGAGGAACTGCGTTCGGATATCCACATCGAGGACTCTCCTGCATACCTCGCTTACCATAAGGGCAAGGCGATGTCAAAGGTGCAGCTCCATGCCCAGGAAATGACGCTCGCGAAAGTTGGCTCTCCGCTCGCTCTCCAAAACGCCCGGAACAACCTCATGGACATGGAGGATGACGAGTAAATCGTAAATGGTAAATGCCCAAATCGTAAATGACTTTATGCCACGCCAACCCATCATAGAACTTTGTCGCCGGGACATGTTTACTGCAGAGGACGAGCTTCTGCAGAAATACAATCCCGAACAGGCGCAGCGGCTCGTCCGCTTGCGCGATATGTACACTTGGTATCTCTCCAATCCGGATAGCAAGGACAGGCAGTTTATTGACATGGCCGCGTCTCGCTACAGCCTGAGCCGCGCGCAAGCCTATTCCGATCTTTCGGTTATCAAAACCCTTCTGCCTCTCCTTGCCTCTGCAAGCCGCGATTTTCACCGTTACCGCTACAATGAAATGATACTCGAAACGTATCAGATGGCAAAGGCTCGAAAGGACACGAAAACCATGGAGAAAGCCGCCTCCTCATACGCGAAATTTAATCGCGTCGATTTGGAGGACGAGCAGGCTATCCCTTATGATAAAATCGTCGTTCAGCCGTTCACGGCTACAGATGATCCTCGCGTCCTCGGTATCGAGCCTATTCCCAACCTCAAGGAGAAAATCCGCAAGATGCAGGAGAAATACCGTCGTGAGTCCATGGACATCGAGGATGTCAGCTTCGAGGAAGCCGATTTGGAAGAGTCCGAATTGTTCCCCATGCCGGAGGACACCGAACCGCCGCTTACTCCTACCGTCCCTTAAACAATCGCCGCAAGTATGCCCAAAATCTATTTCAACACCCCACAGCGTTTAACGCAGCTCATCGGAGCGAACACCACCGTTATTGTGGCCGGCCGTCGTACAGGTAAAACGGACAGCATCGCCTCGCCATTCGTTTTGCGTAATATGCAACGAATGCCTGGCAGTACCGGTGGCATTGTCGTGCCTACTTTCAAGCACGGCTTAACGAACACCATTCCCGGCATTCTCGCCGCACTCAAAAGGTGGGGCTTTGAAAACGGCATACACTATGTTATTGGTCGCAAGCCGCCCAAATCCTTCGGCTCTGCAATCATTGAACCTGCCGAGTACGAACATGTACTGTCCTTCTACAACGGCAGCCGTGCGGTCATTATCTCGCAGGACCGTCCCGGTTCTTCTAACTCCCTTACTCTCTCTTGGCTGCTGATCGACGAAGCCAAGTTCATTGATTACGAGAAATTGAAGGATGAAACACTCCCTGCCAATGGTGGCATAAAGTCCTACTTTGGCAAGCACTCCTTTAATCACTCCGTCATGATCTTGTCAGATATGCCGCAGACAAAGGCAGGTTCGTGGTTTCTACACTACAAGGAGAAAATGGATAAGGAACTTATCCAGACGATTGAAGCCACCGTTTATGAGATTTGGCGCCTCAAAGAGAAAGTGCGCGAGTGCCACCGTCGGGGCATTACACCCCCACAGTACCTGCGCAAGGAGATACGCACACTTGATAAAGCCCTCAATCAGATGCGCTCTGTCGCAGTCTATTACAAGGAATACTCCAGTATAGAAAACTTGCAGCTTCTCGGCGAGAACTACATTAAGCAGATGAAGCGCGACCTCACGCCCAAAACCTTCCAAACTTCTATTCTCTGCATGCAGTTGGGCATCTCTAAAGATGGCTTCTACTCCTCTATGCGTGAAGGACACAAGTACAACGCTTCCAATTTCGAGTACCTTGATTCGCTCGGCTGGGAGTGCGACCCTTCAGCCCTCGATTGCCGCGCCGACAAGGATGTTAATCCGGATGCGCCTATCTGCATCGGTATGGACTACAACGCCAATATCAACTGGATCGTTGCAGGGCAGCCCAACGGCAAACGCCTCAATGTTATCAAATCCTTTTACACAAAGTTTGAGCGGAAAATCCCGGCACTCGTCCACGATTTTTGCACCTACTATCATGCTCATCGTAACAAAACGGTCGTTTATTATTACGATACCACCGCGCTTGGCTCAAACTACGCCGTGAACACGCAGGATTTCCATTGGGTGGTTTGCCACGAGTTCGAGCGCCACGGCTGGCGCGTGGAGTCCGTTTATCTCGGCAACCCTATGCGCCACGACGAGAAATACCTTCTCATCAACCAAGCTTTCGCAGGAAAGCAACGCCTTATGCCGTTCTTCAACCGGCAGAATAACGACGACCTTATTCTGGCCCTCCAGACGGCTGGAGTGACACGCGGTCGGAACGGCTTCCACAAGGACAAGGGAGGCGAGAAACTGGCAGAGACGGAGGAAGATTTGCTCCAACACCGCACCGACGGCACGGACGCTTTCGACACCCTCTTTATCGGCTGTGAGAAGTTCCCCCAGACCGTCATTTCCACATTCTCTGTTTCCGGAGTCTCCTAGCAGGAAATACTCTTTTTATTCCCAAAATCTACTGATTTTGTCATTTTCAAAGGAAAAAGTTTACACTTTTTACTTTTATGGGCTAAAAATTTGCGTATGTCATTCTTTTTTTGTACTTTTGTGCGATTTTTTCAAGTCATAGTCAATCAGTTGCAATGAAAGAGGATCAACATACCGAGTTCAAACGTATATGGAAGGATGAATACCTTCAATACATTAGCGGCTTTGCCAATGCGCAAGGTGGCACATTGTATATTGGCATTGATGACGATGGGCAGGTATGTGGTATAAACAATGCAACTAAGTTGTTGGCTGACCTTCCCAATCAGATCAACCAGACTACCGGCGTTTTAGCCCAGGTGGACTTGCACACAGAGGATGGAAAAGAGTATATCTCCATATATGTGGAGGCAACCGAACAACCGATTGCTTATCGGGGTAAGTTCTATTATCGTAGTGGTTCAACATTGCAAGAGGTCAAAGGCTCCGGTCTGCAAACGCTCATTCTCAAGAAGATGGGACGCACTTGGGACGATATGGAGTGTGAGGGTGCGAAACTGGATGATATAGACCCTAAAGCTATTGACTATTTCCTCCGTCATGCTATTCCCATAGACAGAATGCCTAAAGAGGCAATGAATGACCCTGTTGAGGTTGTCCTGAAAAATCTTAACTTGATGACTGAAGACGGGCATCTCAAGAATGCTGCTATCCTGCTGTTTGGCAAGAATCCTCAACGCCGTTTTATCAATGCGCGTTTCCGCATAGGTCGTTTCGTGAAGGATGAAACGGACTTGGTGCATCAGGATAATATCGAAGGCAACATTTTGCAAATGGCGGATGAAGTGATGTGGAAACTGCGTCAGGACTACCTTATCCGTCCTATCCACTATGAAGGAATGCACCGCGTCGAACCGTTGGAGATGCCGGAGGATGCCTTGCGTGAGTTGGTGTATAACGCTATTATCCACCGTGATTATCTCGGGCAGGATATTCAGATGAAGATTTACAATGACCGTATTTGGTTTTGGAACGACGGCAATCTACCGGAAGGTTTTAGTGTGGAACGGATGAGTAAGGAGCACATGTCTGTGCGTCGTAATCCGCTTATCGCTAATATCTTCTATCGTGCCGGTTTCATTGAGTCTTGGGGACGTGGTGTTACTAAGGTGTGTCAGTCGTTCAAGGAGGCGGGATTGCCTGAACCGGGTTTTGAGAACTTCATGAGTGGAACTCTCGTTACCATACACAGAGATTTAAACATATACGGTAACATTACCGAGCAAACAGGTAATGTAACCAAAAGCGTAACCGATAACGTAACCAAAAAGCATATAAACAATACAAATACAGACGATTACACCTCTATCGGTAACGTAACCAAAAACGTAACCAAAACCATTACTAAAACATCTAATGGCAAAGTTACCAAACAGGTAACTATAGTATTGAATGGCTATGCACTCATGATTGTAGAGATGATTGAGAGGAATCCTAAAGTAACAACCGCGCAGATGGCTGAGACTATAGGTATAGCAAAGAAGAATCTGATTGCTCTCACCAACAATCTTCAGCGTGATGGTATCATCCGCCGTGTCGGCTCAAACCGAGGTGGTCACTGGGAGATAATAGACAATAATCAATAGGGATATGCTAAATTTGTTCAAATATAATCAGCGAACTGTTACCTCTCTGACATGGGGGGGGGTATTCGCACGCTCCGCATCGGCAAGCATGTCGTGAGCACCACGCCATTAGCAGCACAGTAATGATTACAAGCGGTGTCTGACATTATGTCAGGTGCCGCTTGCGCGTTATATAGAAAATCGAAAACTCAAAAATATAAAGAAATGAAAAGAACACTTATTGCAGGACACACTGCTATAGATGGTGCAGTGGGAAACAAGGTAGAAAATTACGTAAGAAATCTCCAAAAGTGGAGATATGACAGAGCTTCAAGCGCGGTGTCAAACAATGTAAATCGAAATGGTTATGATTCGATGACACCGCTACTAACAGAACCCATTCCGGCAAACACAACCATTTTAGTTGATTTGACAGATGCTATCTCAGAATCTTATTTAGAGCATACAGCATCATGGGAGGATGTACGAACAAACATATTGGCACTTGGATGCAATGAGCGAGATTGGGATATTATCAATACACAGATCCAAGCAATAATCAATGAACGCAAATTTTTAGATAAACTGTTTGTTGATGGCAATGGAGAACAAGGAAGTTCTTGGTATCGAAAAACCGGTTGGACGTTAAAACCTGCTACTGCCTTGAAGAATAGAATAGGTGTAATTACATGTCCTCAAGTAATACAAGGTGCGCAAGCGGGTGTTACAATAATTAGCTGGCGTATAAAGTTCTTGGATATGGGACGCATGTTTATAACCCCATTTTATGCCAAAGAAATCAAAGCACAAATACCTGATAATTTAGGAGATTTAGAGTATATGGAAGAATTAAGTTTCTGCTTTAATTTCCTTATGGGTGAGATTCCTAATAGCATTTGCAACCTTAAAAAATTGCGTATTCTCAAATTAGAAGCCAATCAGTTAAGTGGAGCATTACCGATTGGATTTGGAAAATCATTGAGGAGTCTTCAAGAGTTGTATCTCGATCATAACCGCTTAGAAGGTAGCATCAATGAACTTTTGGATTTGCCTGCTGTTAAAATCATTCATATCCACGAAAACAAATTCTATGGAGAGATGAAAGATGATTTCCTGAATAAAGGATTAGATGAATTATATTTCTATCGAAATTATTTGGAATACAGCGACAAAATCGTCCGTAGATGTGATGGAATAAACTGGCGAGGTCGTACAAATTCAGAATATCCAATGAGAGTAATTAAACTATAAAACAATATGAGAAAACTATTCCTTTTTATTGCCTCGGTGCTGATGAGTGTTAGCGCCATGGCGGCGGATTTTAGTGTTGATGGGCTGTACTACAGCATCACTTCCGCCAACACCGTGCAAGTGGTAGCCCCCACAACCGGTAAGTACACTGGAGCTATCACTATTCCGGAAACAGTTACCTACAATGCTACGATCTACCGCGTAACCGCAATCGGCGATGATGCGTTCAAGGGTGCAAACCAAGTAACGAGCGTGACCCTCCCTCTGACAGGCATTACATCCATCGGAGGCTGGGCGTTTAACGACTGCACAGGACTGACCTCTTTCACGATTCCTGCAAGCGTAACCAGCATAGGCGAGAAAGCGTTCTATTACTGCGACAATTTGCAGCACTTGTATCTGCATTCCACAAACCCTGCCAGTTACAACCCCGGAAATATGGCTTTCAGCAAGATTCATTACGGAAGTCATGTCTGTACGCTGCATGTGCCAATTGGTTGTACTGCTGCCTACGCTGCCGATGCTACCTTCAGCGTATTCACGCAAGTGGCAGAGTTTGATCCTCCCCAAGTGTATGAGCTGTATATCAATGGTACTCAAGTCACTTCTCTTAATGTCTCAGACATCTTGGGTGACGGTGCAGCAAGTTATGACGCATCTGCAAAAACACTTACCATCAGCGGTAATATCACAGCGCCGGATAATAATACTCCGTGTGTTGAAAGTGAGATCAACAAATTGACTATCAATGTTGCATCGGCTGCTACTCTGACTGCATATGATAAAACTATCTATTTAAAGTCCTCCACGACCATTACCGGCTCTGCACTGCTAACTGTTTTAGCAACCAGAGTTCCGGAGAGCGAAGCCGACGGTGTTGATGCTATTTATGTTGACAGCGACTTGAACTTGAATATTGTGGATGCTCGTCTGTCTTTCAATGGAGGTGTTTATTTTAGTGATATGAGTACCGCAAATTTGAATGTTGTTAATTCTACGCTAACAGTTGAAGGCATTATTCTCGCAGATGATGGAGAGATGCATGTCACTAATTCTTCTCTTACTACTAACCAAGGGATTTTTGGATTCGATACGTTTACTTTGACTGATTGCTATATCAAAACTCCCCAAGGCGGATATTACGATACTTCTAAAAAAGCTATAGTCAACGCAAACGGGAATTGGGGATATTATGTCGAAATTGTAGCCACCGGCGAAACCAAGACCTATACCGTCACCTACCTTAACTGGGACGGCACAGAGTTAGGCACGGAGCAAGTGGCAGAAGGCGAG
Source organism: uncultured Bacteroidales bacterium (assembly GCA_937910305.1). GTDB lineage: Bacteria > Bacteroidota > Bacteroidia > Bacteroidales > Paludibacteraceae > Colicola. The sequence goes on along the minus strand of CALEPS010000167.1, from coordinate 49,859 downwards.
GCGGCACAAGGCGTAACAGCCACACGGGATGGCTATACCTTCGTCAAATGGAGAGACTATGTTACCGGCGATGATGTGGACCTGACGCATGTCACGGCGGACATGACCGTGGAGGCTGTCTTTACCGAGGCGGTTTATACCGTCACTTATCGCGTGGAAGGGGTTGTGACCTATACCATACAGGTCGTTCACGGCTTTAACGCAAGCAGCATCTACTATCCGCACGGCACTCCTGTCAAGGAACCGACAGACGCCGTTGTATATACCTTTGACCACTGGACACCGGAAGTGGAGACCATCATCGGGGATGTAACCTTCGATGCCGTCTTTGCGGAGAGCCCGCGTACCTACACCGTCCGTTTCCTCAACTGGGACGGCACGGTGCTGCAGAGCTCCGAATGGGAGTATAACAGCACGCCGGTCTATAGCGGCGAGACACCCGTCCGCGCAGAGGACGAGGACTACACCTACGCCTTCAAGGGCTGGGAGCCGGAGATAGCCGCCGCCACCGCTGACGCGGACTACACCGCACAGTTCAGCACCGAAGAACGCTTCCCGGGCGGCGGAACCGGTATCGAGGAAATCTTCACCCGTCCCGACGCTCCGTCTGCCGTGAAGATCCTGCACGAGGGTATGCTCTACATCATCCGCCCTGATGGCAAGGTATATAACGCTACCGGCGTGAGAGTTAAATAGAACTATATTTGCTCAATTGGCTATCCCAAAGAGCAACGTAACAAGTAAACAGGCACCACCACAATGGTTGGTGTCTGTTTCTTTATATAAACATTTTAAACATGAAAAAATTTTTTCTTGGGGTACTCCTCGAAGCAGAGTAAAGGATGCCCAAACGACAGTGCGCGAGTTGCTCGCCACTTTGGAGAAAGCCAAGCGTGACGCTTTGCGAGTTCAGAACCGTTGCGACATTATCGCACGTTATTGTGCAGCTACAGAGCAGGAGTTGAGACAACTGCTCAACGAGCTGGAAATGTCAAACCCAATGCCCTCCTGATTACTGCGCCTCGTCAATTACGACGGGGCGTTTTTGTGTCTTTTCGCCACCGCACATTTAGCCATATCTTTGCACAAAAATTAGCAAAGGTATGGCTTTATCTTTTACAACCCAGTTAGACAGCGCATATTTCACTTCCGAAATTCCGGATGTGAACATCTCCACCACATCAACTTACGTTGATTTTGCAATCGGTCGCCTGAGCCATGACAGGTTCGATGGTTTTTCTGTTATCTTTTCCTCGCGTTATTATGCTGTGAACGGTGTCGTGTCCATTCTCGACATCCACACCATTTTGGAGAACTATTTGCAAGTTCAGCAGATTTGCGCAGCGGACTTCTGCTTCTTCGTCGAGTCTCCAACAGAATCTCTCCGCCACGATATGACTATCGTGTTCTGCAAATCAATTCCGCAAGGACTTTCTGCTTCCGAAATGGTGGAGCGTCATTTCCTCACATCCGTCTATCAACGCTTCATCACGCCCGACGCTAAAGTGCCTCTCTATTACTATCTGCCCTTCCGAGAGGAATTTAACACCCCCGGCTTCTATCGTACAGTTACGTACACATATCGTATTATTATCTTGTTAGAGAACGGGCAAACTCAAACAGTCACGGCATACACAAGGGCGCGTTCATCCGGATGGGGAGTAATGAGTTTTAATATCTCACTTTCTACTGTCATCAGTCTGGTTGGCAGCTCACATGGGAAATTTTCTGTTGTCTCGTTCTCTGTTTCTATTGGCGACCGCCGAACCACATTCTTTGTGGATCGTCGGCACTCTCAACGCCAATTCTACTTCCGCAATGCATTCTATGCTTGGGAATTGGCTATTATCCCGGCAAGCCAAAAGTCCAAGGTCGAATCAGATTCATCTATGGCCCTTTGTGGCGATACATTTATCCCTTATGATATTCAACACACGCGCACATTCGAGGTGCAGACCGCTTCGCTCCTGCTCTCTCATGCGCGCTGGTTTGAGCAATTGGTAACCTCGCCGGAAATCCGCATCAGGGACATCGCCGGAACAGCGGTAGAAGATCTTCCCCAAATCCTCATTGTCGATTATGATTACGAAATCGATGATGCCCCCGGAGCGGTCAATGCTTTTCGTTTTACTTGGAAATATGCCGACAAGCGGTCATATATAAACCTCTCCTATATCACCGCCGGAGTATTCTCGGAGCAGTTTACACCCCAATTCCTATAGTCCATGGAGAATGTTACCGAACAACAGGCGCAAGAGGCTCGTGAAAAATACGTTCTCGCCTTCAATCGCACTATGATTGATATTTGGAAAGAGCGCATCACACTTCTCGATGTGCGCGATACCGATGCCCTCTTGAACTCTCCCATATCGCTTTCCACCCGGCATGATAGCAGGTTCTATGAGGTGCAGCTCTCACAGGAGTTTTTGGAGTATGGCCTTTGGCAGGACTATGGTGTCGGCTGCGAAACTCCCCGGGGCAATTCGGGCGACATAGGGCGCAAGAAAGTTCGCCAACGCCGCCCGTGGTTTTCAAAGAAATACTTTGCCTCGGTAATGAATATCAAGGAGTTTTTCGCGGACAACCTTGGTATGGAGTTCCAAGGTATCATAGCCGATGCCTTTGCGTCCATGCGCCAACACATGTAGTGTCTTTTCGCCACCGCTCAATGCGCAGTACCTTTGCATATCAAACCGAAAAAATATAGATTATGTCACAGCAAACACTTACAGCGTTAATCACTAATTTACGCTCCCAGACAGAGGCTAATTCCATCACGCCGGAAATCCTCGGCAATGTCCTTCAGCAGATGGTCGATGAAATTGGCAACGTAGAGGCAGCCCAAACAGCCGCGCGCGACGGAGAATTTTGCTTCGCTTCGCTCCAAGGTGCTCGTGTGCCTGGTGCTACCGAAACGGAACTTGTAATCAGCCCGGCAGGGGTTGATTACGACACACTACGCGCCTTGCTGCAAATCAGCACGGAAGTGGGCAATCCTATCATCAAAGCCAAAAGGGATTGCATCGTGCAAATCACAGGGCAGGTAAACCTTCAGCCTGCAGGTTCTTACACCTCCGACCGCGTCCTGCGCTGGTTCAAGTTTGATTCCGATGGGGAACGCTATGCCGATTGCGTAATGGCTACGCACTTCACCGGCACAACGCAAATTTTTAATGTCCCTATAAATTATTCCTGCTACATGCGTGCAGGAGAATCGTTGCACCTCACAGCCTACGCCTCAGGAAGCAATGAGTCCATTGTTTCCGAAAACTCGCGCATAAACATCCACGCCTATCTAAAATCTTCTTGATATGAATAAATCTTCAAAATCCAAAGATGAAAAGCGTCTCACGCTCCAACTCATCGTAGCTGTCTCAATGGCCATCTTCGGATGTGTCCTCATTATTGTCGCTTTCGCCGTACCGCCCACAGGCGAAATACACCCTTCAGTCCTCGCCGCATTTGGTGAAATTCTCACATTTGCCGGCGCAGTTTTAGGAATAGATTATAATTACAAATTCAAAACCCACTCAAAAGATGAGAACGATCAATGAAATTATTGTACATTGCTCCGCTACATTCCCGGATCAAGTCGTTACTGTAGCGGACATCACTCGTTGGCATCGCCAACTTGGTTGGAAGACAATCGGTTATCATTTCCTCATTACCCTCGCCGGAGAAATTCAGGAAGGGCGGCCAATCGAGGAAGTTGGCGCCCATTGTACAGGACACAATGCCAACAGCATTGGAGTGTGCTACGCAGGCGGCGTGGCTGCCGACGGCAAGCCTGCCGATACTCGAAACGAGGCGCAGAAACAGGCTTTGCTTGTTCTGCTTAAAAGGCTCAAAGAGCAGTTCCCCAACGCCACAATTCACGGACACAGAGATTTCGCGCAAAAGGCATGCCCATGCTTTGATGCAACGAACGAATACGCTTCGCTATGAAAACTATCTGCAGATCCTTCCGCTTATTGATGTTCATGGGTGCTATGCTGCTGTGCGCATGCCACACTACCCGTAACCTCACATCTGATGTCACGGAGCAGCAAAATTCCCAGTCCACGCACCATGAGCAGGCTACCACGAATCGTTTGGATAGCCTTATATCAAATCTCTCCGCGTCTGCGGATAGTATTTGCATAGAGCTGTATGGTGATTCTCCTGTTTCTGCACCGGCGCAGGCTGACTCGCTTGCACCGGAGCAGAGGGCACAGGTTCAACCGGCGACGGCTAAACCTGCGCCCAAAGCGCGAATTACCATACATTCGCCGCGTATCAACAAAGAGGAAAAGCAAGGCTCAAAATGCTTTTCGCAGACCAACGTGACCGATAGCACACGGAGCAATTCACAGTCCCACACATCCACTAATGACTCTAAAGAGGTCATTGGTGGAGCTGAACTTCCCAATTTAACTTGGGTGTTCATTGTGTTGGGATTGGGGATTACGCTCCTCATAATTGGTGCTATTTTCGGCTACTTATGGCTGCACAAAAAGCATATCATTTGAGCGAACTTTCCCCAAGGCTCGCCTACGCATGTGCATAGGTGCATAGCACTTAAACACGTGCATTAGGCTCACTACCGCCCCTCTCGGCTTTGCCGCAGGTGGGCGGTTCGTTGTTTAGGTGGGAGACCTTAAAGGCACGCGGCTACTAAAGGACTTTCGATGTGCGCGCGGTGTATTAAGAGACTTTCGACCTCTCCCGATTAGGTAAGAGACTTGCAAGGCGCACGCGCTCAATAGGTGACCTTTGAGGTATGGGCGCAATGATAGACCTCCGATGTACGCAGAGTGGTAAGGGACTATCAGCCTTGCCCGATTAGGTAAGAGACTTGCAAGGCGCACGCGCTCAATTGGCGACCTTTGAGGTATGGGCGCAATGATAGACCTCCGATGTATGCAGAGCGGTAAGGGACTATCAGCCTTGCCCGATTAGGTGGCAGACTTTTGGCTTATTTGGTGCGAAGGAGACTTTCGCCATATAGACCAAAGAGGGACTTTCGGACTATCTACATAGAGGGAGACTATCAACCTTTGAGCCGTGAGAGACTTTCGATGTCCGCAGGTTAGGTTTCGGTTTCCGAGCAGACTTGAGCGCACCCCGACTTGCATATTCCGCTTTTTCAAAGTGAGCGCGACAAGCGGACAAAGCAGGGCGGTTGGGGGGTGCTTCGACAGATAAGGGGACGAAAATTTCATTTCGTCCCCTTATAATCCCCTTATTTTCAACGTATTACGCAATTCCAAAAATTTTTAGACAAGACAAATTGAAATTTTTGGAGTAAATCGCACCGTAAAAATGCCGCTCCGCTCGTGTAAAAACAAGCATTTCCACCAGTTTTGCGGTGTGTCTTTTCGCGTAGCCGGGAAACAACGTATTTTTGCAGAAAAATTACAACGTATGTCTGATTATTCAACAAATGCGTCCGTCAATCTTCAAATCAACGGACAACAAGCACAAGAGACGCTTGCCAACCTTAAAAAGGCTGCACTTAACCTGACTGAGGAAATTGCCAAAGCAGCCGCTGCAGGCGACAAGGTGACGCTTAAAAAGCTACGCAAGGAGTACGCCGATGTAAAACGGCAAATCAAAGAAATGGAGTCCGCCACAATGCAGGTGGAGTCCGTTCTTAAACGGCTTGACCATGCTTCGCCGCGTGATTTGCAGCGTACCCTTGCAACCTTGAACAAGCAGCTTGACTATATGGAGAGAGGATCTGCAGCATGGCAGGCACATACACAAAAGATAAAAGCGGTCAAGGACGAGATTGCCAAGGTCAATGCGGAACTTGCCAAGTCCCAAACATTCCTTGAACGCGTTAATGGCAAGTGGCAGGAATGGCAGACTGTCGCCATGGGCGGCATTGCAGCCATTACCGGAACCGTCATGGCTGGCAAGAAAGCCGTTCAGATGTATGCCGATATGGAGCAGGAAATGGCATCTGTTCGCAAGTACACCGGCATGACCGCAGACGAAGTCGAACATCTTAACGAAGCCTTTAAGAAGATCAACACACGTTCGTCACGCGACGAGCTGAATCGCCTCGCCCAAGAAGCAGGCCGTCTCGGAAAAACTTCAGAGGAGGACGTTTTGGGCTTTGTAAAAGCGGCTGACCAAATCAATGTGGCGTTGGATGAGCTTGGAGATGGTGCGACATTGCAACTTTCTAAGCTAACGTCCATATTTGGGGATGAAGCACGGCTTGGCACGGAACGGTCGCTCCTCGCTGTTGGTTCCGTCATAAACGAGTTATCCCAGAACTGCACGGCAGGAGCTTCATACCTGGCACAATTCGGGCAACGGCTTGCAGGCGTTGGCGCTCAAGCAGGTATGACCGTTCCGCAGGTCATGGCCTTTGGCGCTGTGCTTGATTCCCAAGGACAGAAAGTTGAAATGTCAGCAACCGCTCTCTCCAAACTTATCATGAACCTTTTCAAGAATACCGATAAAATCGCCAATGCTACAGGCATGGATCTTGAAAAGTTTAACGCCGCCCTCAAATCTTCTACGAATGAGGGTCTATTGATGTTGCTCAACCGCTTAAACGAGTTAGGCGATATGTCCGTTCTTGCACCCGTGTTCGCTGACATGGGTGAGAACGGTGCTCGCGCTTCTGCGGTCATTTCGGCACTTGCCGGAAATATTGACATGCTCGTTTGGGAGCAGGAGGAAGCGGCGAAAGCCTTTGAAGATGCAACCTCTGTTTCTAAAGAATTTGAGGTGCAAAACAATACGGTGCAAGCAGGCTTGGATAAAGCACGCAAAGGCTTTCAGGAGATGGCCATTTCCCTTGGTCAAGAACTGATGCCCGTGATGGGGCATTTCATATCGTCCACATCTGCCACTATGCGTATAATGCTTAAACTGGTGCAGTTTATCAAGGAACATAAGGCAGCAATTACTTCACTCGCTGCAGCAGTTGCTGCCTATACCTTGGCTGTCAATCTCGCCTTGATTAAGGAGAAGTTGCACGCAGTATTGATTGCGTCAAAAACTGCAATAATGCACGTCCACCGCGTCGCGGTTCTGGCGGCATCCGTTGCATATAACCGGATGACCGGCAACGTAGTCCGTGCCAATGCTGCCATGAAACTTCTTAATGCCACAATGCTTACTAATCCATGGGGATTGCTCGCCGCTGCCGTTGTCGGGGCAGGTGTGGCACTTGCCGCTTTTATCAAGCGTCAGAAGGAGACAAGCAAAGAGCAGAACAAACTCACGGAGGCGCAGAAAAGGCAACTTCGAGTGCAGGAGCAAATCAATGCACACAACAAATCTATTGATGAGGAGTATGCCAAACAGGCTGCAAGCGTTACAAGTCTTACCAAGGTTGTAAATAATAGCAACCTTTCACTTGAAAAGCGCAGGGAGGCACTTAAACGCTTGCAGGAGATTGTGCCGGAATATCACGCGTCTCTAACCGACGAGGGCAAGTTGATCAATGACAACAAGGAGGCCCTTGATAACTACCTCGTTTCTCTCAAGCAGTCCATCCGTATGAAGATGAACCAAGAGAAACTGGAGGAGATTGCCACGCAGCAAATACCTTTAGAAGATGAGATTAAGAAATTAGAGGAGCAGAATGCCGCATTTAATAGGATTATCGACGACGCAAGAGCGTCCGCAGCCAAGGGAGATGAAGCGCAGAAAAAACGGTCAGAGAAAGCAGAGATGGATTTGCAAAAGCAAATTCGCGCTAATAACCGTCATATTCACCAACTCAAAAAGCAATGGCAAGAGTTGGAAGATGTGGCGTCAGGTATAAGTATCGACGCGCCTACACCTTCGCCCGCTCCAAAGTCTGGTGCGCCGTTGCCGGTTGGCGATGACAAGAAGAATGGCAAAACCAACAAATTCCAAGCCGAAGATGATTGGAAAGAGCGTGAGCAAGCCCTCAATCGCATTGCTTATGCAAAAGGGGAAGCCGATTACGAAACCTACACCAAGCGTATGCTCGAAATCGAGGTTGAGTATAACAAGAAGAAACTTGCTCATACCGACCTTGCTGGCAATGAGCAAGTCACTATCGAAGCCGCATACTATGAGGCTTTGAAGAAGCAAAAGAACAATGCCATTGAGGGAACGGCGCAACAGGAAGAACAGGCATACAAGGGTATCATGGCCGTTCTTCAGCAGAGGTATATGGATGGGGAACTGTCTGCACGGCAGTACCAAAATGCGATTGAACTTGCAGAGCTGGAACACCTGCGCAAGGTTGCCGGATTGTATGAGGAAGGTTCAAAGGAGCGTTTGAAAGCGGAAAAGAACTATCACGATACTTCTCTACGGTATCAACAGAAGCATTTGCAGGAGGACAAACGCCTACAGAAGAAGTTCCGCCAAGAGTATTTCACAAGGGCATATCAAACCACCGACACGGAAAGCTATGAGCGCGACCTGCACGCGCTGGAGCTTGTACAGGCGCAAATGCTCAAAGCGGTCGGTGATAATGCCAAGGATCGGCTCAAGATTGAGCGCGCTTTCCAAGAAGCGAAATACCGTCTCGGTCGGAAATACAACGTCAAGAACGCAAAGGAGATGGGCAAATCCTATCGAGCGGCCATTGATGATATCGCAGATTGGCTCAAGTCTGATGGTGGGCAGGCTTTCACAGGTGCACTCGATACGATATTAAGCGGTATGTCATCCATCTTCTCCGGTATTTCCGATATGATACAGGCGGAACTTGATATTGAGACAGCCAAAATTCAAACCTCGTATGACGCCCAGATTTCAGCCGCCGAGGGCAATAAGTATCAAGAGGTACAACTGGAGCAGCAAAAGCAAAAGGATATAGCCAAGGCTAAAGCCGAGGCAAACAAAAAGATGTTTGCTATGCAGGTCATCCAAGCCGTTGCGCAGACTGCCATGTCTGCCATTTCTGCTTACTCTTCGGCTGCCGCAATTCCTATGGTCGGCTTTATCATGGCGCCTATTGCAGCTGCTATGGCCGTTGCTGCCGGAGCAATACAGATTGCGTCCATTAAGAAGCAACAACAAGCGTCTGAATCGCAAGGCTATGCCGAGGGTGGATTTACTCCTGCCGGTCCTAAATATAAGGAAGTCGGCGTAGTCCATGCCGGTGAGTGGGTTGCCTCGCAGCAGCTACTTGCTAATCCGCAAGCACGCGCAATGGTGAACACACTTGATTACGCGCAGCGCACCAATAAAATGGGTGTGCTTTCGTCCTCGGATGTGTCCCGGCAAATAACAGCACCCACCGTTATTGCACAAGCCTCACAGGACGGACGGCTGGAGCGTACTCTTGCGGCCACGGCTGCCGCCGTAGCCTCGTACAGCTCAACGATGAAGAGCCTTGGCGAACGCCTTAACGAACCCTTTGTAACGGTGAACACAGTTACCGGCGACAAGGGTATAATGAAGGCGCAAGAGGAGTATGATCAACTTATGAAGAACAAAACCCCTAAATCACGCAGGCAATGACAATTCTAATAAACGGCATGGTGGCGGCTCTTAAAGAGAAATCCACCTTTGAATTTATTTCCGAAAACCGCTACTTTTCGGGGGCTGACAGTTATTCGTTGGCTATTACTTTTCCGCTGAAGGACTGCCCTCAGAACATAGCTATCTTCGGGCATATCACGCGCAAGGATGTGGAGAAGGGAACGCTCCTTTTAGAGTGTGAACTCCGGGACAAATCTTTCTACAAGAAAGGATCTATTACGGTCACGGAGTTGGATGATGTGCAGGTCAAAACCCAATTCCTCGAAGGACGCTCTGCTACAAACTTCGTTTCTTCGTTCGATGATGTCTATATCAACGAACTGGAATTGGGCTACCCGGACACAACACCGGCAAACAACCCTGTAAACACCGTCAATCGCAGAACGGATTATGTGGCTCTGCCTTGGGTGAACAATTCAAGCGGCAACATTCAGAACAAAATCAATCTATCTTCTTCCGGAGCAACTTGGAACTGTAACAAGTTGTCCTTCCAACCTTACATGCTTTGGCTTGTGAAGAAGATGTGTGATGTGCTTAATTATTCCTATGATTTCTCCCCATGGGAGAATAGTAATTACCGATATTTGTTAGTGTGCAATACTTTGCCTGCTGCATGGAATATAGCGAACTTTGCGCGTGCGCTGCCGCATTGGACGATGACAGAGTTTTTAGAGGAACTTGAGTTGCTGATGAACTGCGAATTTGATATAGACCGCTTGCAGCGGAAAGTTACATTCCGGTTTAGCCGTCATGTGATAGAGAGTTGTGGTACTACACAACTCCAACATATTTTGAATGATTACGAGATGGCTACGCAGGATGCCGGAGATTGCAAATACAAAGGCTGCACTAACATAAAATATGCTGATTGCAGCCATCGTATGTGGAAATACTACCACAACCCCGAATTTATCAAGTTTTGGAAAGGCTTGGGGACATCGCTATATAAGGAATATGACGAGGTTTCAGAGCTTTCGTTGGCGGGTATCAATGGAAACTATCAAGAGAGGGAAGCTGAAAGGGTTGTCGTAGGTGCTATTAGTCGTTTGTGGTATTGCAGGGATATTGATAGATATGTTATAGGTCGTGTGACGAACACGGTTAAACTTTATGAGTCAGATATAGAGGGTGAGCCTATCACGTATTTTAAGTACTATGTTGCACCCCAAATTGTGAACTCTTTTGAGCCGCGTATGGTAAATGAGGGAGGGGAAACAAAGGAATTAAGGATTGTCCCCGTGTGGCTGGACGATACGGAGCCGCTGAAGGGGCAGGTCATTTTCTTGGAAATGCCCGACCTTCGTAATGAAAAGTCAGCTAAGCCCTATAATGGTTTCTCTGATTGGACGGAAGCAATGGCGCATCTTGCTCCCGAGCCTGATTATTGTATCAAGGAAATGGACTTTGCCAAAGAGGATGAGGAGTTTCTTGATAAGATATACGTAGGCTTTTGGTCCGGAGAGGACACATATAGCACTTACAGACATCCTCATATTGATGTGGTTACATTCTATCCGGATTGGACCTACATCAGGCATGATTGGTCGCTGTCGCTTAATTCCAATACGTTTGGGGACTATAAAGATCCGCATAAGATTGACCCCACCAAGAAATATACGTTTAAGTTCCTTGCGGATGACATCCCTAATGTGCGCTCCCTTTTTATCATCTATGGCAAACGCTATGTGTGCGAGAAGATTACGGCTACATTTACCGAGAACGGGATGTCCCAGTTACTCAAAGGGACATTTTACCCCGTTCTTGATGAATGACTGTCATTGATTTACCGCGAACTTCGGTGCTTTCTGATTGAGGTTTGCAATCAGTTTATCGTCATGGTGGTTCGCGTAGATGGTGGTCATGCTCAAATCCTTGTGACCGGCCGCCTGCATAACGGACAGATCATCTACACCTGCTTTGAGCATGCTATTTATAGCCGTATCTTTGAGAGAATAGAGCTGATACTCTTGGGGCAGTCTGAGGGCTTTCCTCATTCTGTCCCATGCTTTGCCATAGGTGCCGTTTCCCATGGATTTCTTGCCACAACGCCAAACGCTGTCGCAGAACAGGTAATCGTCCGGATTAGCACCTTGTATGTGTTTACGGAGCATGTCCTCCAACTCTGCATCAAGTCGCCCTTCACGAGCCTCCCATGTCTTGGTTTTCTCCCTCGGCATACGGATGCAATGGTTTACAAAGTCAATCTGCTTTACCTGCACGCGCGTAATCTCTATAGGACGGAGCAGGGAGGTATATACCAAACGGCAAACGATACGCATTTCCGGCAGGTTGTCAGCAAACCATTTGTCGATGAGGGCTTGATGTTCCGGCTTGATGATGGTGCGCGTTTTCTCCAGTACGCGCTTGCGTTTCTGTCCGTCAAAGGGATTTTCGCGAGCGTAGCACTTCGCTTTTGCCCAAATGAACAGCACGCTACCCAGACGGATCATGTTGTTGTAGGTGTTTGGTCCGAGTCCTTTTGCTGCCATGTCATCCAAGAACTCTACCGCGTGCGCGCGCTCGAACATACTCATTTTTATAGATGGGTAGTGTTCGTTTGCCCATTCACGCAACATGTGGCAGAAACTCTTATAGCTGCGCATGGTGCTATTGCGCAACTCTTTTTCTTTCTCCGTCACGAATATGCGCGTTACCTCATCAAGCGTCTTATAGTAGCGGACATTCTCGCTAACAGGTGCTGATGGTGCTGATAGGGGAGCAACTACGGGAGCAGGTGCGGCAACAGTAGCAACTTCCGGAATGTAAGTTGCCGGTGTAGCCGCCACGTTTTGCACGGAGTTGAGCGCAGCGGTGCGCAGTTGGTTGTCAATCGTGCGCATAATGTCATTTACTTGCACTTTGAACTCAACCATAGAGCGGCAGCGTTTTTTAAGAAGATTAAGTTTAATCCTCTTCATTTCAAGTTTGGAGATAATGGGATTGAACGCATAGTATACAATATACCATCCGTTAGTGTCATGACGCAAATCTGCTGGAACGAAATTGGCAGAGGTCTGCTGAATTGTGAGAGTTGAAGGCATTTTTTTTTCTTCTGCTATGTGCCGGACAGAGCAGAAGAAATTTACACCTATTAGCATTTTCGGGGAGGGAGTCGAAAAACGGTTTTACCCGATTTTTACCCGATTTTTACCCGATTTTTTACAATGAACGCCGTAAACCATTGATTTACAGCGTTTGCGGAGAGTGAGGGATTCGAACCCCCGATACGACGTAATGCGTATACCGCATTTCGAGTGCGGCTCTTTCGACCACTCAGACAACTCTCCTAAAAAGCGGGTGCAAAGGTACTGCTTTTTTTTTATATACGCAAATTTTTTTGTAAAATTATGAAATTTTGGACCTAATTTGCACCGCTTCTTGCATATGTCAAAAAAATATTGTATCTTTGCAGCCTAATTTATATTGGGTAAATATTTAATAAGCAATAAGAATGTTTGATAACTTAAGCGAACGATTAGAACGGAGTTTTAAGATCCTCAAAGGTGAGGGGCGTATCACCGAGATCAATATTGCGGAAACCGTCAAAGACATCCGCAAGGCGCTGCTGGAAGCGGATGTGAACTACAAGACGGCAAAGCAGTTTACCGACCGCGTGAAGGAAAAAGCAATCGGACAGAACGTCATCAATGCCGTTCGTCCGGGGCAACTGATGATCAAGATCACGCACGACGAACTGGCGGAACTGATGGGCGGTGAGGCGCAGGAACTGAACCTGAAAGGCAATCCGGCAGTTATTCTGATGTCCGGTCTGCAGGGTAGCGGTAAGACGACTTTTGCCGCCAAACTGGCGAACTATCTCCAGACGAAAAAGAACAAACGCGTCATGCTCGTGGCCTGCGATGTGTACAGACCTGCGGCTATCGAGCAGTTGCGCGTGTTGGGCGAGCAGATCAAGGCGAATGTCTATTTGGGGCTGGATGAAGCGAACCCCGTGAAGAAAGCCCAAGCCGCTATCGCTGAGGCAAAGCGGATGGGTTATGACGTGGTGATCATCGATACTGCCGGCCGTCTGGCTGTGGATGAACAGATGATGCAGGAGATAGCGTCTATCAAAGAGGCTATCACGCCAAGCGAGACGCTGTTCGTAGTGGATGCCATGACCGGTCAGGACGCCGTCAACACCGCAAAAGAGTTTAACGACCGCATTGATTTTGATGGCGTGGTACTGACCAAGTTGGACGGTGACGCCCGCGGCGGTGCGGCGCTCTCTATACGTTCGGTGGTGGACAAACCAATCAAGTTCATCGGAACGGGCGAAAAGATGGAGGCGCTTGACGTCTTCCATCCGGCGCGTATGGCGGACCGTATTCTCGGTATGGGTGATGTCGTTTCGCTCGTAGAGCGTGCGCAGGAGCAGTACGATGAAGCCGAAGCCCGCCGTATCAGCAAGAAAATCGCCAAGAACCAGTTTGACTTCAATGATTTTCTCTCTCAGTTGGCGCAGATTAAGAAGATGGGCTCGATGAAGGACCTGATGGGTATGATACCGGGCATGGACAAGGCGCTGAAGGGCGTGGAGATCAGTGACGACGCGTTCAAACCGATTGAAGCAATGATCAACTCCATGACGCCTGCAGAGCGTGCTAACCCATCGCTGCTGAACGGCAGCAGAAAGGCGCGTATAGCACGCGGAGCCGGGGTGGATATAGTGGCTCTCAACAGATTCCTCAAGCAGTTTGACCAGACCGCAAAAATGATGCGCAAAGTGCAGCAGATGGGCGGAAGGAGAAGGTAATTGAGAATTGAGAGTTGAAAGTTGAAAGAGGAGAAGACATATCAGCCGGGGTGGGGTGAGAAAAAGAAGAAACATCATCACCGCCACTATTCCTACCATTCTTCAAATAACCGAATGGGCGGGTCTGTGAGAATGAAGGACAAACAGGCCTACTACGGCTTGATGGTGATTCTTCTTGCAGGGCTGGGGTTCGGAGCATACAAGGTGATCCGGCTTTTCGCCGATGAGTTACGCGCTATGCCGAATGACGATCCGGCGACAGAGATGAGAGTGGACGAACTGCGGATACACAAGGTGGATGAACAGAACGCTCTCTTGCTCGGCGACAGCCTTGCACAGGCCTATAACGTGGACTCGCTCAAACGAAACGTACAAATAGACACCCGTCCAGTCTATCGCCCGCCGCGCAAGGAAGACAAATGGTATATCACCAAACGCGAATGGAAGAAGATATGGGAGGATTACAAGGTTATGCGATGGGAGAAGAAACACGGGAAGGAAGTATCAAATGACCAAGCACCAAGCACAAAGGAGGAAGGCAAGTGATTTTAGACGGTAAAAAGACAGCACAGGAAATCCGCGGTGAGTTACGCGAACAGATTCAAGCCATTCGTGCTGAAGGAAAGCGTGCGCCGAAACTGGCGATTGTGATGGTGGGGCATAATCCGGCAAGCGAGACGTATGTCGCCAATAAAATCAAAGCTTGCGCAGAAGTGGGTATTGAGGCGGAGAAGATTGCCTATGACGAATACATCACCGAGCAGACGCTCCTGACTGAGATACAAAAACTTAACAACGATTCGTCCATTGACGGTTTTATCGTGCAACTGCCGTTGCCGGAGCATATCCGTGAGTCTGTCATCCTCTCGGCAATCGACTATCGCAAGGATGTGGACGGTCTGACGCCGATGAATGTAGGCCGCACGGTGCAAGGTCTGCCTGCCATCATTAGCGCTACGCCGCGCGGAATCCGGGAACTGCTTGCGCGATACAGCATTCCGACGGCAGGCAAACATGTGGTTGTTATCGGACGGTCGAATATTGTAGGCAAGCCGGTAGCATTGCTGTTGATGCAGCGCCCGTATCTGAGCCTTCCGGGGATGAGTGCTTCTTCGCTGGGTGACGCAACGGTCACTGTCTGCCATTCCAAGACACGTGATCTTGGGGCTATCTGCCGGACAGCGGATATTATTATCGCGGCGGCCGGAAGTCCGGGATTGCTGACAGCAGACATGGTCAAACCCGGTGCGACAGTAATAGATGTAGGTATCAACCGGGTGGCCGACCCGGCTTCGGCAAAAGGTTACAGGCTGGTTGGTGATGTTGATTATGAACACGTGGCGCCTGTTGCGGGTGCAATCACCCCGGTGCCGGGAGGAGTAGGACCGATGACAATCGTCAGTTTGCTGCAAAACACGTTACAGGCATACAATCATAGCTTTGAACAAAAGCACTAAAGCACTTGGCACTTGAAATATGGATATTTTATCAAAGATAGAAGGACTTGAGGCGAAGTTTCACGAAGTGAGTCTGTTGATTACCGACCCGGCTGTGATAGCGGATCAGGCGCGATATGTGCGTCTGAACAGAGAGTATCATGACCTGGAACGTGTGCTGGCATGCGCACGCCGGTATAAGAAGGCGGTGACGGATCTGCAGGACGCAAAGGACTTGTTTTTCAATGAGTCAGACCAGGAGATGAAAGAGATGGCGAAAGCCGAGATAGACGAACTGGAACCGCAGATACCCAAACTGGAGGAGGAACTGAAACTCCAACTTCTGCCGCAAGACCCCGAGGACGGCAAGAACGTAGTGATGGAGATCCGCGGCGGTACGGGAGGAGACGAAGCGGCTATCTTTGCCGGAGACCTGTTTCGTATGTACACCAAGTATTTTGAACTGAAGGGTTTCAAATACACAGTATCTTCTTTCACAGAAGGCGCTGCCGGCGGATACAAGGAGATCATCTTCAATGTGACGGGTGTGAATGTCTATGGCACGCTCAAATACGAGAGTGGTGTTCACCGCGTACAGCGTGTGCCGGTGACGGAGACACAGGGACGTGTGCATACCTCGGCAGCAACAGTGGCTGTATTGCCTGAGGCGGATGAGTTTGAGGTGCATATCAACGAAGGTGAAATCAAATGGGAGACCTTCCGTTCCGGCGGTGCCGGAGGACAGAATGTCAACAAAGTAGAGTCCGGTGTGCGGCTCCGTTATAATTGGAAGAACCCCAATACGGGCGAAGTGCAGGAGATACTGATTGAATGTACCGAGACACGCGATCAGCCGAAAAACAAAGAACGCGCTCTCTCGCGCCTGCGCACGCAGATTTATGATAAGGAGCACCAGAAATATATTGACGATATCGCGGCGCGCCGCAAGACCATGGTTTCTACGGGTGACCGCTCTGCCAAGATACGCACATACAACTATCCGCAGGGCCGTATCACCGACCACCGTATCGGATACACGGTATATAACCTTGCGGCATTCATGGACGGTGATATACAAGGTGTCATCGACGCCCTGCAAGTAGCCGAGAACGCCGAACGCCTCAAGGAAAGCGAATTATAATTCACAATTCACAATTCACAATGTATCTTTTTTATTGTCCGGATATAGAATCGAAGCAGACACTCTCTGAGGAAGAGAGCGGGCACTGCGTGCGGGTGCTGCGATACAGCGTAGGTGACGAGATACTGATTACGGACGGTAAGGGCACTACTTATACGGCGCGCATCACCAACCCGCATCCCAAACATTGCGATTTCGAGATACTCTCCCGTGAGAAGCAGGAGCCGCATCACCATTTTCATTTGCATATCGCCATCGCTCCTACCAAGAACATAGAGCGTCTGGAATGGGCGGTAGAGAAATGCGTGGAGATCGGAGTGGACGAGGTCACGCCGCTGCTGTGCCGTTTCTCGGAGCGCAAACAACTGCGGACGGACAGGCTGGAGAAAATAATCCTCTCTGCTGCCAAACAAAGCCTGACGCCATACCTGCCGGTGCTCCATGAACTGACGCCCTATGACGCTTTTATACGGGAGCAGGCGCAGAGGGACCAACAGAACTTTATCGCTCATTGTTACAAAGAGGACAAAAGGTTTCTGAAAGAAGAGATAGAGCAGGGCAGGGATGTGTTAGTGCTCATCGGTCCGGAAGGCGATTTCAGCGAACAGGAAGTGGCAGACGCTCTTGCGAAAGGATTTATTCCCGTGAGCCTGGGTAACAGCCGTCTCCGTACCGAAACAGCCGCAGTGGTGGCATGCCATACAGCGGTGTTGATCAATGAATAAAGAATTGTGAATATAGATGCGGACATATTGCTCTGGATCAACGGTCATTCGGAGGAATGGCTGGACGAGGTGATGTGGACTGTAAGTCAGACGAAGACTTGGATTTTTCTTTATGTGATGCTGGTGGGGCTGATTGTGAAGAAATTCCGTAACTGGAAAGTGGTGTTACTTCTCTTGGCTGGATTCGGTGTGGCAGTGGGACTGAGTGATTTTATATGCAGCGGTGTATTAAAACCCCTGGTGTGCCGTTTGCGCCCGACGCATGAGCCTGCGCTTGATCCGCTGCATTTGGTATATGGCTATACCGGCGGACGATATGGGTTTTGCTCCTCTCATGCCGCTAATACCATGGCGGTAGGAATGCTCTTTAGTTTGCTGTATAAGAATAATTTAGCCACCGCAAGTCTGATGGCTTGGGTGGCATTCGTTAGTTATAGCAGGATGTACTTAGGAGTACATTATCCGAGTGATATTATTTGCGGACTTGCCGTTGGGGTGCTATGGGCTGCGCTTGTTTATTTGGCGCTATCACATTGGCTCCTCTCGGGTGACGCGGCTGCTCGGCAGGGTGGTTCATGAACCGTTCGAACTCCTCCGGTGTGAGCAACCTCTTCAGCTCCTCATAGATAGCCTGCATGCGCTCCATGTTTTCCCCTCGGGTAAGCCCTTTCTGCCGAAAACGGGCATACTTGAGGTGCATACGATAAATCGTATCAATCCGTACGGAGTCCTTGATCCCTAACTCGCGGATAAGCCGCGTAGTTTGTTTGAGCGCTTCCTCTTCGGGTGTACGCTTGGGTCTATCGTCGTTAGCCGGCTCCTGCGCCCACAAACAGCCCGATATAAGGGCCATAGATAAGATAAAAAAGAGTTTTTTCATAACTGATCTCTAGTCAACTAGACAACTAGCTAACTAGTTACAAAGGATATAACAAAAATCATGCCGAAATGGCCTGAAATAGCATTGGCGATGCGACTTTATTTTTCTGCTGCATCAGAAGGCGAGGAACGTCATTCCCGTCCGGCTATCCGTGTGGCGTTGGCAGGAATGGTAGTAGGTGTGATGGTAATGATCCTGACGATCTGTATCGTAGTGGGATTCAAGCAGACCGTGACGCAAAAAGTGGCGGGTTTCGGCGCGCATATACAGGTGGTGTCGTTTGATAACAACAATACGTATGATCTTCATCCGATAGAGGTGTCAGACAGCCTTCTCCAGAAGCTGGGGTCATATGATCACGTAGTTAAAGCAGCTCCGTTCATTACCAAACCCGGCATGTTGAAGACAGACAGTGCTTTCCATGGTATCGTACTAAAAGGCACAGACTACTGGGATTTCTTCGCCCGTAATATTATTGAAGGTACCATCCCGTCAAAACCGAATCAGGTGGTACTTTCCCGTCAGGTAGCGGAGAAGATGCGGTTGGGCATAGACGATGCTGTCTTCGCATATTTTGTGGACGACACGGATATACGCGTACGGAGATATACTGTCTCCGGTATTTATGACACCGGATTCGGTCAGTTTGACGAACTGTTTGTGATCACGATGTTAGAGGATGCGCGCCGGTTGCAAGGTTGGGAGACGCATACTTATTCGGGAGTGGAGATACTGGTAGATGATATGCGTCATCTGGATGAGACGGCAGATCGGATTTATTTCGCTACGGTAAACCATCTGGACGAGGACGGGTATAATGTTTATTACGTCCAGACCCTGCAAGAGCAGAACCCGGCTATTTTCGCATGGCTGGATTTGCTGGATATGAATGTGGTGGTAATTATTATTCTGATGCTGCTGGTGGCGGGGTTCAATATCGTTTCCGGTTTGATTATTCTTATTTTGGACGGTGTACAGTTAATAGGAACGCTTAAAGCTCTTGGTGCGAACAACAGGTTCGTTCAGAGAGTGTTCCTGGCTCAGGCAGCGCTCCTGATAGGCAAAGGTATGTTATGGGGAAATGTATTAGGTTTCTTTCTGGCGGCATGCCAGTATTTCACCCATCTTATCCCGCTTGACGCCGCCACCTATTATGTCTCTTATGTGCCGATAGCTTTTCCGGTAGGATGGCTTGTTGCAATCAATATATTGACTATCGTTGTTTCGCTGTTGATATTGTTGCTGCCATCCATGATTATTGCAAAGATCAGTCCGGCGAAGGTGATGCACTATGAGTAATGAATAATGAATAATGAATAATGAATATCTCGTTGGAGGATGGTTAAACTGCAAACGATAGTAGATAGCAAGCCTTCGGATTGGAAGATCGGGTATGAGGATCGGATTCTCATGCTGGGTTCGTGTTTCTCGGACGAGATAGGCGAACAGATGCAGCAGCGTCATTTGCCGGTCACATGCAATCCGTTCGGAACACTTTATAATCCGCTATCCATAGCACAGGCAATACAATTGACAGAGTTACCGGAACTCGTGGAGTACGACGGCTTATGGCATTCGATGGCGCATCATGGTTCTTTCTCGCATCCGGCAAAGGAAGAAACAGAGACGGCGGTCCGTACTTCTATCGAGCACATGCAGAAGGCGTTTGCGGATGCAACGGTCGTTATTGTCACTTTCGGTACCGCCTGGGTGTATGAGTGGAATCAGGAATCAGGATTCAGGAATCAGGAATCAGGAGTCAGGAGTCAGGACAAGTATGTTGTCGCTAATTGCCATAAGATGCCGGAATCGTGGTTCAGCCGCAGACGGCTATCGGTGGAAGAGATTGTAGCTGCGTGGCGTCCGATCTTGGAGCAATACAAAGACAAACACTGGATATTTACCGTTTCGCCTATCCGGCATATCAAAGACGGACTGCACGAGAACCAATTGAGTAAAGCAACGCTGCTGATGGCGGTAGAGGAATTAAGGAATACAGAGTACAGAGTACAGAATACAGAATACAGAGTACAGAATCCAGACCGAGTTACCTATTTTCCGAGCTACGAAATACTGCTGGACGAGCTGCGCGATTACCGCTTTTACGCGGATGATCTGGTACATCCGTCCTCGCTGGCTGTCCAATATATCTGGGAGCGCTTTGCAGAGACTTTCTGCACTCCTAAGACGCGCAACCGAATGCAGATAGAACTCAAACGCTGGAAGCAATCACAGCACAGACCTTTACACTAATTATTTTCCCTATTATACGGTAATTTTGTGACTATAATCAGAAAAATATCACTTTTATTTGCAAGTGTCATTTTTTTTTTGTAATTTTGCAGCACAAAACGAAAAGTTTTGCCGTATTGAACCCACGCAGAGGGAATATGTCTTTCGGGCGGGTGATATACAGGACATATTGAGAAAGGCGTCTTAAGCGCTTTGTTTTGGCTTCTTGGAATCTGGTAAATTCATTGTTCCAAAACATTGCAGCACAAAGATGTCCATGGTGTGTATATACAGGTGTGCGCGCTTGCGTACTCGTTCATTTATACATACAGCGTGGGCTTCAGTGTTGTTGTTTGGAACAAAAGGCAATACCAGAGCCTCAAGAAGCGGAACAGCAATAGTGCAGTCCCGCTTTTTTCTATTTATGCAGACAAGAATATTTTATACTCATATGAAGAAAGAACTATTTTTCACTATCACGTCATTGATTAGTTGCCTACCACTATGCGCAGAAGTTAATTATCCTGCCTTAGGTATAGACCGCAAGGTGTTGTTCACGATGAACGAGAAAGAATTCCTATATAGATCTGATTTTGAAGATAAAAACTCATTTTATCTAAATACTTGTTTCGCTGTGGATAGTATGTTCAATGGAGATTATTACGAGCCTATTTATCAGTATTCACTCATTGTGAATGGAGATCGTAAATGCTCGATGACAAACCCCAATAATATATGTAATTTATATTACGACGACTTTAGCAAATGTATGCATGAGTATATAGGTCAGGATGGAGGTGTATATGTGAAAATGGGTAATAAATCTTATGGTCCGTACACTAAGGTATTACTTAAACCTCGAAAATATCCATATGGAAATAATCCGTATTATCGCACCAGTTTCGAGCATTACAAACAGGGGCAGTTCGAGTTCTGGTATGACGATGAGCACTTTGTGCGTGAGGATGATGGGAAGATACATAAATTCTCGAAACGGAGAAGTGAATATACCAGCCCTAATAAAAAACATAAAGTGACCATTACTAACGAAAATCCATTAAAAGCACTCTCCATTGACGGAAAAACATACGATCTGGCACCTGCAATAGAAACATATTGGAATGTCAATGATTATTATGGAGGATGCCAAACTATTTGGATTGATATATTCGATTCAATAGGAGCAAAGATGTGTAAAACCCCCAAAGACTACATAACTGATTGTTGCATTTTTGATGATGGTACATGTTTATATAGGATAACAAATACTAAAGGAAGATATAACGAAGCAGGTGAATTTGAGAGTTACGATTTTTATATAAAAGGAGATAATATTCGATTACTGGCAAGGGAGATAAGAGAGCATGAAATTATGGATAATTGTAATGCTGATATGGATGATTATTATGATGAATGTTGTAAGAACCATACTTATTACGAGTATTATGATAGGACGAGTAATAATATATTTCGTCGCGAAGTAATGGATAGTGAAAATAAAGATAAATGTGAGAACATGCTCTTGGTATTAGATAAAACCGGCAAGCATCTCATCATAGATGTTGAAAAGAAAGTCGGCTTTGTAAACGATAAAAGAATAGATCTGGATATAGTTCTGCCATGGAGCATTAAATTCAATGAAAACAAAAATGCCTTCCAATGGGTTTGTCTTGAAAATAAAGAAATAGTATTTTATTCATATTCACTGAAATAAAATACAAGGGGAAGCCGAAAATCCGACAAAGAGTAGGCACAAACAATCAAACTATTTTCAATATGAAAAAAATCATTTTCCTTTTGTCTATAACACTCTTCATTGCTATGAGTGTTCACGCAGAAGAAACAGGCAACCCCTTAACCAACATTTCTTCATCACAAGCCTATCCCAATGAATTTATGGAGTCCACACGCAACATTATGGACGGCAGGCACTGGCGCTTGTCCGTTGTTTTCGCCCCAATGACTTTTGAGCAGGAACGGGCGAGCGGAGGGGCTGCCAAACCACGATGGGGATTCCAAGCAGGTGGACAGGCACATTACTGTTTTGATGCAGTTCCGGGACTTTCGCTTTCTTCTGGACTCACACTTGCAGGCTATTTCTATAACTTGAATGACGGCACTTGGGAAGCGCGTATGCACCATGTGTCACTCCAGATCCCTATCCGCGTGCAGTATGAGTATAAGATAAATGGCAACTTGGCTGTATTCGGTTATGCCGGCCCCAAGTTCGATGTGGGACTTAGCATGAAAACGGATCGCGAATTAGGAAATTTTGGCGTTGATACGGAAGACTCTTATGGTTCAAACAACACATATAGTGCCCAACATCGCCTTAATTTTATGTTCGGTTTTGCCGGTGGTGTGCGTTTTTGGGACTTGTATGTCTCCCTTGGTGGGGATTTCGGATTGAACAGAATATACAAGGCAGACAATTTCCCGGAACATACCCACCAATTTATTCTGACCCTTGGTTATTATCTGCCATGGGCTTGGTAGTATGCGGGATATGATTCACACAGCTACTGCTATAATAATTAACATACGGAGCAAGCCGAAAATCCGGTAAAGAGTAGGCTCAACAAATAATCTAATAATATGAAAAAATTGTCTTTTTTGCTAGTTAATGTGTTTATTCTCTGCGCTTGCTTATTGATGGAGTCTTGCAGCAGTGAAAAGGAAAATTCCCCAATCCCTGATTCTGGGACATCAAGTTCTGTCACCGCAGTGGATATGGGGGTAAGCGTTAAATGGGCAGATAAAAATGTTGGTGCTACTCGCCCTGATGTCTATGGTGGCTATTACGCATGGGGCGAAATATGGAAAAAATCCGAATATAGTTGGTTCACCTATGATTTTTCTAATGATAAAGATGGTTACGAATTTTGGAAATACAACACGAAGGAATCCTATGGATATATCGACAGTCTTATTGTTTTAGAAGAACAAGACGACGTCGCTAGCCAACTGTTGGGAAAAAAATGGAGAATACCAACTACTGAAGAGTGGCAAGAATTGATTGATAATTGTTCTTGGGAGTGGGGAAAACTAAATAATATTTATGGAATGTTCGTAACCGCTTCTAATGGTAATTCGATTTTCTTACCTGCTGCAGGACATAAATATGATGGAATGCGCTATTATAGTGAAGGCAGTTATTGTGATTATTGGTCTTCAACTTTAAATTCGGATTACCCTCGTGAAGCAGTTGGCATGCGTAATGGGTATGTTCGCACAGACTATAGATACAATGGCTTCTCTATAAGAGCTGTTTGCAAATAATTTTGAACTATATAATCAAATTTTAGTAGTCATGAAACGCTATTATCTTTTATTTCTATTATGTATAGGTATCTCTGTAGCGTATGGCCAGCGAAATCTTACAGAGGACGAATGGGATGAACTGGACATCACTAAACCTATTGTATTGGAATTTTATGCCAACTGGTGTGCTCCTTGCAAACAACAAGCAACAATAGTATCTCAATTAGCCCGAGAATTCCCTGATATAGAGTTCTATAAAGTGAATATCGATCGCGAGAAAGATTGGTTCTCTTATGAGACGCAAGACGGAGCAATCCCAATGATACAATTTATCTATGAAAGAGATGAGAGGAATAATTTCTACTCAAAAGCAACTATTGCCGGATTTATGCCTTATAACGAAATGCGCGATTCTTGCATCTCTATTTTGAACCAATTTAACAATGCTCAACGAAAGAAAAATATCCAACAAAGAGTATCGTCCATTTCCACAGACACTATCATTGATATAGACGGTATAAAATACCATCTGGCTTTATCAGGTGCCGTAGATATGGGAACAAGAGCTCTTTGGGCAGCATGTAATGTCGGCGCATATTCTCCACAAGAAATGGGAGAATATTATTCTTGGGGAGAGATTGAATCTAAAAGTGTATACGCATGGAATACGTATAAACATGCATATCCTAATGACTCCGAAAATCCCCTTTTCAAAAAATATGGTCCCAAGATAGATCGATTTGATAGACTACAAGTATCGGATGATGTGGCAAAGCAAAAATGGGGTGGTAATTGGCGCTTACCTCTGCATGAGGAATTTGTGGAACTGGTAGATAACACAAAATGGAAAGCATTTGATTTGCGAGGTGTTAATGGGTGTATTGCGTATAGCGAAAAAACGAAAAATGCGATATTCTTTCCTCTTGCCGGATGTAAAACAGATCAAGGACTTGTAGAAGTAGAGGTATCTGCCAATATGTGGGCAATGGACATGCTCTACACGGAGAATTCCTATTTTGATTATTATGAGTATCCTAGATTTGCATATGCTTTAGTCATTGACGAACAAGTATCAGTGCAAAAGTGGGCACGATTTATGGGATTTTCTATTCGCCCGGTAATTGATGTAAAGTATAACTATTAAAATCATGAAACGTTTATTTTTATTTGTTTGCGTTATTACCTTGATGTTAGGAGGTAATAGGCTTTTTGCTCAGTACCTAATTCCGGTGCAGGACGATTATACTGGTCTGTTCGGTTACAAGTATGAAAACAGTGACAAGTGGGTGGTCAAGCCCAAATACGAACATGCCGGGTATTTCAACGACGGACTGGCATATGTTATTCAGCGCAAGGGTGTACATAAGGAGAAAGGGAGTGTGTTATGCGATAAATACAGAGCAGGCTATATTAATGAGAAAGGCAAGATTGTAATACCTTTGAAGTTTGAATGGGCAAATGATTTTAACGAAGGCTTAGCTGTCGTTAAGGTATGGGACAACACCAGTATTTTCCATTGGAGATTCGGGTATATTGATATGTCTGGGCATTTTGTTATTCCTCCTATTTACGACTACGCTGAAGAGTTTAGAAATGGACGAGCCAAAGTCAAATGGTATGACGGATTTGGATATTGTCATGGCGCGTTTATTGACGAGAATGGTAACTATGACCATGAGTGGAAAGAAGGTGGCCGTCTCCCGATGGGACAAACAAGACCTAAATGGAAGAAATAGCATATTATGGATTATAATTATTAACAAAAACAACGTTTCGTTATGAGAAATCGCTTATTGTTTCTGCTTTGTGGTTTTTTATTAGTATTTCCTGTATCCGCGGGTGAGAATCGTTTTGATGGAACAACATTTACAATCAGTTCTAACGTTGCCCTACCTATACGCGTGCACTATGGAGGAAAGACACTAACAATATCTTCATATCAATATACCACTTATACCCGTATCTCGAATGCAACCATCACGGATGCTCATGGATATAATTGTATATATAGGCACACATACGATTCTAATTCTGGCTCGAAAGGTAACTATGTGCACCATTATTATAATATAACGGGTGTATATTCATCATCAAGCTCTTCTGATGGTTACAATAATTCCTCTTCGTCAAGCAGTAACTGGCCAAGGAAAGAAAAGAAGGAGAGAGATTCTGGACCATATGTTTGGGACGAGCGCAATATGCCGGAGTTCTATCCGAATCTTCATTTAAGAGTCGGTTTTAGTCCTTTGTGGGGCGAATATGTTGACTTGAAATTACATGTCGGACATGGTATGGGCTTTACCGCATTTGGAGGAGTTGGGTATGACTGGGTTTGCTATCGAGACCGTTCCATGCCTATAGATCCGAATACGGGAAAACGGACTATGTCTATTGACAAAATGACATGGAATGCGGGTATCGGTTTTACAGCAATGTATCAAGGAGATTGGTTGGATTTAGAATATGACATTACCACGGCTCTTGTTGTCGGAAGAACAACGACTTATGCTCCGTGCTCAATGTTAGCGGATTTTAGTTCTACTTTCTTTGTGGGAAATACAGGTGTCTTCGGTTTCTATATAGGGGCAGGACTTGGTGGAACCATAGAAAAGAGTATAAGATTTCAATGGGATGCAAGGTTTGGTATTGCTATTAATTTTATGCAGTTTAATTGGTTTTAGCAGTAGGATAGTATAGGACTATACCATCTTATTTGGATTCTCTGCAATAGAAAGAATCTCATCCGACATAAAGAACGCGCATACATGTGTACACGCGTTCTTTATGTAATATCCAATAGAGGTCTTATCCTCCGAAGTTATCGAAGCGGATGTCTTGGTCATCGACCTGCTCCACTCCCTTGGTGTGGATGATGCCGATATACGGTTTGATAATTTCAGCGGCTAATTACAATTAAGGATTGCGCGTACATGCGCGTGCATAAAAAAGTATCCGCTCTCTTTGTCCTGACAGGCATTTTATCATCCAAAGCCGTGAGAGTAACGAACACCTTATTGGGGGGGGAGAAAACAATATGTCAAAGAACACCGTGCGCTTGCGCACACCTTATTGGGGAAAGAGAAAAATCAATCCAACAAAAGGCAGTCCAAGCAACTAATGGAAGTGTCGATAGAGCCACCATGCAAAACGGAGCAAGAGGGCAAGGAACACAAGAAGGGCAAAGGCGGTGCAGTACTTGTAGAAGGACGGTACATAGCGGACTTGGACGGTCTCGGAGCGGGTGGTTTCTACTTGGATAGTGTCGGTACGGATGCCCTCTTTTTCGCGCCAACGGGTGTATGAGTGGGAACGGCTTTGCCTGTTTGAACACCTGCGGTTGTTGGAGCATGCGCAAGCGCATTGTTGGAGTTTCCTTTTTTATGCATTACTGCTGCGCTGTCATGAAGATAGATGCTGTCGCGGTGGTAGAGGTTGGAGAGCTGCTGACGGTTGTCAGTCGAGGTCAAACCGTGCGCCGTTGAACAAGCAGGCAAGAGCATGAGTACTGCTGCAATGTTCAGTATAGAAACGGTCCGGAGTGGTGATTTCAATATAGTGTTCATCGTAGGGGTGTTTTTGAAGTTTGGCAATCAGGTCATGTTCGAAAGTGCGCGAGTGTATGAGCATAGTGCCGGAGAGTTGTCCGACAAGGATGCAACCGGCGGTGTCTTTGGCGTTTTATTCTGCATAGTTTTTGGCGCTTTCTACATCACCCAAACTATTCGTGTCATGTCATACACTATCACTATTCCAAAATAGTCCTGGTGCAATGAACAAAGTCAAAGCGGTAAAAATCCCATTTTATGACATTTCTGAAGGTGAAAATTTGGAAATGTCATTTTTTTGTTGTATCTTTGCAGCATGAAAGCAAAATGGACAAGTTTGGTGGATGATTTACAGGGGCATGTGGATAGTTGGCACTATGCGCGGCATATTCCAGGCAACTATGAGTGGGCCGCTATATGTCAGAAGCCGGAATTGAGTAAGGCGACCAAGAAAAAGAAAGCCTCTCTACCCACAGCACTACGGTTCAAGGCATTGATGACCGAGACGAAAGCCATCCTGCATGATCCGGTTCGTAAGGCAGAATGGCAGGCGCGTTATGACGAGGCTGTAGGGAAGGCACGCAAATACAACAAGCCGATACAAGGGCGATTGTATGACTACATCAAACATGAATTGAGCAAGACCTCTCCCGACCTCCCCTGAAAGGGAGAAAAAGCCCCCCAACCCCCTAAAGGGGGAGAAAATTCAATAAAAAGAACGTCGTAGAACTTTGGGTAGATCGATGTCGGGTAGAGCATACGATGAGCAACCGATGAGCATACGATCAGCATTCGATGGGGAAAGGTGGAAGGATGTATGTATGAAGTGAAAGGATTAGGGGATTAGAGGGTTAGAGGGATAATAAAACAGACGCATTTGAGTGCGTCTGTTTTTTGTAGTTCTAGTAGTCCTAGTAGTTCTAGTAGTCCTAGTAGTTCTAGTAGTTTTAGTTGTTTTGAGGGAGGAGGAATCTTTGCTATTAGCCTTTGAGTGCTTTGATTGCTTCTTCAAGAGATGCGATACGTGATTCGGCATCTGCTTTTTTCTTGCGCTCCAGTTCCACAATCTCCGGTTTGGCATTCGCCACGAAACGCTCGTTGGACAGTTTTGCCATTACGCCGCGGAGGAATCCCTGCTGGTGAGCGAGATCCGCTTCCAGTTTCTTCAACTCCTCGTCCACGTTGATGAACTTGTCCATCGGAATAGCGAACTCGGTTGTGCCGACGATGAACTTCGCGCAGTTGGCGTTTGAATCGCCATGCATGGCGATTGCTACGTTTGCGAGTTTCTGCAGGAGTCCGGCGAATTCGTAGTTGTCAGCACCGTCGAAATAGAGTGTCAGCGTCTCCTTTTGCGGGATGTTTTTCGATGCACGGATGTTACGGACACCGGAAACGATGGCTTTGAGGTTCTCAATTTGAGCTAAGATATCCTCTGATTGCCGCCGGTTCTCTCTCGTATTTGTCTCTGTTCGGTAGTCTCTCGTTAGTGTCTCGCCAGTCTGATTTGGCGTACTAACCATGATCGATTCACCCTCTTTGCGGGTATAGAGTTCGTGCCAGAGTTCCTCTGTGATGAACGGCATGAAGGGGTGGAGCAGTTTCAAGAGACGGTCAAAGAATGCCAGCGTGGCTTCGTATGTAGCGCGGTCAATCGGCTGTTGGTAAGCCGGCTTGATCATCTCCAGATACCAGCCGCTGAACTCATCCGTATAGAGTTTGTAGATAGCCATGAGTGCTTCGGAGAGACGGTATTTGCCGAACAAATCCGCCACCTCAGCTTCGGTCTCGCTAAGTTTGGCATCGAACCATGCGACCGCTTGGGCATTTACCGCTTGGTCATTTTCCATTTGGTCATTTACTTCCCAGCCTTTGACAAGGCGGAAGCAGTTCCAAATCTTGTTGCAGAAATTACGTCCCTGTTCGCAGAGCGAGTCGTCGTAGAGGATGTCGTTTCCTGCCGGCGCAGAGAGCAGAATACCCATCCGCACGCCGTCAGCGCCGAAACGCTCGATGAGGTCCAGCGGATCGGGACTGTTTCCGAGCGATTTAGACATCTTACGTCCCAGTTTGTCACGCACAATACCTGTGAAATAGACATGCTTGAACGGCATTTTGCCTACGTATTCATAACCCGCCATGATCATACGTGCTACCCAGAAGAAGATGATATCCGGTCCGGTAACAAGGTCTGCGGTGGGGTAGTAATAGTTGATCTCCTTGTTGCCCGGTTTCTCAATGCCGTCAAAGAGACTGATCGGCCAGAGCCACGAACTGAACCATGTATCCAGCGCACCTTCGTCCTGAACGAGATTAGTCGAAAGTCCAAAGTCCAAAGTCGAAAGCCGTTGCGCTTCCTCCAAACTTTCGGCTACGATAATCTTGTCCTCCGGGTAGTTCTCCAGGCCTGTTTGGGCGAGAAGTTCCGCGTCATACCATGCCGGAATACGATGCCCCCACCAGAGCTGACGGCTGATACACCAGTCTTTGATGTTCTCCAGCCAGTTGCGGTAGGTGTTCTTATATTTTGCGGGATAGAAGACTATCTCGTCGTTCATCACCGGCGGCAGCGCGATGTCTGCGAAGTGCTGCATCTTCACGAACCATTGGAGACTCAACCGCGGCTCGATAGGTACATTCGTGCGCTCCGAGTAACCTACTTTATTGTCGTAGTCCTCTATCTTCTCCACGAGGTTGAGCGCTTTGAGGTCCTCCACAATCTGCTTGCGGCAGTCGAAACGGTCCATGCCGTGGTATTTGCGTACATTAGGCTGCAACTCTTCCTCTACCGTGTCCATATTCAGATGGGCGTCCGGCGTGAAGATATCGATGGTCTTGAGGTTGTATTTCTGTCCGAGGGCGTAGTCGTTCACATCGTGCGCCGGCGTCACTTTGAGGCATCCGGTACCGAAACCGATCTCTACGTAGCGGTCCTCGATGATCGGAATGACGCGTCCTACACCCGGCACGATGACATGTTTGCCTTTGAGCCACTGGTTCTTCTCCTCCTTCGGGTTGATGCAGACAGCTATATCGCCGAAGATAGTCTCCGGACGGGTGGTAGCCACTACAGCGTAGTCGGCTCCGGTCTCAGGGTTGGTGACACCTGGTTCTGCCACTTTGTAGCGCAGGTAGTAGAACTTGTTATGCTCGTCATGATAGATGACCTCCTCGTCCGAGAGGGCTGTCTGGCGCTCCGGATCCCAGTTGACCATGCGCAGACCGCGGTAAATCAGGCCTTTTTTATAGAGATCGCAGAAAACATGAATGACCGCTTTGGAACGGGTCTCATCCATGGTGAAAGAAGTACGATCCCAGTCGCACGAACAACCCAGTTTGCGGAGCTGTTTGAGAATGATACCTCCGTGTTCGTCGGTCCAGTCCCAAGCGTGCTTAAGGAACTGTTCACGCGTAAGGTCCGATTTGTTGATACCTTGTTCCTTGAGGCGTTTGATGACCTTTGCCTCGGTAGCAATGGAAGCATGGTCGGTACCCGGCACCCAGCAAGCGTTCTTGCCTTCCAGCCGTGCACGGCGGACGAGGATATCCTGAATCGTCTCGTTGAGCACATGCCCCATATGGAGTACTCCTGTCACATTGGGCGGCGGAATAACAATCGTGTAAGGTTCGCGTCCGTCCGGCTCGCTATGAAAGAGTTTATTGTCCAGCCAGTATTGATACCAGCGGGCTTCGATTTCAGTAGGATTGTACTTAGAGTCCATAAAATTATTTACGATTTTACAATTTACGATTGCATAAAAAGCGTGCAAAGGTACTGCTTTTTTTCGACATGTGCAAATTATTTATCCAAAAATGCTTTATTGAAAAAATCTGCTATCTTGTCATATGGTATAACTCCCGCGACATCGTCGTATAAATCAACATGGCTGGCCCCCGGGATAACAAGCAATTCCTTGTTGCCGATTTTTATGCTCTTGTTTTCCGTTCCACAAGGCGTGACTTGCTCCGGTTTCAAACTTGTGCCCGTCATTTTCTCAAAGGCATACTCGCTGAAATAGCGGCTGTGTGCTTTCTCTCCATGAATGAGCAAGACAGGTGTCTCAATCTCGTTTGCATATGACAGCAAAGGCATGTTCATAAACGACTGGCACCCGATAACATTCCATCCGTCGGTCGAGTTTCCGCTGCGCTCATGGTACCCGCGCGGGCATTTATAATAGGCATGGTAATCCTTCACAAACCAAGGTGCATCCTCCGGCAGCGGGTCAATGACTCCTCCTGCGCGTTTGTAAGTTCCGTTTTTATAGTCCTCAGTCCGTTGCGCAGCCATAGCACGGCGTTGCTCCATACGTGCCTCTTTGCTATCCGTAGAGCCGAAATACCCTTCGCGGCTGACTTTCGACATGTCGTACATCGTTACAGCCACCGTTCCTTTGATGCGCGGGTCAAGTGCGGCAGCGTTGATCGCCATACCTCCCCATCCGCAGATACCAATAATACCGATTTGTTTCTCATCCGCTTCGGGCAGGGTAGAAAGAAAATCGACTGCCGCCAGAAAGTCCTCTGTGTTGAGATCCGGCGAAGCCATTCTTCGCGGTTCACCGCTTGACTCGCCTGTGTAAGAAGGGTCAAAAGCGATAGCGATGAAACCCAGCTCCGCCATGTGCTGGGCATAGAGACCAGACGACTGCTCTTTGACCGCCCCGAAAGGACCGGATACCGCGAGCGCAGGAAGTTTGCCTTGTGCGTTTTTCGGCGCGTAGTAGTCGGCAACCAAGGTTATACCAAAACGGTTATGGAAGGTGACTTTCTTATGCTCTACCTTCTCGGATTTCGGGAACACTTTGTCCCATGATTCGTTTATCATATGTTCATTTACCATTTGATCGTTTGTTTTTGCGCAGCCAACAAACATCGCCGTTGCTGCAAAGAGGTATAATAGCTTTTTCATATCTTCTTGAAACCCTGTTATTTATAGGTTACGGTCTCGCTGAGAGGCTTTCTGCTGAAATGGTTAGCATGAGGTTGCACCCCTTCTGCAGCATAGCCGCAGGGCAGGAGGAACGAGGGTTTATGATTAGCCGGCAGATCAAATGCAGCAGCTACTTCCGCCGGATCAAACCACTTCACCCAGCATGTGCCCAGACCTAATTCCGTAGCTTCCATCATCATATGTGTTCCTACGATCGAGCAATCCATATTGCCTGAATTCTCTCCGTCTTTGGTCCAAACGAGTTCCGTATCATAGCAAACCAGGAAAACCACCGGAGCATGGTACGCGCAGCGGGTCAGTTCGTTGATCTTAGCGATCGCTTCAGGACTTTGCAGCACATAGATATGTTGGGGCTGTACGTTCTTTGCCGTGGGAGCCAGCCGTCCTGCCTCCAGAATAGAATCAATCTTTGCTTGCTCAACAGGCGTTTGGGCGTACTCACGTACCGCAAAACGCGCACGCGCCAAGTCCATAAAGCCATTGGCCTTTTGTTCACTTGCTATTTTCTCGTTTTGGGAAGTGCAGGCAGCAAGTATCGCTGCTGCTATCAAACAGAATAATCTAATTGCTTTCATATGATTTGATATTTTTTATATGTTTTATCGGATAAAATGCATGGGCTGCCATTGTTCGCGTTCCGGCACGTCCGGTGCGTTTTCTCCCCGGAGGCCGCGCAGCATCCATGCTAAATTATGCGCGAGAGTCCGCATGGTCTGCATTCCTTCCGTGTCTTGTTCCGCCTGCCCCGGTTCACGTCCGTATGCAATATTCCAATATTGCGAAGTAGCGAGTGGCATATTCATCATTTGCAATGGCATCTGCAACGCCTCGAACGCTGCAGTAGCGCCTCCGCGACGGCATATTGTCACTACCGCAGCCGGTTTGTTTTGCAGGTTCGCTCCATTGGAGAAAAATGCGCGCTGCATAATAGCGAGAAGAGCGCCGTTTGGCTGGCCGTAATAAACAGGAGAACCGAACACAAATCCGTCCGATTCGGCGAATTTAGCCGAGATGGAATTGCATATGTCATCATCAAAGACGCATTTGCCATCATTGTTGGCTTTACATCTTCCACAGGCGATGCAGCCCCGGACGGGTTTGTTCCCGATCCATACAATCTCGGATTCGATACCTTCTTCTTTCAATGTGTCTGCTACTTGGGAGAGAGCAGTAAAGGTGTTGCCGCTTTTGTGCGGACTACCATTGACCAAGAGAACTTTCATTGCACTTATTAAGTTTGTTTGTATATATACAAAATACGCTGCAAAGGTACTATAATTTTTTGAAATGTGCAAGAAAACGCTGAAAAACCAGCAGAAAAAAGATTTTTCTTCCTGCACGCTTGCATATGTCGATTTTTTGTAGTACCTTTGCAACGCGAAATTATACGCTAAATAAATTTAAGAATAAATTTAACCCGATCAATAGTATGAAAGAATGTAAACTGACAGTAAAAATGCGCGTGTATCAATGGGAAGAGTTGAGCGAAGAACAGCAAAAAGTGGTCCGCATAGCGAAGGAGCAAGTGGAACGCAGTTATTGCCCGTACAGCCATTTCCATGTAGGAGCAGCAGCGCTTTTGTCAAACGGCGAGATTATTCGCGGTTGTAACCAGGAAAATGCAGCTTATCCGAGCGGTTTGTGTGCAGAGCGCAGCGCGTTGTTCGCCGCCGGCGCGCAATATCCGGAAGCAGCAGTAGAGAAACTGGCGATAGCATGTTTTACCGGCGGACATTTCACGGAGGAACCCGGTGCACCTTGCGGCGGATGCAGGCAAGTGATGCTGGAAAGCGAACACCGCTACGGAGGAAAAATGGAAATATTGTTGTATGGCGAGAAAGAGACCTACGTCTTTGAGTCCGCTGCAGACTTGTTGCCGTTGATTTTCGTGAAGGAGAACCTGTTAGGTTAGAGCCCGATTGCTTTGCGGTAAGCCGCGAATGCCGCACCAGGCAGAAATGATAGAGAGATGAAAGTAATAAAAAAAATAGACATATACCTGCTCAAGAACTTCTTGGGCTTGTTTCTGGCTACTTTTTTTATAGCAGTCTTTATCCTGTTGATGCAGTTCATGTGGATGCATGTGAACGATCTGGTGGGGAAAGGCATCGGAATAGGGGTGCTGTTTGAGTTTTTTATCTATGCAGCCGCTACGGTAGTACCATTAGCATTACCTTTGGCAATCCTTCTCAGTTCCCTTATTTCATTCGGAAATCTGGCTGAAAAAGTAGAACTGACGGCAATGAAGGCGGCCGGAATCTCGTTATTCCGGATCTTGCGTCCGTTAGCTATCTTTGTGGCGTTTCTGAGCATCGGTGCATTCTATTTCAGTAATAACGTGCTGCCGAAATCACAAACAAAATTATGGGCGCTCATATTCTCGCTCCGCCAGAAGAGTCCGGAACTGGACATTCCCGTAGGAGAATTTTACGACGAGATCAGCGGCTATCATATTTATGTCCGCGAAAAGACTCCCCGCGGCGAACTGCTGAACCTGATGATCTATGACTATTCTGCGGGTTTCGAGAATGCGAAAGTCATGGTTGCAGATACCGGTAAATTAGCCGCCAGTACCGATAAACAGTACCTGACGCTGGACCTGTATAACGGGGAGAGTTTCGAGAATCTGGAGAAAAAACAGCAACGTGCTACCGGCACCACAAAGAGTATTCCGTACCGCCGGGAGACCTTTTCCCACAAACGGTTAGTGATTGATTTTGCTACAGAGTTTAACCGGTACGACGAGTCGATCCTGGACGACCAGCATGTCAGCAAAGATGTCACCAAACTGGTTCATTCGATCGATTCGATGCAAGGAGTGTCCCAAACCCGTTGTGCGGAGCAGAGCGAACAGTTGATCCGTGAACGCTATTTCGGCCGTGAGAACAGAAACGGAACCGTGCAAATACCGGCAGTAATTACCAAAGAAGAGCGGGCTTCACACAATCTGGACAGCCTGTGGTCAAGGCTTAGCATAAATCAGCATTTGCAAGTGCTGACTACCGCACAGGACCGCGCCCGGACATATCGCGACCAGATAGAATACAATGCAATCCTCCTGGATGATGCGGACCGGTATATACGCAAGCACGAGATAGAGCTGTACCGCCGTTTTACGCTGGCTTTTGCATGTCTGGTGTTCTTCTTTATAGGCGCGCCATTAGGCACGATAATACGCAAAGGCGGCTTGGGGGCTCCGGTTGTAATATCCGTTATTTTGTTTATTGTCTATTACATTATAGACAACACGGGATACAAGATGGCACGCGAGGCGATATGGCCTTGCTGGGCCGGCATGTGGCTCAGTTCGTTTATTCTGTTACCCACCGGTATATTCCTGACATACAAAGCAGCGACGGATTCTCCTCTCTTCAATCCGGAGGCATGGACCACGACGTTTAAACGGTTCTTTATACGAATAAGAAGAAAAGACTAAAGTCGCAAGTTAAAAGACAACAGTTTTAAATTATGATCAATACAATAGAAGAAGCATTAAATGACTTTCGCGAGGGAAAGTTTGTCATTGTAGTGGATGATGAAGACCGCGAGAATGAAGGTGATTTCATTATTGCGGCGGAGAAAATAACGCCCGAAAAGGTGAATTTTATGCTCCAGCACGGCCGCGGCGTGCTATGCTGCCCTATCACGGAGCAGCGTTGTGCCGAACTGGACCTGATGCACCAGGTAGCGAACAACACGTCCATGTTAGGTACGCCGTTCACAGTGACCGTAGATAAACTGGAAGGTTGTACGACGGGTGTCTCCGCGGCAGACCGGGCCGCTACTATCCGTGCACTGGCAGATCCTAAATCCCGTCCGGAGACTTTCGGCCGTCCGGGACATATTAACCCGCTGTACGCTAAGGCAGGCGGTGTCTTGCAACGGGCAGGACATACGGAGGCGGGTGTCGATCTGGCGCGACTGTCAGGATTGTATCCGGCAGCTGCACTGATAGAAATCATGAATGAGGATGGTACTATGGCGCGCATGCCGCAGTTGCAGGAAGTGGCGAAGCAATACGGATTGAAGATTATTACGATAAAGGACCTGATTGCCTACCGGTTAGAACATTCGGCTGTCATTCACCAGCCGTCAGAAGGAAACCAGCATCCGTCCGATATAAGCTGTCAGCTTACGGAGGGTCTCATCGAACGCGGCGAGACAGTGTTCTTGCCGACCCAGCATGGCGAGTTTATGCTGACACCCTTCCGCGATATGACGACAGGGCTGGAGCACGTAGTGCTTACGAAGGGCGAGTGGCAACCTGATGAGCCTGTGTTATGCCGGGTGCATTCAAGCTGTATGACCGGGGATGTGTTCGGATCCAAAAGATGCGAATGCGGCGAACAACTGGTGAAGGCTATGCAGATGATAGAAGCAGAAGGACGAGGAATTCTTGTTTATATGAACCAAGAGGGACGAGGAATCGGCCTGATGAATAAGATCCGCGCATATAAGTTACAAGAAGAAGGCGAGGATACAGTGGAGGCGAACATACATCTCGGTTTCCGTCCGGACGAACGTGATTATGGCGTAGGAGCGCAGATACTGCGGGAGA
The DNA here is from genome assembly GCA_937910305.1 of uncultured Bacteroidales bacterium. Classification (GTDB taxonomy): domain Bacteria; phylum Bacteroidota; class Bacteroidia; order Bacteroidales; family Paludibacteraceae; genus Colicola. Next base: position 12,903 of record CALEPS010000167.1, on the reverse strand, counting down.
TGGGAGCACGAAAACTCAGGTTGATGACTAACAACCCCGTAAAACGTGTGGGGCTGGAGAGCTATGGGATTGAAATCGTTGAGAATGTACCGATAGAAATCCAACCCAACAAATGGAACGAACGCTATATGCGCACCAAAAAAGATAAAATGCACCATGATCTAAAGCTTGTATAACAAGTTTGGCATAGAATTTGAATATATAACGTAAACGAAGCCAATAGTGGCTGTCGTGAACTATTAAAATATTACGATTATGAAAAAGTTAACTACACTTCTGATGACATTGGCGCTAATGAGCACCATGTTATGGGCAGACGAAACGATCACGGTTTCTGCCAACAGTTCTGACATCTCGGAAGGACTCGATCTGAAGGTCGTAGCTAAGCTGTTTGCGGAGGCTAAGAACCTGGAAGAGTTCGAGACGATGCTCAATAACCCTGACAGCGCATTCTGTAATCTGGATTTGAACGGAGACGGACAGGTCGATTATTTGCGCGTAGTTGAGACGGGCGAAGGTAACAAACGTCTGATCGTTCTTCAGGCTATCCTGGCTAAAGATATATTTCAGGATGTCGCCTCCATATACGTAGAGAAAGACGAGAAGGACGAAGTGACCGTTCAGGTAATTGGTGACGAGTATGTGTATGGTACCAACTATATCATCGAGCCGGTGTATGTCTATAGACCTGTTATCTACGACTGGTTTTGGAGCGATGCCTGGTTTGCATGGCGTAGTCCTTGGTATTGGGGTTACTACCCGGGTTGGTGGTATGTACACAACTGTTGGGCACATGACTGGTACTGGCGTCGCTGCTATGCATGGCATCATTGCCACCACTGGTGCTCGTTCCGTCCGGGACGTACTATATGCCATGGATACCATGAGTTATATCCTGGTGTAAGCCATAGAGACTATGCCGTAGCTCATCCGGATCGTTCGTTCTCGAGCCGCAATGTGGGGATGGTCAATGCCCGTGAGATCCGTAACACCACGAGTGTACGCGGTGCCGCAGTTGAGCGCAACGCATCGAGCAGAGGTGCATCGGTAAACCGCAGTGCAGCGAGCAATGACCGGAGCCTTACCAGCGGACGTACTTTCGGTAGTTCGAATACAGCGGTATCCCGTTCAGCAGCCACCCGCACATCCGGTACTTCAGCCCGTTCGGCAACAACTGCTCCTTCCCGCTCCGCAGGAACAGCGACTACCACACGGTCTACGAGTGCTTCTGCATCAACCCGCTCGACCGCTACCACAGCCACAGCGACCCGTTCGACAAGCGGAACGAGCACTCGCAGTACTGTAACCCGTACGTCGTCCCGCTCTGCAGGTTCGGCTACAACGACCCGCTCAACGGGTACTACCCGCAGCACCGGCGCAACGGCTTCATCCCGCTCCACGAGTACGTCAGCAACGCGTTCGACGAGCGGAACAAGCACCCGCAGTACAAGAACCATTTCTCCCGCTCGCAGCTCCGGCAGTTATAGCGGCAGCAGTACTTCCCGCTCTAGCGGCAGTTACGGAGGCAGTTCAAGGTCCAGCGGCAGTTACGGAGGCGGAAGCTCTTCCCGCTCAAGCGGAGGCGGTTTCTCTGGAGGTAGCAGCAGAGGCGGTTCCGGTGGAGGTAGCCGAGGTGGAGGCGGAAGCGTCCGCAGATAAACAAAAAAGGTGGTCAGATGACCGCCTTTTTTTTGTTTAGTATCCTTTGTTTAGTGAGAAGCGAGCATGTTCTTCGGATCGAGCAGTTCGTCCAGTTGCTCCTTAGTCAGAAGGCCGTGTTCCAGCACCAGATTATAAACACTCTTACCGCTTTCCAGAGCCTCTTTGGCTATCTTCGTCGAAGCCTTGTATCCTATCACCGGATTGAGGGCAGTGACAATACCGATCGAATGTTTCACGGTCTCTGAATTGTGTTCCCGGTTGATGGTAATGCCGTCAATACATTTCTCGCGCAGGATTTTCATCACGTTTCTCAACCAAGTAATGGACTCGAAGATACATTCGGTAATGATAGGTTCCATGACGTTGAGCTGCAGCTGGCCTGCTTCTGCGGCGAAAGTGACAGCCGTGTCATTTCCGATCACCTTAAAGCATACTTGGTTTGTTACTTCTGGAATGACCGGGTTCACTTTCCCCGGCATGATCGAACTACCGGGTGCCATTGGCGGCAGGTTCATCTCATGCAGGCCGCACCGCGGACCGGAAGCCATGAGACGGAGGTCATTGCATGTCTTACTCAGTTTGACAGCCAGTCGTTTCAACGCAGCCGAATAACTGACATATGCACCGGTGTCAGGAGTTGCTTCCACAAGGTCGCTGGCAAGCTGGAATGGCTCGCCTGTCAGTTCACACATTTTTTTGATACATAGTTCGGCGTATCCAGCCACTGCGTTCAGTCCTGTACCGATGGCGGTACCGCCCATGTTGATCTCGTATAGCAGTTTCACATTTCTCTCCAGATTAGCCACTTCTTCCTCCAGGTTGTTGGCAAAAGCATGGAACTCCTGTCCGCTGGTCATCGGCACGGCATCCTGTAACTGGGTACGCCCCATTTTGATAGAGTCGTTGTACTCGTCACCTTTCTTGCGCAGCGAGGCGATGAGGTTCTTCAGCTCGTTCTCTAATCCTCTGTTCATGCGGATAAACGCGTAGCGGAAAGCAGAAGGGTAGGCGTCATTTGTGGACTGCGCGCAGTTGACATGGTCATTCGGTGAGCAGAACTGGTATTCACCCCGTTCATGTCCCATGATCTCCAAAGCACGGTTAGCGATCACCTCGTTTGCATTCATATTAACGGTAGTACCCGCTCCGCCTTGTACCATGTCAGTTGGGAACTGGTCATGCATCTTGCCGTCAATGATCTCCCGGCATGCCTGTGCAATAGCAGCGTATATCTCGTCGTTAATTACCCCTAAGTCATGATTTGCCTCCACGGCTGCCAATTTGATATATCCCATCGCGATAATATACTCCGGGAAATCAGACATTTTCAGGTTAGACACCTTGTAATTGTTAATACCACGCTGTGTCTGCACACCGTAGTATGCCTCTGCCGGCACCTTTAATTCGCCCAATAAATCGGACTCAACACGAAAATTCTCCATAGTATTATTATTTTATGCTTTTATTCCTAATAAAGACCGGACGAACTCGACACGGTTGAAACATTGCAAGTCGGTCATCTGTTCTCCTAATCCGATATACCGTACCGGGATCTTGAATTGATCGCTGATACCGATGACCACTCCGCCTTTAGCCGTTCCGTCCAGTTTGGTAATAGCCAGCGAACTGACCTGTGTGGCAGCCGTGAACTGGCGTGCCTGTTCGAAAGCGTTCTGTCCCGTAGAGCCGTCCAGAACAAGCATCACGTCATGCGGCGCTTCCGGCACTATCTTCTGCATTACGTTCTTGATCTTGGTCAACTCATTCATGAGGTTGATTTTGTTGTGCAGCCGTCCGGCTGTGTCTATGAGTACGACGTCCGCGCCATTGGCTTTGGCGGATTGCAATGTATCGTATGCCACCGAGGCGGGGTCTGAGCCTTGCTGCTGTTTGACTACCGGTACGCCGACGCGTTCGCCCCATATACAAAGTTGCTCCACCGCGGCAGCACGGAAGGTGTCAGCAGCACCGAGATAGACTTTCTTCCCTGCGGCTTTGTATTGATAAGCCAGTTTGCCGATGGTTGTCGTCTTGCCTACGCCGTTCACGCCTACGACCATGATCACATAGGGCTTGGCGGGTAACTCGGCAGCAAAGTCCAGGATTTCTCCCTGATTGTTCTCTTCCAATAACGAAGCAATCTCATCCACCAGCAATGTGTTCAGTTCGTCGGTACCAATATACTTGTCTTTCTTGACACGCTCTTGTACGCGGCTTATGATACGCAGTGTTGTCTCTACGCCTACATCGGAAGTGATGAGCGCCTCCTCCAAGTTGTCCAACACATCGTCGTCGATAGTTGACTTGCCGGCGATGGCATGACTGATTTTACTAAGGACGGACTCTTTACTCTTCTCGAGTCCTTTGTCCAATGTCTCTTTCTTTTCTCTATTAAAAAGTCCGAAAAAAGCCATATATATCTACGATTTATGAATTTACGATGTATGATTTTCTCATTTGTTTATAATCCCGCCGTGCTTCCACAACAGCCTTGGCACTACCATTCTTGCCCGTGAGGAGGAACATTACCGCTGCGGCATAGTCGAGGAAGAACCGTATGCCCAAGACTATCCAGGGGAACCGTCTGTTCTTATAAATCATCAGCAGGTTGTTGCGGAAATTGAGGTATGTCTTGCGCGGGTTGTCGTAGTTAAGCGATCCTCCGCCGAGGTGGAAAACGACGCTCTGTGGTACGCAGGCGAGTTTCCATCCTTTATTGCGCATCCGCCAGCATAAGTCGATCTCCTCCATGTGGGCGAAGAAAGCGGCGTCTAATCCTCCGCATGCTTCGTATGTCTCCCTTCTGACGCACATAGCGGCTCCGGTGGTCCATTCTATCTCTGCGACCGTGTCGTATTGCCCATGGTCTTGCTCAATGCGTCCGAACCTTCTGCCACGGCAGTAAGGGTAACCGAGCCAACTGAGATACCCACCTGCTGCACCGGCATGCTCAAAATAGGCTCTGTCCCTCCAACTGCGGATCTTGGGCTGAACGGCTGCTACCTGAGGATGCGCATCCAGATAGTCGAGTAGGGGAGCCAGCCACCCTTCCGTCACTTCCACGTCTGAATTCAGCAACACAACGTATTTGCTATCAACTTGCGCAATAGCGCGGTTGTAGCCTTCTGCAAAACCATAGTTCTTGTCCAGCACAATCGTGCGCACGGACGGAAATTCTTTTGCCAGCACAGCCATACTGTTGTCCGTACTGCCGTTATCCGCCACAACAACCTCGCACTCCGGCAGAGCCGTGTGCGCCACCACCGAAGGTAGATACGTGCGGAGCATTGCTGCGCCGTTCCAGTTCAATATAATAATACTACACTTCACTTTCACCTTTCACTTTTCACCTTTCACTTTTCACCTTTCACCTTTCCCCTTTCACCTTTCACCTTTCCCCTTTCACCTTCCCCACTTCCATCTGTTATGCGTCCAGAGCCATAAAGCAGGCTGTTCTCGTATGTTTTGCTCCAATAAGCGGGCATACGCCGTAGTGATCTCGCCTTCCTGTGTCTCCTCCGGTCGTGCCGCTAATAACTTCATCTGCGTGCGGTAGATCCCCCGCTGTTCGCGGGTGATATAGGCGTAGAAGACCGGGTACCCGAATTTTCTACCTAATACTTCTCCTCCGTCCAGAAACCCTGTCTCCTGGTTCAGAAACATAGTCCATGTGCGAGTCACTTCAGGGCGCGGTTTCTGGTCGCAGAGCATGCCTACCGTCACTGGCTTTTTCTCCGCCCGGTACCGCACCATTTCTCTCAGTATCCGTTGTTTCTCCACGCATACCCCTCCCCGTTTGGCGCGGATAGCGAGCATCAGGCGGTCTATAGCTCTGTTCTTCAGCCGCCGGTACACATTCATCTCCGTCACTCCCGAGCTGAGCCATTGCTGGACAGAAGCCATCCATTCCCAGTTACCGATGTGAGCGAGCATGAATATTCCTCCGCCCGCGGCTGCTACCAGTCGGTTCACTTCCTCCATTCCCTCGAAGACCACACGCCGGCGCATTTCTTCCTCGTCTATCCTATAGCCGTAGATGCTCTCTACTATCGTATAGCAGAACTGGCGGTAAAAATCCCGTGCTATCTGTTGCCGTTCGGAGTCGCTCTTCTCCGGAAAAGACAGCCGCAGGTTTTTCTCCGTGATCCCTCTCCTGTACCTCGCTACATAGTAGATCACCGGGTAGAGGAGGTAATCCGCTATCCGGTAATGCACGCTTAGCGGCATCCGGCTTAGAAGAGCGGCACAAGAAGATAACATACCAAACAGAAAGCGGTAATAATAGGTCCGGCGAGTAATACGCTGTCAAAACGGTCCAATACACCTCCGTGTCCGGGCAGGAACCTACCTGAGTCTTTCACTCCTACGGAGCGCTTGAGCAGACTCTCCATCAAGTCCCCCATTGTGCCGAACGCGCTTACCAGGAAGGCGAACAGACAAGGCACCAATAACCCCGTGCTGGCGGAAGCGATCCTGTCAAACCAACCGAAATGGGCGAGCAGAACAGCGGCTCCCATGGCAAAGACAAAACCTCCTGCCAACCCCTCCCAACTTTTCTTGGGACTGATATGAGGGGTCATTTTGTGGTTCCCTTTGGGTAACTTAGCGGTCAGAGTGCCGACACAATAGGCTCCCGTGTCATTCACCCAGATCAGTACAAACAGCGCCAGAAGGAGCCATTTGTCCAGAAAATAGAGGAACCCCATCGTAGCCAAAGGAGTAGCTATCATCACTTGCGAGATCAGGAGATTGCCCCAGTTCTGCAACGGACGCTCCGAATGATTCCAAATCTCGTCCAGTAACGCAAAGACAAGGAAGAGCAGATAGCCGAACGAGAACGTAAGTCCGAAGACAAAGAAATTCTCTTCGCTCCCCTCTATTTTCCATGCCAGACATTGCATCGTGGCCCACAACAGAATAGTGGCAACGAAAGAGTAGATCCGCAGCGCGCGAGGGGATTTTACCAGACGGTGGAACTCATCCACCGCCAACACGCAGAACAGGAAAAACAGCCCGTTGAAAGCGTACGGACTCCATAATATACTACCTACTACTGCGGCTACAAAAACACTCCCGCTAAGGGTGCGTTTGACTAATTCTGTCATTTTTCTTTAAAAATTTTTGCAAAATTACAAAAAAAATAGTACTTTTGCAAATAATTTTGAAAAATTATGGAAAATAGTACGATTGAAATGGCTCTTTTGGAGCCCGAAGAGCGCGAACTGGTTGCTTTTATCTATGAAGCTATTCCTGCGGAGGACAGAGGAACGCTCAGTCCCGATGACATCCTGCTGGTGTTGGATCTGATGGACGACTACCTGGAGGAAAAAGGTTTGGTCCGTGTTGATCCGGAGACCGAGGAGATGGAATATCTGGACGGCGAAGTGGATGAGACGGAGCAGCTGCAATATGTACTCTCGGCGATGAAAGAGGAGAAACGTGCCATTACGGCAGTGCAGGTCCAGCTTATTCAGGACGCAGAACTGCAATATGGTATTGAGCACGGGTATTATTCGGAGGACGAATGAGCCGTATTGCTACTATAGGTTTTTTTGACGGAGTACACAGGGGGCACCAGTCCCTGTTCGATTGCCTGTGCTCGCTGTCTAAGGAGCGCGGTCTGGAGCCGTTGATAGTGACGTTCAAGCAGCACCCCAGAACGGTGCTCCAGACCGACTATACACCGCGGCTGCTAACAACCCCCTCGGAGCGTGAGGCTCTGCTGAAGAAATACGGAGAGGTACTGATGCTGCCCTTCGAGGACTTCCATTCGCTTACGGCGGCGGAGTTTATGAGGTGGCTGAAAACGAACTATGACGTCTCGGTACTGCTAATGGGATACGACCATCATTTCGGCTCGGACCGCCTGCGCCACCCGCATGAGTACATACATATAGGAGAGTCGGTAGGGGTGGAAATACAGACGATGAAGGAATACACGGAGGGAGAATGGCATGTCTCCTCCACGGAGATTCGTACTGCTTTGGAGAATGGTAATGTTGCGTTAGCGGACGAACTGTTAGGGCGTCCTTACTCGCTGTTCGGTACAGTAGTCCATGGGAAGGCAGTCGGGCGCACAATCGGTTTTCCTACAGCTAATATAGTCCCTTCGGATCCAAACAAAGTGGTGCCCAAGCCGGGTGTGTACATGGCTTATGTCAATGCGCCGGCAATGGACAATGCACCGGCTTTTGTCAATATTGACGCGAACCGCCTGATTGAAGTGCATGTGCCTTCGTTCAAAGGGGATTTATATGACCAGCAACTGGAGATCAAGTTCATGCGTTTTCTCCGCGAGGAGAAGCATTTTGAGAATCTGGAGCAGCTGCGTGAGCAGATCAAAGATGATATTGATAGCATCCTGCATCCGGACGCATGTTAGCCCTGCTGACACCCTCCCGGTCGGTAGGATAAGGAAGCGCGAGAAGGCTGTCGGCTATTCCTCTTGCCGGACTCAGTGAATCGAGCCGGAAATCATAATAGACATACTCTTTGTATTTGTAGAAATCATTGGCGAACACGGCATTCGTGTCCGTTTTCTGCCAGTATGTGTTATCTGCCGCATGCGGCAGGGCGAGCGTGTCAGTCTTCAGGTAATTGCCTACGAACCGGCCCGGATAAAAACGGTCGAATGGAGTGGCAACGACTACCTGGTTAGCCGTGTAGCCGGTGATAATACTGTTGTAGAACGAACTCGTTGTGGCGGGGCCGGTCTTGCTCAGGTTGTTGATATAGACGGCGGCTGCATTCTCTTTGGCTACGGACTGGATGCGTATGTTTGTGAATCCGAAATAGGAAGCGACGGTGCTATGTATGAAATCATGCGTGCCTCCGTCGCAATAGACGCAGTAAGAGGCGCAGTTGCTGATCTCGGTGTTGCTCACGGTCGCATCGGTGTTCACCAGCACCAAACCGTATAACGTGTGATTATGGATCCGGCATCCGTCCATGGTCAGGCGGGGCAGGGTACCGCTGCAGTTGCTGTAGCAATACAATCCTACGTTGCCGGAGAGAATGTCCACATAGCTGAACTCGTAATGGCGGGGTTGGTCCGTCTGGAGATAGATCCCGTTCCAACTGCCTCCGGCATAGAGGTAAGGCACCGAGTCAAACAGGCGGTCCAGCCTGTCGCCGCGAATGAGGATCGGTTGTTCCTTGGTGCCGGCAGCGACTACATCGCCTAAGGCGAAGATACAAGCCCCCTGATGCATGTATATCCGTGCTCCGGCACAGATATCTAATTTGCCTCCTACCACCAGGGTGTCGAACAGAATATAGGGTTTCTCGGCGGTGAACGTGCAGTTCGCTACTTCCGTCCTGCCGCATCCTTTCTTACCGATGCGTGTCGCGTTGCGGGCATACGCCTCCAACTGTACATCCTGTGTCGTGCCACCCGATAAATGGAAATGCAGTTTGTCCTCTATCAGTACATCGCCGTTCTCCGCCATAGGGCCGAAGTCTGTCACCCGGATAAAGACAAACATGCTGTCTCCGCCGTTGACGGTGAAAGACGTCATGCGGTCGAGATCCGGCTCGCCGTCGATGTTCACGCGGAAGGCTTCTCCTTCCTCCATCCATACGCGGTCTATACGGAGAGCCGAGGCGTTGCGGTTATAAACGATCAGTTGCGCAGTCGAACTGCCTTGCTCGGTGAACACAGTGTCGAAACACACGGTGTCCGCGCTGAAGGTCAGACCCAATGCCGGATCATCGCTGACGGTGTATTCGCGGCATCCGGTCAGCGCCAGAACACAACATACTATGGGAAAGAGGATCTTACGCACTTATTCGAAATTGAAAGTAAGGCAGACGCAGCTGCTGGTTAACCGTTTGATAGCATTGGAATAGAAAGCGTCCTGCGGTGCTAACTCCATCCGTTGATCGGCAGGGTAGAGCTGGTCTGCAAACCCTATCCGGTAGGTTATCTCCGGACAGAACTTGAACCATGTAGTGTAGAAATCCACGCCGAACCCCACCTCGCAGAAATAGTCCATCAGGTTTAGCAACACCGGTTTGTCCCTGTCCCTGCTGACATTGAAACTGACACCTCCTCCGGCGATCACATACGGGCGGAAATTGCCTTCCCTCGCCGCACTCCATTTCAGATAGAGCGGTAGATAGACCGGCATTGCCAGAATGTCCAGTTGGTCCTTGAAGCCCGGTGTGCCTTGTACCGGCTTGCCGCTTTCGGTCTTGTAACTCAAGGTGCGGCTGGTGAACTGCATACCCGGACAGAAACGCAGATTCAGGTATTTGCAGAGCCTCAGATCGGTCACAAATCCGACATGAAAGCCCGGCAGGATGCCACTGACACGGCTGTGATAGATCTCGGTCTCACCTGTCACAGGGTTAGCGATCGGTATCTCGCTGTCGGTTACGAAGAAACTGGAGAAGTTCATTCCCAACTGAAAACCGAAATGGAACAGCTTGTCGTCTACATACGGCCTGTTCATCGCTTCCTGAGCATAGGAAGTTGAAAATTGAAAATTGAAAATTGAAAGGACTATCGCCAGCCCTAACAATTTTTTATATGTCATACTTTCACCTTTCACCTTTCCCCTTAATAATCGCTGCTGCTGTTTCCGCTGTCGTCGAAATCATCGCTTCCGCCGCTACTCATGCTGTCGCCTCTGTCGGGACGGCGTTTGCCGCTCTGATTGCCGAAGTTATAAGTCAGCGTCAGGCTGATCGTACGGCTGTGCCATCTGTTCTCGCTGAACTGCCAGAAGCCGTCCCCCCATGTGGTGTTGCGCCTTGCGCGGCTGTCAAGCAGGTCACGTACGTTAAGCGCCAGCGCCAGTTGTTTGTTCAGGAAAGTGTGTCTCAGACCGATGTCGATAGAGTAACTGTGGCTCGTCGTTCCTTGGGCTACTACACGCGGAGAACGGTAGTTAGCGGAGATCTGGCCGCTGAAATTCTTGGTGAACATAAACTGGGCGTTGATCCGTACGGAGCCTGCAAAGATATTTTGTCCCGCCAAATTAACAGGAATCGCATCGCCTTGGTGCATGATTGTGTCGTGTACTGCGGCGATGTTGTTCCAATAGAAATTGGCGCTTGTTGTCAACTGCAGCACTTCGCCGAAGAGGCGGTTTTTGGCTACGATCTCCACTCCCAAATCCTGACGTGTTCCTATATTGAAATAGGTGTTCTTCATCACATCGCCGTCGATGTATTTGTAGTTCTGGAACGAGCCTTCCTGGTATTTCCAGAACACCCCTGCGCTTAGCGTATGTCGCTCCCATGTCTTGAGGTAGTTCAGCTCCAGGTTGTTGGAGTAGGCGGGCAGCAGATCGACGTTACCGTAACTGATGTTGGTGCTATCGCTGAAATCCATACGCGGGTTGATCTGGTGTCCCCATGGGCGGTTCACACGCCGCGTGTAGTTGAGTTGCAGCTCATGCCCGTTGCCGAAATCGTAACTGATGTACGCGCTCGGGTATATCTGGAAATACGCCGTGTCTTTCTTGTTCGGGAAAGCCGCGTAGGAGTCCTGGATAGCACCCGTCCCGTCTTTGTAGCTCGACTCTAAATGACGCATATAGTACTCGCCTCGAAGACCTACCTGGATGGATAGTTTGTCGAAGAACCGGTTTCCGTATGTGATATAGAGTGCGTGGTTCTGGGTCAGTCCTTGGAAGTCGGCGTAGTATGGGAACAACTCTTTGATGTGTGCCCCCTGTTTGTCGTTGTTGAAGGCGTCCGCCGTGCTGTTGTTCCAACTGCGTGTGTAGTCGTAGCCGGCTTCCAGACGGCTCTGAGTAGTCGGTTTCCATTCGTAGTCGGCTTTGATCTCGATACTCTGGTCCTTGCTAAGGCTGCTCTGCTCCTGGTAGGTGGTGTCGTACAGGTCGGTCAGTAGGTCGCGGTTCGCTTGCGTGTAGTCCGTTCCCATGTTAAAGCCGAAATTATTATAGGTGCCGCTGACGTACAGTTTGTGGTTGTCCAACTCGAAGGTGTAGTCGAGTGTCGCGTTTCCTCCGGGGTGTGAGCCGGTACCGCTCTGGTCTCTGGTGTAGTCGCGCAGGACGGTGCCGTCCGGAGCGGTCAGCAGGTAGGTGCGGTGATTGCTGTTGCTCATCTTGAATACGTTCGGCTCGCTCACCATACCGAATCCGGATACACCGAGGGTATGACCTTCCGCCAGCCGGAAGTTCAGTCCTGCGCGGGCGAAGAGACCTCCGCCGCGGTTGTTCTGCGTACCTTCTTGTACCAAGTGGCTCTGGATTAACGAACTATCCAGCGCCTGACTTCCTTCTCCGGAGAGGTTATACCGGTCGGTCTTGCTGCCGCCGTTGCTGATGTGATAACGGTAGCCTACGTTGAAATAACCGTCCACAGGACCGGCATTGAAATTGATGTTGAAACCGAGGTTGGCGCCTGGCGGTACGTTCCATGGCTCTGCCAGCGCGTAGTCCAGTCCCGCCTGAACGGAACCGTAGTAACCCGCCGAGCGGTCTTTTTTCATCACCAAGTTGATGATGCCGGATGTTCCTTCGGGGCTGAACTTAGCCGAAGGGTTGGTAATGATCTCTATCTTCTCGATTGTGCCGGCAGGCATCTGTTGCAGCACCTGACCCCTGTTCTCGCTGTTCAGTCCGGCAGGTTTGCCGTTGATCCAGATCTCCACATCCTCGCTGTTGCGCAGCGAGATCGTACCTTCCTGATCTACGTCCACAGACGGAATGTTCTCCAGCACATCCGTGACGGACGCGCCGGCAGAGGCGATATTCTGATCTACGGTGAAGACTTTCTTGTCCAACTCAAACCGCATGGAAGAGCCTTGTCCGACTACCTCCACTTCGCTCAGGGTCTGTGTATCCTCTTTGAGTTGGATACGTCCGAGGTTGAGCGGTTTGCCGGCAACGGTGATCTCTTTGCGTTGTTCGCTGTAGCCCATGAAGGACACAACGATCGTATAGTTGCCGTCTGCCAACTCCAGCGTAAAAGCACCGGTGGCGTCGGAGATCGTACCGGTCACTAACTGTTCTGATGGCTGACCGCCGACCTCTGATGGCTTGATGACACTGACGTTAGCATAGTCGATAGCTTGTTTCGTACCGTAGTCGATCACTTTGCCGGTCACTTGAGCAGCAAAGGAAGATGAAAATTGAAAGATGAAAATTGAAAGGACCATCAGCCCTAACGACCATCTCTTATTTGTCTTTAAATTATCCATATATTTTTTCTCCCTCCCTTGAGGGGTGAAGAGCTCTGCTCGATCGGACTGCCGGTGGCCGT
>CALEPS010000166.1 GCA_937910305.1 uncultured Bacteroidales bacterium | reverse complement strand
TTTACCATTTAGTCATTTACCATTTAGTCATTTACCATTTGGTCATTTACCATTTGGTTATTTACCATTTGGTCATTTTAAATTTTGCGGATGTGTTTCTCCCATTTCCATGCGGATGCGAGCACGTCGCGGATAGGAGTCTCCGCTTTCCACCCAAGCACCTCATTGGCTTTCTTAGGCGCAGCCCATACCTGCTCGATGTCTCCTTCACGTCGACCTACGATCGAATAAGGAATCTTAACGCCGGTAGCCGCTTCGAACTCATGGATAAGCGTCAGCACGCTGAGTCCGTTTCCGGTACCGAGGTTGAAGACCTCCACTTGCTCGCGGTCCTTGGCATGGAGCATACGGTCGATAGCTTTGACATGTGCTTTAGCCAGATCCACCACATAGATATAATCGCGGATGCATGAGCCGTCCGGCGTGTTGTAGTCATTTCCGAACACTTTCAGTTCCGGACGCAGGCCTGCGGCGGTCTGGGTTATGAACGGCAGCAAGTTCTGCGGTACGCCGTTAGGCAGTTCACCTATCAAAGCGGACGGATGCGCTCCTATCGGGTTGAAATACCGCAGGATCGTTGCATGAAGATCCTTGTCGGCATGGGCTTCATCGCAAATGATTTCCTCGTTGATCTGTTTGGTGTTGCCATACGGCGAGAGAGCCTTTTGGATAGGTGCTGTCTCATCCACAGGCAGATGCGCAGCATCCGGCTGGCCATAGACCGTGCAAGAAGACGAGAAGACGAGGTTCTGCACGCGATGCAGTTTCATAACCTCCAAGAGCGTAACAAGGCTGCCGAGATTATTACGGTAATACAGCAACGGTTTCTCCACCGACTCGCCTACCGCTTTGCTGGCAGCGAAATGAATCACGCCCACTATATCCGGATAGTCTTTGAAAACGCCATCCAGATCAATGAAATTGCCGCAGTCAATATTGGCGAATTCAGGCTTTTTACCTACAATAGCAGCTATTCCGTCCAACACATCAATGGAGGAATTGCTCAAGTTATCTACGATAGTCACATCATAGCCCTGCTGCATCAGTTCGACCGTTGTATGCGAACCTATATAACCGGTACCTCCGGTAACAAGTATACGTTTATTTACCATTTTATCATTTACCATTTATTCATTTAAAACAATTTAGCAGGATATTCTCCTTGTGCGATTAACTGATTTATTTTCATTACCACTTGCGGACGGTCTTCCGAATACGTCACTCCGAACCATTTTGACGGTGTGTCCAGCACCTTGCAGGTAGCTTTTCCTTCTCCGATCAGTTGGTTTACGAGTGTCGGGATATAGAACTCCGATTTCAGTTCCTGGCCATGCTGCGCAAGGAAAGCGCGGAAAGCTTCTTCGCTGTATTGGAAATACTCCGGTGTGAAGCCCCACATGTTCATGGAAACCGGTGTATGCGGGTCCAGAGGCGTATCTACGCCGTCAACGGTAAAGACAATCGTCCCGTTCTTGTCCTCTATCTGGGTGCGCTCCACAACATCTGTCAGATGTCCTTCCGCATCAGTAGCACAAACACCACGGCTGACCGATCCGTTCTCGCTGAGCGTATTAGCTACGCGGTATCCGATCATGCAGTACTGTCCTTTCTTGCCCTCCACGGAACGCAGGAAGTCCGCCAGAACCTGATAGGACTCCTTGCCATAGAAATCATCCGCATTAATTACAGCAAACGGTTCATGAATCAGTTCGCGCCCCATCAGGACTGCATGGTTGGTACCCCACGGTTTGGTGCGCTCGGGGTTATAAGAGCATCCCTCCGGCACTTTGTCCACCGACTGGAAGCACAATTCGCACTGCACTTTCCCCTCGTACTTGCTCAATACCACACGACGGAAATCGTCTTCAAAATCCTTCCGGATAACAAAAACAATCTTTCCGAATCCCGCCCGCAGCGCATCGTACACGCTGTAGTCCAGGATAGCTTCCCCATTCGGTCCCAAGCCGTCCATCTGCTTGAGGCCTCCGTAACGGCTACCCATTCCGGCAGCCAGAATAAACAATGTTGGTTTCATTTATATTTGTATTTTAATATTAGTAGTCGTTACTCACTTACGGCTTGTACTTTGCCGCGCACTTTCTTATGCCTTATCCAGAGGCCGTACACCTCCGAGCAATTGCCGGCAGTGATGAAAGCCTTAATCTTGTTATTGCGGATAAAGGCCATGACGGAAGAGAACTCATCCTGAGTAAGAAGCGACTGTATCTCTACATGCTCCTCACCGCTATATCCGCCTTGCACCTTATATAACGAACACCCGCGCACGAGCTCTTTCACGATATATTCGCGGATGCGTTCCGGCTCCTCGGAAACAATACAAACGCGTTTGCGCTTGTTAAGCGAGGCCGTGAAATAATCAATAGCCAGACCATTGATCCATGTACCGAGCAGACCTATCACCACCATACGGAAATCATTGATAAAGAACGCGGTACAGCAGATAATAATTCCTCCGATAGCTACAGAAGTACCGATATCGAAATGGAGGTATTTGTTAACTATCTTACCCAAGATATCCAATCCTCCGGTAGAGGCGTTGATGCGGAAGAGTATAGCCTGGCAGATAGAGAGGAGGAGCACGAAACAGATGAGGTCAAACCATACATCCCCCGTGCCGAGTCCGCCGCTCATCACACTGTCTTTCACCCGCTCCATCACTTCGCCTGTACGACTCAGCACATACGGGTTTCCGTGTGCGTCCAGCACCGTCTGACCGGCTTGCAGCTGCGCCAGAATATCCGGTGCATCAACTATCTTATGCGTGAAATTGACATTCGGGTAGATGCGGTCCCACGCCTGGGTCAAAGGACCTAAGATCATTGCCGTATAGACCGTCTTGGCACCGAATTCGTTACCGATCAGGATAAACGCCAGCAACAGCAGAAAGGCATTGATTCCCATTACCCAATAGGAGAACGTATCGGCAGTACCGCCCATCATCGTATTCAGAACGATGGAGAGACCGGAGATAGATCCCACGATCAGATGGCTTGGCATTAAGAAATAATACACAGCGGCAGCTCCGATACTCATTCCGACAGTCATAATCAGCAGTTCCCGCCAGAACTTGAGTGTTCCTAAAGCATGCCGGAAATCCAGCACTAACTCACGCCAATAGGCACGCGTGAAATACGTTTTAAACGAAAAATCTTCCATGGTATCAGTTATTTCTGCTCCACCACCACAAGCCGCGCAGTACGTCTTGTCGTTTGGCTGAGCATGATTGTTTTTCCGGCTTTCGCCTGCTCCAAAATCTCCGGTGTAGTGCCGCGTATCGTCAGCAGCGAGAGATTTTCATTATAGGTTACATTAAAATGCGTGCAGAGTTCCTGAATGGCTTCCGACACAAAACGGGTGTTGTCCACGCAGACAGAGATGGTAACAGCGGACGACTGGATGAGTGACACTTTGAGACGGTGACGATGGATGATATCGAATATCTCGCTCAGGCTCTCCTCCAGCACAAAGGCAAAATCTTTGGCACGCATGGTAATCAGAATCTGGTTCTTCCGCCAGATATAGACAGGCACTCCGATAGGTCCCACTCCGTCATCCGCTATACGCGAACCTTCCGCCGTCGGGTCGCCGAAGGGCTTCACAAATAACGGGATATGCTTATTCTCAAGCGGACGGATGGTTTTCGGATGCATCACCTGCGCTCCCGAGTTAGCCAACTCGACCGCGTCCATGTACCGCAGAGAAGGTATCAGAACCGTATTCGGTTCAATACGCGGATCGGCATTGAGGATTCCCGGCACGTCTTTCCAGATCGTGACTGATTCGGCATCAAGATAATTCCCAAGGAGGGCTGCCGTATAGTCCGACCCTTCGCGTCCGAGTGTTGTACGCCGTCCGTCAGCCGTACCTCCAATGAATCCCTGCGCAACCACTATCTGCGGCCGGCGGGGTCTATCCCACCCTGCGCGGATAACAGCGCTACTGACGGTGTTATCCACTTTCGCCTCGCGCCATGTATCGTCCGTGCGTAGCAGTTTCGGCATATTCCACCATTCGACAGAGAGCCCTTGTTTGAGCAGATAGACCGCCACGATCTGGGTGGACATGATCTCGCCCAGCGAAACGATCTGGTCGTAATTCTCGTCGTATGAACGCTTCGGGTCATAAGGGATCTCTCCTTGCAGACGGATGTCGGAACCGGGCTGCAGGCCAAGCGATTTCATGATCGCTACGTGGAAATCAATGATATCCACCCATTGCGCCAAAGCCTCTTCCTCCTTGCCGGCATCGAGGAAAGCGACCACTCGCTCCAAGGCGTTTGTGGTCTTCCCCATCGCTGAAACGACGACCATCAAGCCATTTACCATTTGGCCATTTGCCATTTGGTCATTTAGGGCGAGACGTACAATCCGCTCCACGTTACGGACGCCTTCCGCGTCTTTCACCGATGCTCCGCCGAATTTATAGACTTTCATGGGGTATGGGTTACGGGTTACGGGTTATGGGTTAGAGGTTCGCCATACGGATAGCCGTATAGGCACCTTCAATTCCTTTGTTTCCCAGTTTACCTCCGCAACGGTCCAGCGCCTGCTGCTTGTTCAGAGTCGTCAGGACCGAGAAGACCACAGGCACTTTACCCTGGGCATTCAGCATTGCAACGCCTTGTGTCACAGACTGGCAGACGTAGTCGAAATGCGGTGTGTCGCCCTGAATGACGCAACCGATGACAATAACGGCACTCACGCGTTCCTCTTTCATAACGCGCGCAGCGCCATAGGTCAACTCTACCGCTCCCGGCACATGGAGGATATCTATATTCTCCTCCGGCACGCCGTTCTTAACGAATGTATCGACAGCACCTTGCGCCATCGCGTACGTGATCTCGTTGTTCCAGTCCGCCACTACAATAGCGTAGCGCTGACGTTCGAGAACATCAGCGCTAGGCAGTTGGGAAGCATCATATTTTGATAAATCTGTAGTCATAAGAAGTACGATTTACAAATGTACGATGTACGATATGGTACAAGGTACGATTTATTCAGCTACAGCGATGTATTTGTCGATGTCCTGTGCTTCTGCGGAAGAAGGATAGTTTTCCTTGATAGCCTTGAACGCTTTGAGTGCTTTAGCGTTCTGACCCTCGTGCAGATAAACGAGACCGGCTTTCTTCAAACTCATCGGAGCGATGACTTCGTTTCCGGATTTGGCAGCAGCCTCAAACGCTTTAGCAGCCTTGCCGTACTCCTGGAGTTCAACATAAGCGTCGCCGAGCAGCTGGTGAGCAGCCGGATCGATGTTCACGTCGTCAGCGTCAAAACGCTTCAGGTACTCTGCAGCCTCTTCGTACTCGCCTTTCTCAAAATAGCAGATTCCGGCATACAGCGCAGCCAGTTTGCCCTGCTGATAGTGCTTGTACTCGTCAGCGATAGCCTCAAAACCAATGCACTCAGCATCATCGCCCTTCAGCGCCTTGTCGAAATCTCCGGCCATGAAATAAGCCTCGGCTTTGGCGTTCTCGTTGCTTGCTTCCTGAGCATGCGGCTTGATCACGTAGTTGTTGATAGCGATAACACCCATCACTACGACAGCGATACCGCAAACAATCCAACTGATGAGGTTTGCGTTGTCCTCAATCCATTTACCAGCGCCGGTCAGCGCTTCATTTACTTCTTGCAATTGTTCGTCCTGTTTTACGAACTCTTCTTTCTTTTTTGCCATTTTATTTGTTATTTTATTATTTACAATAATAGTGTTTCCACAAATCGGCTGCAAAGTTACTACTTTTTTTCGATATATGCAAGTGCGCGCGCGTTTTTATTCAAAAAATGTATATTTTTACGAAGCCGATATTTTGATATATGGAAAAAAAGTATTATCTTTGCATCGGATTTGAAAATGTCCCGCTGCTTTGTTCTTTTCCCGCGTCGATGTACCAACGATGTCATAGGAATATCCCCCTAATCACCCCGTAATCACCCCCTTATCACCCCCTTTTGAGTGCTTGAAGCCTCTGTTTTTTTCTTGTGGAGGAATAGGCTCGCCGGTGCATCGGCGAGAGGTTGACGGATGGCGGAATGGGAAAGGAAACCCCACCCGAAGGGTTCTACGGACAGCCACCGGCAGTCCGATCGAGAAAAGCTCTTCACCCCTCAAGGGAGGGGAAAGGGGAATAGCGGCAAAGCCGTGTCCGGATCTAATCCGGACGCAATGGACAAAGAAAAGAGGTGACCTGTATGTGAGCGAAATGTTTAAACGTACTTTTGTAGGTACAAGATTATTTATTAAATAATAAATACTTTCGAGCGAAGAAATTCCAGAAAAAAACTACGACTGTAGAAATCAGTTTTGAAGACATATAATGAAGGTAACATATATCTGTCCCCACATACATTATTAGTTCATTAAAGACTAAACCAACTATTCCTATAATAGTAAAAAACAAAAATTCTTGCCATCGCTGCATTGTGCCTCTTTTCTTAAATACCCAACTAATACTGAGTAAATAGTTAGTTATAAGTCCCAAGAGAAACGCAATCGCTGCAGACAACAAATAAGGAACATTTAGAAATTCCGTTAGAATAAATAAGGTTCCATAATCTACGCAAAATGCAGCCCCACCTACAAATCCATATCGGAATAGTTGCAGAAGCGTGTTATTTGTCGGCTCTATAAACAATTTATCGAAAAACCTTTTCATTTTTTAGAAATGCTATATAAATAAACTTCCTTTCTCCCATCTCCATTATCGCTAAAACTATTAGTTCCTTCAATGGTTGAATACAACTTCTCAAAATGATATGCATCTAAATCAATGGAATCTATCTTTTTAGATGTTATCATATAAAAGTCCCTGTAATCTGTATAATTCTTAAGTAAAATATGATTTAAAGTTTCTATCTCCGAAATGGGATTCGTAACCGTTTGAAGAAGCGAACTACAATTTGTGTCATATGTTATGACAGGGCGTTCTTTCTGTATCATAGTTGATTCTATCTTATTTGCTGCGGAAACATCGTAACTATATACTTCCACCACATCTTGTAGTATGTCATATTGTGCCGGCGTATTTAATAGCCAGAAACAAATTACAATATAAGTAGTATATGCACGGATATCTTTGTTATTGCAATATGCTATCCATAGTATATATAGAATCGGGAGATATAATAAGTAAACTCGTTGAAACCACATGCAATATATATTTATTGCAAATATGATTTGCCAAACTATAGAAACAGAAGTAATCCATATACATTCTGATTTGTTTTCAGATGTTCTCCATAGTTTGTATAATAACACAATAATTGTTATATAGAGAAACAATGTAATAGGCAAATCTATCTTAGGAATTAAATGACTAATATGCTGGTGTAGCGTAGTAAATATCTGAATGTGATGTTTTTTATACACATACAGCAACCAGTCTGTAGGATGATTTATTCTGTTCATTGCAACGCTTGTCCCTTCTGCAGCATCCACTATGCCACCCATAATTTGTAAAAATGCCAGCAGAACAAGAACTATCGTTATAAGAGAGGCCCAAGCATTTTTTGTTGCTCGTTTGGTTTCTCCTTCTTTATAAGGAATATACACATTATAATATGCGAATAGACACCATAAGATCCCTACCATACCTTCCATATAGGCGTGAGTATGTGCAAGGAGCCCTATTAAGAAACAATATAGAAATGGATTCTTTTGCTTTTGATATACAATGGCAATTGCTATCAGTATAAGAGGAATTAAAGCATAGCAACGTGCAACAACAGGAAAGTAGTAGAAGAACGGACTAGAAAAAATAATAAACAATTTTCCCACAAAACTAAATTCCAGTTTGAATAACAATAACCATACTGCGCATGACATTAGAATAGAACTGGCTACATATAAAGCATGATAATCCATTCCGATGATATTGACCCAAGGCCAAACACAGAGATGCCATAGACAGAAATGACCTTCTCCACGCATTGCATTCCACAATTCAGGAAATGACAATCTATACACCATGCTCCATACGTTGTGTTCATCCCCCCATGGTTCATGTATAGAACATAGAGCAATGATCATTAATGTATAGATACTCCATACACCCCACAATATCCATTTCTTTTGTCCAAAGGATTCGATTTTTTCAATAAAATTACTTGCTTTCATGGTATTCTGTTTCTGTGTTTACATTCCAAATAGTGGATTTATTCTCACCGGAACCGGTCTTAATGAGTTCAACGGTCTCAAAAGCCGTCATCATCGAGTGGTCCATGTTGTTGTATCTATGTTGTCCGTTTCGTCCCAAGCAGAACAAATTAGGAATGGTATTAAGGAACTCCTTGACTCTGTCCAGTTGGTAATAACTGCCGTAATAGGCAGGATATGCCTTCTGTATCTTCACGTGGCATGCGTCCAGGACATCGGCCTCGTCAATAATATCTATCTTTGCCAGCTCTGCCTTTGCCATCGCAATAAAATCTGCTGAATCCATATTCCACAGTTGGTCACCCTCCGTGCAGAAATACTCCAGACCTATCCACATCGTGTTCTCATAATCTTTAACGAGGTATGGCGACCAGTTGTTGAAGATTTGCAAGCGACCAATCTTCACATCGCGTTCCTGTATATAGATCCAAGTGTCCGGTACGCGCTCTGCGTAAGTACGTAGTTTTGTCTCATTCTTGATTTTCATTTTGTTAACCAACAGGCCAACTGTGACAAAATCGCGATAAGGCAGTTTCGCTGCTATTTTTGACACATTCTTAGGGACTTCTATGCCTTGTATTGCAGGTATTAAATCTTTAATAGGCATAGTAGAAAGGAAGTAATCACAAACTATCTCGTTCGATGTACCATCATTTTGGGCTATAGTTACACTTACTACTTTTCCATCTGATACATTTACTTTAGCAACCGTGGTTTGCATATGTATCTCTCCGCCCATTTGTTTTACATCGTTAGCTACAGTTTCCCATAACTGTCCGGGACCATATTTAGGATATATGAATTGTTCAATGAGCGAGGTCTCCACTTCTGCGTTATTGTTATTACCGAAGTTCTTCCGCCACATGTCTTTTAGTACGGCTACGATGGACAAACCTTTCACTCGTTGGCTACCCCAATCTGCACCTAATTTCGACGGATGTACCCCCCATACTTTCGTGGTGTAATCTTCGAAGAACATCTCATACAGCGGACGCCCAAATCGATTTATATAGAAATTTTCCAATGAAGTCTCCGGCAATTTATGAACACATGCCCACAGATATCCGAACCCGGCGCGCATCATTCGCTCAAATCCCATATTGAGGAAGGTCTCTTTCTTCATCGAAATGGGATAATCAAAAAACTTGCGGAGGAAGAAAATCCGGCTCACGCGTCGACGCAGAAGCATCGTTCTGTCCTCTTTCTCAGGATCGGGACCGGATTGGGCAAACTTTTTCTCTGATTCATTCAGTAAAATATCATCCTTTGAAGGTTTGGATTGCAACGGCATCACTTCCTGCCACCAGTTCATCACCTTTTCGCTTTTAGAGAAAAAACGGTGTCCTCCAATATCCATGCGATTACCGTGATATTGAACAGTCTGGGAAATACCACCTATCGCATCGGTTTTCTCACAAACGACAGGCAGTATATCGGTTTGTTTCAATAGTTCGTACGCTGCTGTTAAACCGGCAGGACCTGCACCTGCGATAACTGCAACTTTCTTTTTGGGGATGTTTGTCATAATATTTAATTTTACAAGTATAAACAAAAACGCGGATTCCTTAATATTGCTTTATCGCCTTTTGAGGTCCTGAGAAAACCTTTCATTCCGAATAAGCAATGCAGAAACCCACGCTGTGTATATACAAACACACGCGTACCGAAAATAGTACACGTAGGCGTATAAACACCCCATGGACATCTACCGCTACTTGTTTTCGAGAATGAATTTGAAATTTCTCAGGTTTCAAAAGGTCAAAAACAAGCGTTTAGTAAACGCCTTTATTCAATATGTCCTCCTTTTTACATCATGAGGGATGCGTGCTGTGCCGGAGTGCTCGTAAGCACCGTCCGCAAGCGACGGATGAGGTATCCAAACCTTTGCGGCTGCAAAGGTACAAAGAATTTTTGGAATATGCAAGGAAAAGAAGTATTTTTAGACAAAAGGGCACAAAAAAAGCGTCCGTATAACATTTTTACTCGAGAAAACTTCCAGAGAATAGGATTTGAGGCCTGCTTTTTCCTTTGTAATCCGGCCACCTCATCGCTACCGTGGGCAGGAATGTAAACTGCCCCAGTCGGGTCACGGCGTAGAGTACCGGCACGCCATCAGTGAAGCAATTGCACTCGGTTCGTTGTTAATTTGTTGAGTTTTCCGGTTCCTATTTTGTTATACGAACGCTCGCGTTCGGCAACAAGTGTGCTATGGTTTATACCGCTCCGCTAAATAAACGGGCAACTTGTGCCTCCGCTCTTCGGTCCGCAAAATAATAGAATTATTTTACGTCCCGAGGGGAGTAGTGGGGATATTCGTAATTCGTAATTCGTGATTCGTAATCCGTAATTCGGAATTCGTAATTTGTTTTTTTAGTTCTGATGCCAGCCGATAGAAAAGACTATTCGGTGGGTATCAGTTCTTAAATCATTATACATTGCTGCATTTTCATGCGCAAAGAGACGCGGTTTCTGCCAGTTGAACTGATAAGCCAGCTGACAAATCATATGCTTACCTCTATAGCCGACCGCCAGCGAAGCATATTGCGACAGCGCGGGTAACTGATAGTAAGTGTCCTGACGATCGAAAGACGGATCCATCGGTACTTTTCTATCTTCCTTGCTGAAACTGCTCTCGCAAGCATATCCGGCATTGATATACATTCCCATAACCGGAATAACCTCCACTCCTGCGCGGAGCGAATGAATACTCTCCCGCTCTCTGGCGTACGAATAGTTATATTGCAGCGCCATAAGCGCGTATGCTCCTACCTGGAATGCCACTGAAGTAGAAAGACGGAGGGGTTGATGGAAATGACTGTCCGGTCCGCCCTGGTCCGGTGCATAAGAATAACGCAACGAGTCCGTCTGCGCAGCAAAAGTGCCAGTTGATGACATTCTGATTGAACCTACAGAAGGTGTCTGCAGTCCCACACCCAGACGGAGCCAGCGCAGAGGACGGTATATCACACCTGCCGTAAAATTGCACCCTGCCCCGGAATAAACGAGAGAAGATTTGTTCTCATTATAATAGTTCTTTCCTTCCGCATTCTTTTCGTTGAAATCCTCGGTATAGACCGCTCTGGAAGACCAGAGGTAAGACTGCACCTGCAATCCAAATCCCACATACACCTGATCTATACAATTGAATGCCCAATGGAAGGAATACTGGTCCACATAGCCTGTTTCGGTAAGACTCAAATGGTTTCCCGCATTCGTTGCATTCTCACCAAACGGTATTCCCATTGAGACTCCTCTGTCTGCAAGCAGACCACCCAAAGAGGGACTGTTGTACGCACTCGCCTCGTAATTACGATTGAACGAATGAAGGCGGTTGTAGGAAAACATGACATTATGGAACTGGATGCCTTTTCCGATGATATTAGGCGTAGGCAGACTGATCACGCCCGACACCTGCGGCATGAAAAAGTACGTCCTCGCACCATAATTGCCTGTTCCCGTCTGGCGCATTCTATCAATCGCGACACTTGACGTAACCAAGATCTCCGCACGGCGGTACAGCCCCAGTCCGGCAGGGTTATCCTGGACGGAAGAAGGGTCTCCTCCGATAGCAGACATCGCGCCTCCCATACCCACATAACGCGCCGTACCAAGAATAGTGCGCTCGGAAAGGCGGCTGTAATCCTGCGACCAAGTACAAAGGGACAAAGTACCAAGTACCAAGGTTAATATGTACCGGAGATTTCTCATCGTTTGATACGGACAGTAATGGTAGTATCCTGAACGTTGGTATATTCAAGAGAGGGCGTGGTCGGAGTAGCAGAACTAGTAGAACTAGAGGAGCTAGTAGAAGTAGAAGATTGTTGAGCCGTCTGAGCTGCAGCTGCAGCCATCTGCTCCGCTTTATCCATCCAGTGGTAAGCATCATCCAACGGCGCCTGCGAAGCACAGGCGGTGAGGATAAAGAGCAATAAGCCTACCCCAACCCTCCCTAAAGGGAAGGAGACAGAGCGTAATATTTGGACAAATTTCGACATTTCGATATTTCGATATTTCGGTTTTTTGTTAAATCTTTCTAAAACCGATTATTTCGCGTACTTCTTCTATCGTTTTCTCCGCACGTGCAGAAGCAGCTTCCGCTCCCTGGCGCATGATACGGTCCAACAAGGCATCATCCGATGAATAAGCGGTTATCTTCTCGCGGATAGGCGCTAACAGTTTGTTAGCATCCGCCGCCATCTGTTTCTTCATATCTCCGTAGCGGATCTCCATCCGGTTATAGAGGTCGTTGTAATACTCCGTTGCCTCAGGTCCGCAGAGTAGTTCGCAGAGGGTAAAGAGGTTTTGGATGACTTCCGGCTTCTCCTGGTTGAGCTGGGTCGGTCCCTGGTCCGTTACAGCGCGCATGATCTTCTTTGTGACCGTTTTCTCATCGTCACAGAGATAAAGACAGTTGCCCTCGGATTTACCCATTTTACCTGTACCGTCCAGTCCCGGCACTTTAACCGCCTTGTCTGCAAAATGGAAAGAAGCCGGTTCCTTGAAGTACTCCACTCCATAGATTCTATTGAATCTACGTGCAAAGAGACGCGCCATCTCCATATTCTGCTCCTGGTCCTTACCGACCGGCACTTTGTCCGCCTTGTGCATAAGGATATCCGCCGCCATGAGACAAGGATAAGTCAGCAGTCCGGCATTGACGTTATCCGGCTGTTTGCGCACTTTCTCCTTAAAAGAAGTAACACGCTCCAGTTCGCCCAGATAAGCGTTCATATTAAGATAGAGATACAGTTCGAGAACCTGTTTGACATCCGACTGCACATAGATAGGCGCTTTCTCCGGATCAATGCCGCAAGCGAGATACTCGCTGAGGATCGTTTTGACAGAATTGCGGATATTCTCCGGCGTAGGGTGTGTCGTAAGCGAATGCCAGTCCGCAATAAAGAACATGCAGTCGTATTCATCCTGCATCTTCACGAAACTCTTCACCGCCCCGAAATAGTTACCGAGGTGCAAATTGCCCGTCGGGCGTATGCCACTAATAACTCTTTCCATATTAAATCTCAATCGGTAATTGACGATAGATCGGCTGCGAGAGAGCCGTAAGTGTAGTTGTATCCGCTACACCCGGAATAGCCTGAATCTTGGTGTTCAGGAGCGAGAGGAGGTGCTCGTTATCATGCGCAAAGACCTTAATCAAGATACCAAAAGCGCCCAGAGTATATTGCGCTTCGACCACCTCCGGTATCTGCTGCAAAGCAGCAATAACCTGGTTGTACATCGAGGCTTTCTCCATCGTAATACCGATATAGACGCAAAGTTGGTAGCCCAAGGATTTGGGTTGCACATGATAACTGGAGCCTGTAATCACTCCGTTATCAAACATTTTCTGGACACGCTGATGCACCGCTGCGCGACTCACGCCGCATTGCTCCGCCACATCTTTGAAAGGGATGCGTGCACTCTGAGTAATAATCTTGAGAATTTTACGATCTAATTCGTCAATCTTTTCCATTATTTTGTATAAAATAAAAATTTCTTAGCCTTAAAGGCCCAATAATTTGATTTTTGCTGCAAAGTTAGTGTTTTTTTTGGACATGTGCAAATTTTTTTGTACTTTTGCAGCAAATTTAGTAACAAAATGACACTTGAAGAGTATATTTCCGTCCATTCGACTCCGGAAAACGAAGTTCTGGAATCCATCACACGCGACACGTACGTTCATATCCTAAACCCGCACATGTTGAGCGGGCACGTGCAGGGGCGCGTGTTGAGTATGATCAGTCACATGATCCGCCCCAAGCATATTCTGGAGTTAGGTACCTTCACCGGCTACTCTGCCCTCTGTCTGGCAGAGGGTCTCGCCGAAGGCGGCGAACTGACCACCATCGAGCATAACGACGAACTGGAAGAAACCATCCGGCGCAATCTGGAGCGTTCTCCTTTAGGCGGACGGATCCGGTTAATCATCGGAGATGCGGCAGAGGTGATAAGCCGTCCGATGTCAGATGTCAGCAGCCGGATGTATGATCTGGTATTCATTGACGCCGACAAGCGGGAATACTGCACATATATAGATGCCGTTTATCCTTTAGTGCCGGTAGGCGGATTTATTCTGGCAGACAACACACTTTGGGACGGACATATTATCGATCCCGCCTACGACAAAGACAAACAGACTCTGGGTCTGAGAGCATTCAACGAGAAAATAAAAGAGGACGACCGCTTTGAGCAGGTCATCCTCCCTTTACGAGACGGACTCACGATCATCCGCAAAGTGCGTTAGAGCGTTAGAGCTTCTTCCCATGTATAATCGCGTTCTTCCGTTTCCGACGGAAGGTATCCCATTTCGGCTTTCGCTTTCTCTTGCGGGAAAGTGAAATAAGTACAGGTACACTCGCACAAGAGTTCCCCTTCCGCCGAATAGATTTCCCCCTGCACGATCGCTATATTCCGGCGCATCTCTTTGAGAAATCCGCGCAGTTTGATATAATCCTGCAAGGTAGAAACGGGTTTGTGATAGCGCATCTCCATCTTAGCCGTCACGCCGGCTGTTTTCAGTTTATGGAAGACCACCCAACCGCATACTTCGTCCAACAAAACAGCCTGCACTCCTCCATGGAGCGTGTTGATCCATGACTGGTGGTTCTGCGTGGGACGCCAGATAGAAATGATGTCCTCTCCGTCTTCAAAGAAACGCATCCTTGTACCTATCGGGTTGTCGGGACAACAGCCGAAACAATTATATTCCGGCATAACGGTCCATGGATTGATGATTCTTTTCATTGCAAACAGTTATCCAATGCGTCCGTAATGGCTTTTTTATCCAGATGCTGTCCTATGAAGACCAGTTTCTGCATTCTATCACCGTATTGGTCATCCCAGTCTTTGCGGAGCTGCGGATCATCCGCCATGAGTTGCATCAATTCCTCTTTTGGCATGGTAGCAAACCATTCTCCGGCTTTCCGGAGGTTGAATTGGCGGCCAGCTTGTTCAAAGAGATAGCACATATCGTACTCTTCTGCAAAATAGCACATACCTTTGCAACGAATGACGTTTTGTGGCCAATGGGCAGAAACGAACTCATCAAACATCCCAAGATCGAAAGGCTTGCGCGCGAAATATACAAAGGTCTCAATGTCATATTCCGCGAGGTGGTCATGCTCCCCGTGCTCATGATCATGGTGGTGATGATGGTGATGTTCATGTTCATGTTCATGTTCATGCTCATGTTCATGTTCTTCGTGATCGTGGTCATCGTCATCATCGTCGTCGTCGTCATGGTGATGGCGAGCGTCTTCTATTTCCTGAATCCACGTAGCGGAAGTAGCGACCTTGTCGAAGTCAAAAAGTCCGGTATTGAGGATCTTCTCAAAGGGCACATCGCAGTAGTTCGTTTCAATAATCTCCGCGTGCGGCTGGATGGCGCGAATAATCGCCTTGACGTGCGCCAACTCGTCTTCGCTTACTTCGGAAGCCTTGTTTAACAGAATAATGTTGCAGAACTCAATCTGCTCCGTTACCAGCGCAGCGAGGTCTTCTTCTTTTGTCACATAGCGCAGTTTATCGCCATTTCCGAACTCGTCACGGAGACGCAGAGCATCCACAACGGAACAGATACAATCGAGTGTCGGCAGACCGTCTTTGGCAAACTGCGGTACCATCTGTGCATAGGAACAGAGCGTCTGCGCAATAGGAGCCGGTTCGCAAATACCCGAAGCTTCTATGACGATATAGTCATATGCTTTTTGCGCCGCGAGTTCGTGCAGTTGGTTAATAAGGTCTGTCTGCAACGTACAGCAGATACATCCGTTCTGAAGGGCAACCAGCGAATCGTCTTTCTGGCTCACTACTCCGCCCTGCTGAATCAAGGAAGCATCAATATTCACTTCCCCGATATCATTGACAATAACCGCAAAACGAATTCCTTTATTATTCGTCAGAATGCGGTTCAAAAGTGTTGTCTTGCCGCTACCGAGGTATCCGGTAAGCAGCAAGACAGGAATTTTATTAATCGTTAACATATGTTACGTAATCTTGATAATATTTATCTACAAACTCAGTTTGTTTATAGCGCTCACATGTCTGGAGGACGTAGGAGAGTATAGCCGCCTCACGGTTAGTGGTCGATTCCATAACGCGTCGTTGCGCGCGATCAAGCGATGCAGCAAAACGGAGGTATTCCACACATGTGTTAGCCACATGATCCATGATAGCCAATGCCTTTTCCGTCTCTCCGAGCATGAAATACATCGATGCCATGGAAGCGGAAGTATAATCATACGGCACATTATATCCCGGCAGCTGCTCCTCCGCAAAATCAAGCACTTCGAGCGCCTTTTCGCGTTGGTTTTCCCTCAGGAGCTGTTCCGCAAGCTGTGCAAACATCATCCGGTGCGTACGGCACATACGCATGAGGTTCTCGTCAATATAAATACCGGGGATATTCATATTGCCGTATTTGAACTTGTGCAGCATATTCTCGTACATCACTTCTGAATTGACGCGCGGCTGTCCGTCCGGACTGCGAGTCGGCGTTATGCGGTATGCCAGTCCTGTGAGTTCCATCCAAGGTTCGAGCCCCAGATAATAGTCGTTTCCGACCGTTGCGCAGAAATACATCGGACGCTGCCATTTGTTAGTAGAAAGCATCTCCATGATCATCATTTGCGAGCGGGTGTACATCCGCTTCTTCTGTAAGAAGATCTGCTCTCCTGACGGAGTCTCCACATAGAGCTGGTCCGAAGGAATGTAATTGTCTCCTTCTCGTGTCTTGGTACGCGGATCCTCCGAGCGCAGGAAATTGAATGCTTTCTCTACCGAAATCGGCTGTCCGAGACGGTTGTCCACACGCGCTATCTCATTCTTGCCCGGCATGAAATCCTTGTATTCCCAAGAGATCGGGAGTGCTTCGGATTCATAGTACGGACGCTTCATCTGGGAGATATACCAGTCAGTCTGGAGATACGAGAGGTTGCAGACGCGTTTGTCCGTTCCTTCGCCTTCCACCTCCTGGTTATACCAGAGCGGGAAGGTGTCGTTATCGCCGTTGGAGAAGAGGATAGCGTTGTCCTCGCATGATTTGAGATAGTTAGCACCGAAATCGCGGCAGGAATATCTCTGCGAGCGGTCATGGTCATCCCAGTTCTGCGAAGCCATCTGTGCCGGTACGCCCAGACACAGAAGGCTCATACATACCGCCACAGCAGTCTTTCCGTTTTCGCTCTTCAGCGCGCTGTTGATCCAATCGATGAGTGCGAGCACGCCGAGTCCGATCCAGATACAGAAAGCATAGAACGAACCGGCATACGCATAGTCCCGTTCACGCGGCTGATACGGCGTCTGGTTGAGGTACAGGACAATTGCCAGACCGGTCAAGAAGAAGAGCAAGAACGTAAGGGTGAAGTTTTTCCATCCTTCCGCATTCCCTTCTTTGTCCCGTTTGGAGCATTGCCAAACCAGGCCTATAAGACCCAAAATCAGCGGCAGGAAATAATAGACGTTATGTCCCTTGTTTTCCTTCAACTCCGTAGGCAAAAGCGACTGGTCGCCCAGCATGGCATTGTCGATAAACGGAATACCGGAGATCCAGTTTCCTTTGGTGATTTCACCGTAGGACTGGAGGTCATTCTGGCGTCCTGCGAAATTCCACATGAAATAGCGCCAGTACATGAAGTTAACCTGGTAGCGGAAGAAGAATTTCAGGTTCTCACCGAAAGTCGGACAATAGTCCGTTTTCTGCTGTCCGCAGTAGTCATAGCGAACCCGTTTACCTTTGACATCCGCCCACTCTTTGTATGCCTGGACATGGCTTCCCTGTGAGGAATACATGCGCGGGAAGAGCATGCAGAACTGCTTCATATACTTATAATCCGTCTTGTATCCGGTGATGACATAGTGGTCCTTTTCTCCCTCCACTTTCGGAGCCGGCGCATACTGAGCATGGCCTTTTTTCTCCACCGGTACGCACATGTTTCCTTCGACGCGGAGCTCCACGGGCGCATTGTAAGTCTGTCCGTAGAAGAGCGGACGGTCTCCGTACTGCTCACGGTTCAAGTAATACTTGAGCGAGAAGACATTGTCCGGCGAGTTCTGGTCCATCGGCGTATCCGCAGCAGAACGGATGACCAGCGCAGCATACGAGCTATAGCCGATCAGAATAACCGTAAGCATGACGACACCGGTGTTGAGCCATCGCCAGAGTTGGCTTGGGCTTTTTTCAGCCTCTGCATCCGAACGTTTCTTGGTATAAAGGATCGCCCATGTGAGGAAAGCCACCGTCAGCACCAGACAAATCCACATACCGGTATTGAACGGACATCCGAAGACATTCACAAAGAGGAGCTCAAACCAACCGATGAGAGTCGGGAATCCCGGAATAATACCATACAGGATAACCAGCAGCACCAAGCACGAAGCCAGGAAAGCATAGATCAAGCCCTTCCATGAGAACTGATAACGACGGAAATAATAGACTAATCCGATAGCCGGAATAGTCAGCAAGTT
Source organism: uncultured Bacteroidales bacterium (assembly GCA_937910305.1). GTDB lineage: Bacteria > Bacteroidota > Bacteroidia > Bacteroidales > Paludibacteraceae > Colicola. The sequence goes on along the minus strand of CALEPS010000166.1, from coordinate 2,102 downwards.
CAGCAAGTGTACACCAATAGAGAGTCCCATGAGGTAAGCAATAGCTATGAGCCACCGGTCTGAACCTTCTTCGTCCGCCTGCTCATCCCATTTGAGGATCAGCCAGAAGACGACCGCCGTAAAGAGCGAAGAGGAAGCATACACTTCACCTTCCACCGCGGAGAACCAGAAGGTGTCGGAGAAAGTGTAAGCAAGCGCTCCCACTGCTCCTGCACCAAGCAGAGCGATGCCTTTCCAAAGCGTGTCCGGTTGAACCAGTTTCTTTGCCAGCGCCGTAATCGTCCAGAAGAGGAAGAGGATAGTAAACGCACTTGCGAGCGCCGAGAGTGCATTGACACACATAGCCACATGCGCCGTATCGGGTGCAAAAAGGCTGAAGAAATGGCCCATGAGCATGAAGAAAGGTGCTCCGGGCGGGTGTCCAACGTCCAGTTTCCAGGCGCTGGAGATGAACTCACCGCAGTCCCAGAAAGAGGCGGTGGGTTCCATTGTAAGGAGATACGTAGCAGCAGCGACCGCAAAGACGATCCATCCGCAGAGCGTATTCCACAATTTGAAATTTTTCATTTGTTTATCGTTAATTTTAGTTGTTTATAGCGGAACCAGTCGAACTAGTGGAACCAGTAGAACTTGTCTATCTAGTCGAACTAGTGGAACCAGTCAAAATAGTCGAATAAGCCGGAATTAGGCAAATTCGGTGCAAAGGTAGTAAAAAAAGTTGATATGCGCAAGCATGTATGAATAAATTATCACAAATAAAGTTTATTTTACCCTTGTTATCTCGCACTTATCACGCACTTATCACGCACTTATCACGCACTGCGCGTTCATTGTCCTCATAAGCGCGCTATAACTATGTTATAGCGGTAGTTATTCGGACATGCCCGCTTTCCGAAGAAAAAAAATGATTTTTTTCTTCGGTTTTCATAGTATATATACATAGTATATATACTGTTTTAACATATGATTTTTTGAAAAAAAATAACATTTTTTATAAAAAGTACGCGCGCACTTGCGTATGTAAAAAAAATGTTGTATCTTTGCAGGCTTTTTTGTAAACCCTCCCCTAATCCTCCCTTTCGGGAGGGGAAAAGAAAAAGCGATAATTGCTACGGCAGCGCGCAGCGGTAACGGGTCCATGCGCGACAAAGGGGATGGGAAAAAGATGAAAGATATTAATTTTAAAACAAATATAACATGATTAACGTTGGAATTATCGGATGCGGCTTCGTAGGTGGAGCCCTGAAAAACTGGTTGGAGAACAACAACCCAGAGTGCAAACTATTCATCAGTGATCCCTACAAGGGTTATAATGACGACTTGAGCCATGTCGATATCGCTTTTCTCCAGATTCACGTACCAACGGAAGAAGACGGCACACAGGATCTGACCCTAATGAAAGAACTGATCAAAAATCTGCCGGACGTACCTGTATTTGTACGTACCACCATTCTTCCGGGAACAAGCGAACTGCTTTCCCGCGAGACGGGACACCAAGTATGCTACATGCCAGAGTTTCTGACGGAGCGCACTTTCATTGAGGATTTCAACAAACAGACGATGGTGTTTACAGGTGCGCAGGAGTTGCTGACCAAGATTTTTGTAGGCAAGAAATTTACCGTAATGACGCCTCTGGAGGCCGAATTGACCAAATACATGCACAATGTGTTCGGCGCATACAAAGTGACCTACTTTAACGCGTGCCGCGAGTATTGCGAGCAGATGGGTGCAGACTGGCGGAAGGTGCATACCGGCATTCTGTTGTCCGGATACATCAACGACACACACACTTATGTACCGGGTCCTGACGGCAAATACGGATACGGCGGCAAATGTTTCCCGAAAGATGTGAATGCGTTCGCAGAAATGACGAAAGGTACACCACTTGGTGTATTGCTGGAGCATTTGCATGAACTCAACGTCCATTTCCGCGGAGTAGAGGAGCATATTTAATTGAGAATTGAGAGTTGAGAATTGAGAATTGAGAGTTAAAATGAAGATAGCAGTAGCAGGAACAGGGTATGTAGGATTGAGTATTGCAACCCTACTCTCCCAGCATCATCAGGTGACCGCGGTGGACATCATTCCCGAGAAAGTGGATA
>CALEPS010000165.1 GCA_937910305.1 uncultured Bacteroidales bacterium | reverse complement strand
GTGATGCTCTCAATGAAGGGGCTGTCCATCGGGAAGATACGCTCAACACCGACGTTACCGCTCATTTTACGAACCGTGAAGCGTTTCTTGTCTCCGCTACCGTGGATGCAGATCACATCACCGCGGAACTCCTGAACACGCTCTTTGTTACCTTCTTTAATACGGTAACCTACCGTAATCTGGTCACCTGCTTTGAATGCAGGGAATTCTTTCTTCTCACCGGCAAAAGCTTGCTCGGCAACTTTCATTAAATCCATTTCGTTAGTTATTTTTATGGATTCCAACATTACACATCGGGCATATACTACTATTCGGCATTCAGCTCTCAGCTCTCAGCCTAATGCAATCGCCAGAGGCACGATATGTGCTCTTTCGACGAGGAAAAAGCGCAATGTGCGATTTTTCTCGAACATACGTTCTTCGACGGAAAAAGCGTGCAAAGGTACTGCTTTTTTTTGAATTGGCAAAATTTTTGTATGTTTTTTTTCAAAATTATTGATTTTATTTGCCTGTACGAAATATTTTTCGTACCTTTGCACGCTAAATATACACGAGTGAAACGCGCGTTGTACATATTAGGTGTCATGCTTGCCGGTCTGGCATTGGTAGGCGGAACATTCATAGCTGCTTTGTCGAGCGACAAAGTGGAGACGGCTGCCGTGCAGCTTGCGGCCGCCGAACTGTCGCGCGCGCTCGGCACGAATGCGCAGGTAGGGTCTGTGAGTTATCAGTTCCCCGCCAGACTCACGATAAAAGATATATATCTGGAAGACCGTCAGGGCGATACGCTGGCGTTTGTCGGAGAAGCATTCGCCCAGTTCTCGCCTCTTGCCCTCCGCCACGGAGAGATTAAATTCAGCCACGTGCGATTGAATGACGTACTGGCGGATGTGCATCAGATAGAAATACCAAGTGCCGAAGGCGCGAGTACGAAAGAATGGAATTACCAGTTCCTCGTTGACGCATTCCGGACGGATGAAAAAAAAGAGAGCAACCCCATGCGGAGTATCGTAGCGGTCAAGGATGTACAGCTGGATAATATCCGTCTGCGGTATGAAGATTACGAGGCTTTCGTCTCCCATGCGGACATGGATCTTCACCGCCTTTCCGCCGAGACGCTGGATGCGGAGATAACCGAACTCTCTGCGGTGGTAGACAAGAAACCGTCCGGCGGAGATCTTCAGCCGCCTCTGGTGATAAAGGATCTTGACGCGCATGTCATTCTGACGGACAGCCTGCTGAATGTGCCCATAATGCATGCGCAGTTGCCGCAATCCGAGCTGGAGTTGAGCGAGATTTCCCTGCGTTTGCCGTTCGAGGCCGCTTCTCTGGACGCCCCGCTGCGCATAGACGCGGAGCTGGTGCCGGCGGAGATATCCCTCTTCGTGCCCGCTCTCAAGACGCTCAAACGCCCGATCGGTCTGACCGGAGCGGTAAGCGGCGCATTGGATTCCGTCGCGTTCAGCGATATGGTACTCCGTTATAACGGCAAGCCGATCCTGCAGGGTGACGTGGCTGCCATCGGTCTGCCGGATATGTCCAACCCTTACCTGCGCGCCAACCTGACGGACGTACATACCAATGCAGCCCAGATGCAGGATTTCCTGTCGCAGCTGAACGGGCGTCCTATCCGTCTGCCGCAGGAGGTTCATCGTCTGGGAGATATCCATTATCGCGGTCTGGCGCAAGGCCGGCTGCATGACCTGACGCTTCATGGCGCATTCAGGACTGCTCTGGGAGCGATCTCCACGGACGGGACTTTCCGTTCGGATTCGGCTTTCGAGCATATGACCTACGACGCACGGGTGGTAGGAAAGAACTTCCGCCTGGGACGCATGCTCAATCTTCCCCAGTTACAGACCGTGACGCTGGACCTGGCGTCCCAAGGCAAGATCGATAACGGTTCGCTCTCCGGGGACGTGAAAGCGCACGTACGGAAATTCACATATAAGAACTACACCTACGCCGACCTGCATATAAACGGCAAGCTGCAACCGCGGCGGTATGAAGGCAAGTTCTCGATAGCGGACCCTCATCTGGACATGGCGTTTGACGGCGTTGTGAACCTGCGGCAACAGAATCCGGAGGTAAACTTCAACTTGCGGTGCCGTCATTTCGATACTTCTCCGATTCTGGACACAAGCATACGCACCTCCTTTGCTTTGGCAGTGGATATGAATGGCAAACATGCGGATGATATATCCGGCTACATGGTGTTAGATTCGCTTTTCCTGGCTACGCCGCAGGATTCCGTTCTGATGGAGCAGATGACACTCCTTGTGTCGGCAGACGGAACCAACAGCAAAGCCGTAACGCTCCGATCGGATTATCTCTCTGCGCAGTTGGACGGTACTTTCCGTTACGCAGACTTAGTGCCGGCTTTCACGGCGTTGGCACACCATTACCTGCCGGCAGTGGTGGATGCTCCGTCGGCGAAATGGCAACCCGTCTCTTTCCGCATGAAGGCGGACGGATCCGAGTTGAGCCGTGTGCAGAAACTCTTTGCCGTTCCGGTCAAACTGTCGGATAGTCCTTCGCTGCGTGCGGAAGCGGATCTGAATCCCTCCGCTATGAATCAGTCGCCGGTAAGCTTCACTTTCCTTGCTTCGGATATGGAAGTGGGCGGCAAGCCGCTGCAAGACATACGCCTCTCGTTAGGAACGGAGTCGGAGACTCTGGCGCTTGATGTGTCGGCGTCGGCGGATAATCTGCATACCGGTCTGCGAGCACAGGCTTTTCGTGACACGCTGCTGACGGATATCCGTTTCTCTTCTTTGATGGAACAGCCGGAGGAGACGGATGAGCCGCTTACTATACGAGAGAAACAGCTTGCGATGCTGGCGGAGCAACGAGCCGGAGCCTACGGAGGTGATCTGCATTTCGAGACCCGTTTCGCGCGGTATAACAAAGCGCCGTTGATTGATCTCCATTGTCTGCCGGGCACAATCATGCTGCGCGACTCGGTCTATACGCTGGGCGAGAGCCGTCTCACCTACTGTGCATCGGATACGACGCTCTCTATCCGGCATTTCCTCTTCGAGGGAGCGGGGCAGCATCTGTACGCCAACGGTGTCGGTTCGCGTAAGGCATCTGACACCCTCACAGTGGATATGCAACGGATAGACGCATCCTATGTGGTGCCGTTTATCCTGCCGCAAAAGATCATCATGTTCAACGGCCTGCTCACCGGCAGTGCGGATATCACATCGCTCTTCCGCCGTCCGCAGATAGATACCCGGATACATATTGACTCGATGGGACTCAACAACTGTCTCTTCGGTGACGCGGAGGTGGATCTGCATATATCCGATTCGCTCGCCTTCCATGCCGATGTGTTCAAACCGCACATGCCGGATACGAGAAGAGTAGCGTTGGACGGCAAAGCGCTCTTTGACCACTCCGGCGTATGGGAACTGGATATGACAACCGATTCCGTACCGCTTGAATTCATTAATCACTGGACGAACACGGTGCTGACCGATCTGGACGGATACGGGTCGGGCAGAGTAGTGGTAGGCGGCAGGAAAGGACTGGTGTACGTCCTGATCCGCGAACTGGCGCATGATGCCCATCTGACGCTCCCCTGGACCGGGGCGCGATATACCATCCCTTCGGATTCGATTATCATGGATACTACGGCTATCATCTTCCCCGATGTGCATCTGACGGATGCGGAGGGTAACCCCGTTCGTGTGAAGGGAGCAGTCCATCATGAGCAGTTCCACGATTTCGTATTGGCTCTGCATGTGGATGCCACCGACGCGCTGGTCTTCGACAATGACGCGCCGGGCGAGATGCTGCGCGGCAAGGTCTATGCTACCGGCCATGTGGATGTCACCGGGCATGAATCGGATATCCTCGTCTCCGCTAATGCCAGCACCTCGAAGAACAGCCGCTTCCGGCTCTCGCTGGATAACGCTTCCTCTGCGTACGAGTCCTCGTTCGTCCATTTTGTGGCGGCAGGCGACACGCTCCGTTATGAGGTGCCGGAAGATTCGGTCCGCCGGACTATCGAGCTGGCGCGGCCGGAGAGATGTACTATCAAACTGAACCTGGATATCAACCCCTTCCTGCTCTTCCAACTGGTGTTAGGAGAGAGTAACGGGGATATGATTCAGGGCCGCGGCACAGGAGCTCTGCGCCTGACTTACGACACCAGCACCGGCGATGTCTCGCTGCTCGGTACGTATGATATCAACCAAGGAACGCTCTCTTATACCGTGGCGAATATGATCCGTAAAGAGTTTACCGTAGGTGAGGGCTCTACGATTGTTTTCTCGGGCAACCCGTCTAATCCCCAACTGGATGTTACGGCGAAATACAGGGCTGTAGCCAACCTGCGTGATCTCTTTGGAGACGATGCGGCCCAACTGGCTACCTCGCGGTCGAATATACCGGTGCTGACATGCCTGCATATGACCGGAACGCTTAATAATCCGATACTCTCTTTCGCGTTGGAATTCCCGATGTCGGACCAGAATATCCAGCAGCAGGTGCGGCAGATCATCAACACCGACGAGATGCTCATGAGGCAGGTTATTTACCTTCTCGTCTTTGGACGTTTCTTCACGCCTGATTATATGGCGAATGCGCAGTACGCTACGCTGAATTCCACCTACTCGCTGCTGTCTTCCACCGTTACCAGCCAGATTAACGCATGGCTTTCGAGACTGACGGATATGCTGACGCTCGGAGTGGCAATCCGTACGGATGGAGAGGGAGCCGGGAGAAGCCAGGAATACGAGGCGCAGTTCCAGTTGCAGCCTGTGGACCGGCTTTTGATCAACGGTAATGTGGGCTATCGGTATAATGATATCTCCAACCAGCCTTTCTTCGGTGATCTGGATGTAGAGGTGCTGCTGACGGAAGACGGCCAGCTGCGGCTGAAAGGGTACACCCATACCGTTGATAAGTACTCGCTCCGCCAGGCTTCGACGATACAAGGCGTCGGACTGGTATGGAAGATAGACTTTTAAAAGTTTACAATTTACAATTCAAAATGCACAATTATTAAGTAAAATGAAAGAGGGAAATGTCATCGAGCAAAAAAGTAAAGCATTTGCACTGAGGATAATAAGTTTATATCAATGGTTAAGTACCCCAAAGCATGAGTATGTTCTTTCCAAACAAGTTTTACGATCTGGTACCAGTATTGGCGCGAATGTTAAAGAAGGAGTTAGGGCGCAGAGCACTCCTGACTTTATTTCTAAATTATCCATAGCACTAAAAGAAGCTGAAGAAACAGAATATTGGTTAGAACTTTTGCACGAAAGTAATATACTTGAACAAGATCTATATGATAGTGTATATTCAGAAAATAAAGAACTATTAAAAATACTAACATCTATCATAAAGACCACCAAAACAAATAATGGCATGGAATTATGAATTGTGAATTGTGCATTGTGAATTATCAAAAAAAACAGCGTCTTTCGACGCTGCTTTTTTTGATTATCGTTTCTCGGGACGGGGACCGCGGCGTTCGGGTCTTGGTCCTCTGTCGAGGCGTGCGCCGTCACGGTCGCCACGCGGTGCGCGTGCCGGTCTCTCCGGCTCTACATAACCTTCGGGTTTCTCTTTCAGCGCTTTGGCACTCAGACGGAACTTACCGGTCTTCGGGTCGATCTCCAGCAGTTTGATGCGGATATGGTCGCCTTCCTTGATTCCGGTCTCTTCCATCGTCTCATAGCGTTTCCAGTCGATCTCGCTGATATGCAGCAGACCTTCCTTACCCGGCATGAACTCAACGAAACAGCCGTACGGCATGAGCGACTTAACGACTGAGTCATACTCTTCGCCTACTTCCGGCAGCGCAACGATTGCTTTGATCTTGGCGATAGCGGCAGCCATCTGTTCGCCGTTGTTGGATGCTACCTCTACCTTGCCGCCCTTCTCGTCTTCATCGATAGAGATGACAGCTCCGGTCTCAGCCTGGATACCCTGGATGATCTTTCCGCCCGGGCCTATTACAGCACCGATCATATCTTTCGGGATATAGAACGAAGTGATGCGCGGAGCGTGCGGTTTGAGGTCAGCACGCGGAGCCGGCATGCACTCCAGGATCTTACCGAGGATATACATACGTGCCTCGTGCGCCTGTGCGAGCGCGTTCTCTAATATCTCATAGGAGAGACCATCTACCTTGATATCCATCTGGCATGCAGTCAGACCGTCCTTGGTTCCCGTGGTCTTGAAATCCATGTCTCCGAGGTGGTCCTCGTCGCCGAGGATATCAGAAAGGATCGCGTAGTTCTTGCCTTGGTTCTCCGAGATCAGACCCATTGCGATACCGCTTACCGGTTTTTTCATCGGCACACCTGCATCCATCAGCGCCAGTGTTCCGGCACAAACGGTAGCCATTGAGCTCGAACCATTGGACTCCAGAATATCACTTACTACACGTACGGTGTAGGGGAAATCTTCCGGGATCATGTTCTTCAGCGCGCGGCACGCCAAGTTACCGTGCCCGATCTCGCGACGTCCTACGCCGCGTTGCGCCTTAGCCTCACCCGTTGAGAACGGCGGGAAGTTATAGTGCAGCAGGAATTTGTCGGTTCCTTGGATCAGAGCCTCGTCAACGATCTTCTCGTCGCGGCTGGTACCGAGTGTTACGGTAGAGAGCGACTGGGTCTCGCCACGGGTGAAGATACTGCTTCCGTGAGGTCCGGGAAGCGGACCTACTTCGCACCAGATAGGACGGATCTCAGTCGTTTTACGACCGTCCAGACGCTTGCCTTCATCCAGCACAGCGCGGCGCATAGCCTCTTTCTCTACGTCGTGATAATAGCGGTCTACCAGGGCTGCGATCTCGTCGATATCTACGCCTAAAGCCTCTGCGCGGGCTGCCATGTAGTCGGCTTTCTCAGCCTTGAAATCCTCGCGGATCTGGCTGAACATAGCCTCGCGGTGGTGCTTGTCGGTGTCGGCGGCAGTAGCTTGCGCATAAGCGCGGGCATAACTGTAGTCATGCACAGCCTGCTTCAGTTCCTCGTCGTTCACCTCATGGCAATACTCGCGTTTCACTTCCTTGCCATAAGCCTTCATCATCTCGTTGATAGCCAGACACTGCGGTTTGATAGCCTCGTGCGCAGCTTTGATAGCCTCCAGCATTACGCTCTCCGGCACCTCTTTCATCTCGCCCTCAACCATCATGATGTTGTCATACGTAGCGGCTACCATCAGCTCGAGGTCAGCATGCTCGCATTGCTCGAAGGTTGGGTTGATAACCATCTTGCCGTCCACACGTGCCACGCGCACTTCGCTCACCGGACCCTCGAAAGGTATATCCGAGCAAGCCAGCGCAGCGCCTGCTGCCAGTCCGGCAATGCTCTCCGGCATGTCGATACCGTCAGCGGAATACATCGTTACGTTAACGAATGTCTCTGCGTGATAGTTAGAAGGGAAGAGGGGACGAAGGGCACGGTCGATCAGACGCGCAATAAGGATTTCATAATCCGATGCTTTGCCTTCGCGGCGGGTGAAACCGCCGGGGAAGCGTCCTGCGGACGCAAATTTCTCTTTGTACTCTACGGTCAGGGGCATAAAATCAGTACCCGGAACCGCATCTTTTGCGGAGCAGACAGTAGCCAGAATCATCGTGTTGCCGAGAGTCGCCATCACAGCGCCATCAGCTTGTTTGGCCAATTTGCCTGTCTCCAGTTTGATTACTCGTCCATCGGGGAGAGCAATCTCTTTGGTTACAATATTCATCTGTTTTTTCGTCATTTGCGGTCGCCGTTTGCGACCAATTATAGAATTATAATTTCTTGATACTCAAAAAATCGTGCAAAGTTACTACAAATTTTTGGAATATGCAAGATTTTAATCAAAAAAAAATCATCTGTGCTTGTACAAGGGAGTTTTTTCGGCTAAAATCTTGTTGTTCGTACATAATATTCTAAGGCGGCGTCCGAAGGTACAATTCCTCTTTGGCATAAAAAAACGAGCCCGTCAAGGCTCATTTTTTTGCTATCTGATGCGCTACTCGTTCGCTCTCTTTCTCCGCGCGAGGCGAAGGATGAGGAACGCCCCCGCACATAACAACAGTGGCAACAGTGCATCACCGACAGGATCCGTGAAAGGTTCCGTAGGAAATTCAGTGACGCGTCTTGGTCCGGCACCTCTGCGTTCAGGGGCAGCTGCTACCTTCGCTATATCATTAGCCTGAGTGGCTCCGGGAGCCGCCAGTGCCAGCGAAGAAGACAGAGCTACCATGTTTCCTCCGTAACTGATGTTCCCTGAGTTTCCATTGCTCCAGGAATTAGCCATCCCGTTCCCTCTGCCGCTTCCTACCGTATGAGCGCTTGTGCTGCTGGTCTCATGGACTATATAGGAAGAGACGCTGGAAGAAGGAGTCGTCCTGCTTGCTGACGGAAGTGAAGATGTGGTAGGGTGTATTGCGTATGGCGTCACTTGTGACACAGCCAGCCCCTCGCTCTGACCTGCAGAAGCGGTATAGTGCACATTGCTGGTCAGTATCTGTTTGGGCTGGTTTCCGTCCGGTTGCAGCGCCAAGTACAGCATCACAACCCATATAACGGCAGCAAGACAACCGACAATGATATTGAGTTTTTTATTCGTGCTATGTGAAAAATGAAATCTTTTCATGTCCAAACCCTCCGTTATTTAACAATTGCACGTAATGTCTGTTGTCCGTTAACGCCGTTCACACGAACGAAGTAAACTCCTGTCGTAGGTACTGTGGTGCGCCATATGCCTCCGCTTCCGGATGCATGGTCGCTATTCATCAGTTTGCCGCTCATGTCATATACATACACATCCGCTGCGCCTGTCAGACCGCTCAGTACCAGTGTCTTACCCATACTAATCAGGCTCAACTCTCCATCAGCCAACAGATTGTCAATATCCGTAGCACTATTCGGCGCTTTCTTGCGTTCTACGCGTACATAGAGCGTGAAGCGTTCCGTGTTATTCCCCTTGGATGCAGTGAACTCATAGTTCTGGGTCAGCAAGTCGGTGTACGTATTATTTGTCGCATCATATAGCACGGCTGACTTTACTTCCTCCAGGTCGTACCGGCTATCGGTAGCAATCGTGTACGTACCGGCTTGCGCAGCATAGTAATTCAGAGGTACACCAACCTCGGCAGCACTATTATCCGGCAGGGCATTGAATGCCATCTCGCCTTCATTATTGCGGCTTGCCAGTACAGGCTTGTTGTAATAGGTATAGTAGTCGCCGCGCATTTTTACCAGATCGTCCATCATATCATAACCGTCTGTAAATTCATCGGAGATAAGCAGTGTGGTATTGTCTCTTTCTGCGTTCGGGGCAATAATATCTACTCCGTACCATACCGGATACATAGGCTCGTCTGTCTCAGCCTGGGCATGGCGTATGATGGAAGCACGTTCTGCTTTGGATGCAGTAAACGTAATATTGTTTTCCGTTTCCGGATTGTCGCTTCCATCGGTGCTATTTCCAATCTGGATGAAATAAGAGGTAAATGGCTCTAAATCTGTGATTGTTGTCTGGATATAATCGCTCCATCCGTTATCAACAGGTTTAACGATATAGCGTGCGCTACCGGTGCGTTTCCATTGTCCATACCATACGCCGTTCACCAGATCGTGTTCAAGCAAACCCATTGCTAATGGTGTTTCAACAATATCGGTCTCATAGGTGATCATATACGGGTTGCCGATCATGTTCCAGCCTTTGTGGTTAGGACGTAATTCTTCATCGCTCTTGTCACCTCCGTAGGCATACAGACCGCCGATAGATTTATTACTGAGTTCTTCATCTATAACACTGTTAGCCATAGGGAACCGTAACTCTTTCTTTACCTTGTCTGTTCCCGGCAATGCTAAGATATATCCCAACCCTTTTTTAAGCACGTAATCTTTGTCTGTGATGTATGTCCATCCGCCGGATTTGTTCGCTGCTCGTTTTGCGCCGTCATACCAGCCTAACAAGTAATCGGTGTTGACTACAGCCGGCGTACCGTCGGATAACATGATATCACCTACGCGGCAATCATACGGAAGGGCTATGAAATGCCAGTTGTCCGGGTTGATGCGCACATCGAGATAAACGCCGTTAGGGCGACGGATGTACAGCCCTTTGTCGCTTGCGTCAGTGGCACTCTCTGCTAAACCGCCTTGAATATCAGCGAGGGCTACCTCGTCTTCTTGACGACGCATGGCCAGCGAGTTGAATACATAGTGTCTGTTGCTCGGAACAATCAGTTTGCCTCCCGGATAAACTTTCACATCTCCTAATTCTGCTACATCATTGGTAGTTCCATCTGCCGCTTTGGTCAATGTACCCGTGCCGAGCACCACTACGTTACAGGTCTTGCAACGTTCGATACTCTCCGAGGTCATCGGTGCATGAGGCGCTTCATCTGCTTTGATGATACTAGTGAACAATGTATCATTTGAGTTGCGGGCATCCTTGACAACGATCGGTACTTGCGCCACTTTCTCGGTGAGTATGGTCTCTTTGTCGCTATGGTCTGTCAGTTGGAACTTCAGGTTCAGACACGCGTATTGGCGCATGTAACTGATGGGTAGTGTATAAGTGCCATCTTCTGCGCGCGTGAAGTCTTTGAGATACTTGTCAGCGCCGATTTGTGTATACTCGCGGTAGTATTTGTTATAGTCGAATTTACCTACTTCTTGGAATCCTTCACAAGTATGAATATAATCCGTTTCCGGTGCTACAGCGGTTGGAATCTGTAATCCAGCCCATTCTCCCTTGTGCGTCTTGGAATCCACACCGGTGTAGGTTCCCAGAGTCTTGAAATCATCATAGTTGTTCAATACCGCAGAGTCTCCGCTTGTTACCCAGTTCTGACGGATCAACAAACAACGGTTGGTGGATAACTCATAATTATTTTCCACCGTTCCTTTCGTGGCATAATTGTCACCGCTTGTGCTGACAAAACCATTGGCATCTCCGAAAGTCGGGCTACCACTTCCTTCTATAGGATCCACTGCCTTGTCATTAATATCGTCTCCCTCTTCCATGGCTCCGATGATGTCGATACACTCGTTTCCGCGGAAGAGACGAATCGTACCTTTACCGGAGAATTCAAGGTTCTTGTCCTCTACGTTATTCCATGATGGGTATGTTGGGTCGCTCTCTGCACAACTCATCACAGCCGTACGGACGTCTCTGTTGAAAAGAATGATCTCTTCTCCCGGTTGTATCCAGCCCGCTGTCTTTCCATAGGATGCAAGAGAAAGCGGAGTGTATTTCTTGGTCGTGCTGCGATGTAGGATAGTGATATCAGCTAATGACATGGCATTACCTGTTCCGTTGTAGATTGCAAGCATCTTGGCTGTTCCTTCTGCCTCGAAATACTTCGAGAAGAAGATGTCTGTGGCAGCAGCACCACTGCCCTGACCGTGCTCTACCTCACCGGCAATGATGATTTGTGGAGAAACAGAGGGGTCATTGGCTGTCGCAGGATCAATATCTACAAAGATGGTTGCGGAGTTCTCGCCCCATTCTACTACATCAATGGTAGGGCCGTTAGTGGAGAATGTACCTGTTACGGCGCAGTCGTCATTGCTGCCGGGAGTGATCTTGTACCAGTATTGCGTACTTTCTGCCAGTCCGGTGAACAAATAGGGTACAGATGTAGCCGTTGCTGACAAATGACCTTCATCCATCTCCTCGTTAGTCCAGAGATCAATCGTGACACTGCTTGCATTGCTTATCCATGAGAAGGTGGCGTCTATACGCCGCGGCACTATCTGTAAGTTACCCGGTTGAGACGAACAACCTACCGGCAGAAGATAGAATGTAGCGTCGGTTTTGTACAATCCGTACTTAAGAGCATAAATGGCTAATTGACGTCCTGTGCCATAGTCCGGATGGTTTGGATTGGCAATAGTGTAGGTCTCACCGTCTGCGGTACTCAGCAACCATTCATATTGTGCACCATTGGTGTTGCTTAGTGTGGACCAGTTTTGGATAGACGTCGTGTTAGTGCTGTTATTTCCCCATAGGCACTTGTTGTTGTTTCCTACCAGACGTACACAGTTGCCGGCAGCCTCATAGCGGCTGCTTGCCACCTCGCGTGCGCTGTATATGACATTGAATGGCGCAGCCGGGATAGCGGTAATACCTCCGTTAGGTGTCACTTCTACGCCGCTGTATGTCGTGGCACCGCTCTCCATATTAGCCGGAAGCGCCTGCCACTTGCCCTCTTTCTGCATAACGATTACAAACTCGTCCGGCAGCGAACGGCCATTGACAGAAACCACCTTGGTTGCATCGCCGTCGCCCGTACCGGTGGTAATAGTGATATTGGCTTCCTCAATGGTGTTTGCTTCTATCGGGGTGTATTCCACAACCATGTTCACTACCACTTCGCTCTTGTTGCTCGGGATAGTATGGTTTGGGAACAATACGGAGAAATGACTGTTGTCACTGGAAGCGGTCAGTTGCTTGCCGCTTGTCTCAAAGTTCTTCGCGGTGACAGGAACAGTAATACGCACTTTCTGGTTTTTCGCCGAAGTAACCCATTGACCGTCAGTGGCGCGGATAGTAGCTCCGTTTGTACAATGCGTGTTATTGACAGAATAGGTAGGTGCAGTTGGAACCTCTACACTGACAGTCCCATTCTTGCGATAGAGTTGGACGGCTTTGTTAGTACCGGAGTAGAATGCAAAACGGGATGTTTCTTTGCGATATTGTAGTTTGTATGACGAGTAATCGGGATCAGGATCACTGATAGTAGCTATTCCATTGCCATCGAAACTTATAGTAAACATCCATAGATATTCGTCAAGGTAAGTCAATGTTCCATTATAATTGCCATTCTCATCTCCATATGACAAGAATTGGTCTGCATTGTTGTAATCCTCGAATGCCCAGCCATTGTACGAGTAGTCATCGTCTGTAGAGCACCAGTAAAGTTTCAACTCCATTACATTGGTCCCGCTCGCAAAGGTCAAGTACGACTTGTCAGTCGCGAAATCTACTGGAACATGTGAACCATATGTATCGCTTGTACTCATTTGAGCGAGTGCAACGCCTTGCGTGTTGCAGGCAATAACCACTACATCATCTTCTGCAATAGCTGTAGAGCTGGATGTCACTAATTCATATTTGTCACGTGTTTCGGTAGTTGTGCCCGTTGAATACATCCAAACAGCATACCATGTGGTATTTTCTGTAGCTTTGGCAGAACTACCTCCTTCATATTCCGGAGCACCGTCTGTATTAGTCGCTTTCCATCCTACAAACGAATAATTCGTCTCGCAGGTATATTCGTCACTTAGGTCGGGGAAGGTATAACTGTCTCCGTCGGTCACGGTCACTGTATTGTGTGTGGAGAGAGAACCACCATCGGTTGTCTTGAACGTGATTGTCCATTGTGTCTTGACGGTTATGTCTATTGTTAATGTCTTACCGCAGATTACTTCTGTATCGTCATCATTCTCCGGCTGAACGGCCTTGACGGTATAGGTCTTGGTGGCAGCCACAGGCGAAGAAATGGTCAATGTAGCGCCACTGTTACTTGTACTACTCAATAAGGCATCGCAGTCGTTGTCTGCCTCGTCTCGACAACTCCAGGTAATGTCTTCCCCGTTACCACCGGCTAACGACAACTCAATCAATCCCGTTCCTACCAACTCTGTCTTGTCCGCGCTCATACTCAATTGCGTCGCTGGCTGCTGACAGCAACTTGTCGTATAGTTGGAGTAAGAAACACTACTTGTTTTAACTACAACATCATCTAAGAAGAAACGTTGTTTTTTTTTTGCACTAGCAAATGTAATGGAAATTTCATCCGTAATACTGGTTATAGAAATAGTATAACTAGTGAAAGATGCATCAGATAAGGTGATACTACTCTCGCTTAGTGTACAATTAGTTCCTGTTAAACCAAGTACAGTTCCATCTCCACTCCACGAGCCGGCCCTAAAAGTTAAGGTCGCACTGGTAGCTGCTCCACAATCAATGTTTGGAGTGGTGGCAGATCCTGCATAATCACCAGTGCCTAATTTCAAGCATCCATCAGCAGCCTTGTCATACGAAAGGAACCATGATGATGATATGGAAGTCGGTGTTGTAGTAGACGCAATAGAGCCACTCCAACCTCCGCTATTACCGCCAGTACCTGTACAATCGGAAAAGTCTTCGGAAAAAACTGTCGCAACTCCTCCACCCGAACTTGCCTCTGCAAACACAGCATAGAAGGTTGTGTTGGTGGTGATAGCAGGCGAGGTGCTGGTAAATAATGTCGTAGGAGCGGTACTCGGATTCGAATATTCGGCATTCGTCCAGCCTACAAACACTTTGCTGTCGTCGCAGTCGCTGCTTGTCGGAGCGGTCGGTGCGCTGACGGTTGAACCGTAATTGGCATTGTTGTTGGCATCTGTTACGCCGCTTGACCATGTACTGCCGTTCACGCTCCAACTAACCGTATAATTATTGATCGCCCAGTGCGGATACAGAGTTATTGCCGCATTAGCCGTATAACTGCCGCCTAATTCATAATCTTTGCTACCTCCATCGGAAGTGCTCCATCCGTCTTGCGTATAGCCTGTGCGGGTAAATGTGCTGCTTGACAAGGTGAAGTCCACGCCATGCGTTTTGTCGCCCGCGCTTATTGATCCTGTTCCGTTTGTGCCATGATCATAGGTAATGGTGTAATGAACCGCACCCCATTTAGCATACAAAGTTTGGTCTGCGGTTAGCGTAATATTAGCCCCGTCTGCATATACAACATCTCCATCAGAACTCGTTGCCCAGCCTTCAAAACCAAAACCGTCACGAGTGAACGAATTGGAAGTCAGGGCAGTGGCTGTGTTGTATAGAACGGCCTGATCGCTCATGGTTCCTGTACCACCGTTTGCGTTGAAAACAACTTTCTGTAATTTAAACGAAGAAACATTACCATAAACAAATGCTGCTCCATCTTTGGCGTTCTTACCATATGCACGGTAGTAATAAGTAGTACCCGTACTGAATGTACCTGTCAGAGTACCATCCCATGTAGTTGCGCTACCCGAAGTACCTATTTGTACTTTTGTACAGCCGCTTGCACCGATTGTCGGGTTTGCACTTGTTCCCCATACAAAACCATAATCTGTCCATGAGCAGTTCGTTCCGACACTTGTTCCTGTTGTCGGGCATGTTACACCTACACTGCTCAAACTAAACGACCCTTTTAATTGAGCAGTTCCAACCGTTGGATTGGCTGTACATGCTTCGCAAGAAGTAGAGTAAGCGGAATAGGTATAGGAATTTCCCTTTTTATAGAAAACTATTTTTTCTCCTGCACTATCATAAAAAGCATAACGAGGGCTTCCTGTATTATATTTGAGATATTTGTATGAGCCAGTTACATCTACTCTTAGTTTGAATTGGTTGTTTGTTTCGCTTGCCCACTCGGGTATAATGTTGGTTTCAGCAGTATTTCCACTACTATAGAGCCGAGCAGTGTTTTTAGAAGAGCCTGTAGATGAAGCCCCATAATAACTTCCGGAAGAATTAGCCCTTTGAATATTAATTTTACCTGAAGTCGGACAGGAAACGTATACTTCATAATCACTAGTAGTAGTTATATCCGACATATCAATCGTTCCTCTATCGCTAGTTGAAGAAGATGTTCCTGAATTCAAAATCCCATTTGCAGACGTCGTCGCCCCACAGTCAGCACTACGTAGAGGGACAATAGTTCCAGATTTGGCAGTAGCCTCATAACCCATAATAAATGTTCCACCCCCAGTAAGTGTTGCCATGTTTGTAACTCTTGTCCATGTCGCTGTGCCTCCACCACTTTGAGTCGCGAAAACTGCATAATACGTGTTGGCACCGGCAGCAAGAATGACTTCGTCACCTGTTTCATAGAAATTTGATGTGGGTTTGGTGTCTGTTCCAGAAATTGTGACAGTGCTCCATCCAACCAATATTTTTGTACCGCATGTGGCATCTGTTGATGTAGGAAGAGTATATGTTTCTCCAGCATAGTGCGTGCCGGACACATTAGTGGAAACACCTGCTTCGCTTAAGGTTATTGTTGCTGGAGTACTTGAATATGCATATTGAATTCGTACACTTTGGAGTCGCAATATTTTTACTCCTGTGGAAATATGAATACTAATTGTGACTCCTGACAATGTAGTAGGGGACGCCACTTTAGACAGAGTTAAAGTGATATTATTATAAGTACTACTTGAAGGAAGGGTTCCAGAATAAGAGGATGTATTCCATGTCGAACTAGTTTCTGTACCGGTGGCGGTAATGGTTGTATTCGAAGTACTTGGATCTGTTCCAGAGCCAAATGTGGAGAGGGATAGTATAATAGTTACATTCCCTGTGGGTGTATGATTGAAATAACTACTGGGGATATTAATTGTAGCTGTATTATTGGAACTAGCCGGCACTTTATAATAACTACCGGCATCTGCATAACTGCCCCCTAACATCTCCTCCGAGTTAAGTGTTGTGTAGGTAATTGTTTGATCGTAACTTTCCGCCCATGCATTTCCAACTCCGACAGTCAGCATACATAGGCAAATCAGACTGGCGAGAGAGAAGCGAGAGACTACCGAACCGAGTCGTTCTTGAGTTACTACCGAGTCATTCTCGAACCATTTACGAGAGATACCATACCATCTACGGCCTAAATACATGTTTGAGTTTTTCATTATGTCTGTATTTTTAATATTCAAAATTAGGGCGTCGCCTTTCGACGCAAACATCGGTGCTTTTACCGAACACAAGTGTTCCTTGACATGTTGAAAAAGACTGAATGTGGCATTTTTTTGCCGGATTGTTTGCATATATCGAAAAAAAGCAGTAATTTTGCAGCGTCAAAGGTAAACGAATAACAAAATTTTGAGATTATGACTGCTACATTAACATTCAATCCTCGTAACCGCTTAGCGATGTCAACTATGGAATACATCCGATCTTTGGGCGTCTTCACTATTACTACTGAATGTCCGAAGGCAGCACGCAGGAATGTGAAAAAGAACCAAGGAGTAGATCCTCTACTCTGGGACGACCTCAAAGGGGCTTTACAGGAAGTGAAGTGTCATCATGAAGGCAAGCAACAAATGCAAGATGCGTATGAATTCCTCAATGAACTTTGATATTCGTATATCCAGTTATTTTGCTCATGAGGCAAAACGGCTGTCTAAGCACTATCCTTCCTTCAAGAACGACTATAGCGAGTTACTGAAATCGCTTAAGGAAGATCCATATCAAGGAGATGACTTGGGGAATGGTGTACGTAAGGTTCGCATGACTATTGCCTCTAAAGGGAAGGGCAAATCAGGAGGCGCACGAGTGATTACGCTCAATATCTTGATTGATGAGAAAAACATGGAGATCAATCTTTTATTATTGTACGACAAACAAGTAGCCGATAACTTTAACCCTTTAGCGCTTAAAGATGCTCTCAAGGAATTAGGATTGATTTGATTCTCTAAAAGCCCCCATATTTTCAGTCTTATTCAATACGTCAAAGATCAAGTCATTTACCATTTGGTCATGTACCATTGAGTTATGACGAAACGCGCCAAGTGCGTAAATGTTTTGCGATCACAGGCTCAACCAAGAGCCTATAACCGGATAATAATAAATGTACTGCATAATGAAAAACTTATTTGTTAAGAAAAACTTAATCGATTGTATGTGTGTTTTTAGTAACGACTTGCGGCAAAATAACCACGAGTTGCCTCTTACTTGCATCGCTAATGCCTCCTCATCGCGTCTTACTTGCCCCTTACATCTATTTCGCAAAGTGCTTATCATATGCACGTTACTGATAATAGTGGGAGTGGGAAATGCGTGGGGAGCAAATTGGTCTTATACTTTTTCTGAGCCTCCGACATGGACGCCTGCTTCTGGAACCTCAAGATCAATGACTATAAATTCAGCCACTTGGAGTGTTTCAACAGGAACTGCAACGGGTTCTCCTACCAACTGGGGAGTAAAAAACAACGCTCATGGTAGTGGAGGAATTCAATTTGGGAATGGTGCTAAAAACTATTATCCAACAATAACTCTGTCCACTGATTATTTTTCCGGTTATCAAGTTTCTGCTGTTACAGTCAATTTATTGATCAATGGTAGCGTAAGTACAACGATTACAGTTACTCAAGGAGCAACCACCATTGGATCTCCAAATTATAGTACAGGATCTGAATGGCACGATTTTGTTGCTAATACAAATTCCGGGACAAGCGGAACATTAACACTTTCCATATCAACTACTCAGGCTATCTATATTCATTCTATTTCTGTAACTTACACTGCCGCTTCTACTTGCACAACTCCCCCTACTGTGGGTGCTCCAAATAAAGGGTCGGTTAGTTTGAGCAACTTTTGGCGCTCTTGCCGATTTTAAGTTTTTCATTATGTCAAAGAGCACTTGTAAACAAGTGAAATTTCTTTGCACTTTGTTTTGCGTGCAAAGATACAATATTTTTTTGACATATACAAAAATAATTATAATTTTTTCGAAAATTTATGATTTTGGAATACTTTCATCCCAAATTGCACTATACACACAAAAAAACGGTAACTCCGTTTGGTTGTGGAATTGCCGTTAATTTTGCTCCTGCGCTATGTGTCATATGGCTTGATTTATCTCACTAACTTTTGAGAAATGATACGATGTACATACACCTTCTCGTCTTCTTCTATAGAATAAAGTATCGCCATTTCTTTGTAATTCTCTCGTCTGATTTCCTTCCCATATTCTTGAGAGAGTTTTTTCTGCACAACTTTCAAATCGGCAACTTGAGACAATCCCTGTAGCTGCTCTTTGAGACCTGTAATATATCTTTCTGCTGTTAATGGAGCCTGATATTCACGTCTGATTGTATAATCTAACTCAAACAAGTCAGAAAGAGCTGCTTCTGTAATTTTGACATCCCGCAGAACCATCATTCAGCCTCCCGAATATCATTCATACCATACAAACTACCAAGATGTTTATACACCTTATCAAAAACTTCGTCAACAGAATATGTCGGCTTGCTTTTCCAATTGGAATCAATCAATGGCTCAGGGTTATGAAGAGCCAAGTTATATGAAACCTTGGTTAGCAGTTTTTTTTGCTCGTCATATGGCAGCATATATACCATATTCAATACACTCTGGAATGTCGGTTGCGTCTGGACCATAACTTTTGTTGTTTAAACCTTTGCGGTTGCAAAGGTACTGCTTTTTTCTGACATACGCAAGCATTTGGAGAAAAAACTTCCGTTTTGTGCAGAATTTAAGTTTTTTTTGTTGTTGCGCGATTGTTCTGATTGTACTTTTCTTAGGTTCTTCTCGGGACATGGTCCCGTGATGGTCCTGTTCTAAATCGTACTTATGATATGTCTCTGTATGTATCGGTTCACTGTGTTGCGGCTGCAATGAAGCCGGCGGGCTATCTCATTCTTGGACTTGCCTTCCCTCATTGCGCGGCGGATATACGCTTCGTGGCGGTAGAGTAACAATGCTTCTTTGTGCGTCTGTTTTCCTGCAGGACGGCCGAGATGTTTGCCCTCCGCCTTCCGCCTTGCCAGGGCTTCGCGTGTACGCTGGCTGATCAGATTGCGCTCGATCTCCGCCGACAGCCCGAAAGCGAATGCCAGAACCTTTGATTGGATGTCGTCGCCCAACCGGTAGGCTTCTTTGATGGTCCATATACGGCAGCCGCGGTGCATGCAGTAACTCAGGATCTCCATAATCATATAGAGACTTCTGCCTAAACGACTCAACTCGCTGCAGATGATCATGTCTCCGTTTTTAACATGCCGTAGCAGTCTGCCCAACCGGCGTTTGGTATATACCTGAGTACCCGAAACAGTCTCTTCTATCCATCCGTCAATCTGCCATCCTTCTTTGGCGCAGAAAGAGTTGATTTCGAAACGCTGGTTCTCTACTGTCTGCTTGTCGCTGCTCACGCGAATATAACCGTACCTCATGACTTTTTTGCTGCAAAGGTACTGCTTTTTCCGCAAATTTATTTCCTTAGATCACTTACAATCGTTTTTTTAGTGCTGATTGCCGGCACTGTATTTAATGTATTTAGTGTTTATATTATTCTTTTGTTCGTGTGCGCGTATGCACTTACACGTATTGAATGAGTTCATTTCATTTAGAGGGTCGATAATTATCAACCTTTGATATATCCACCTCTATACTCTTCCCCTTAAATCCTTCTGATGCCTCTATCATTTTTTTAAGTTGCACTTTATTCACTTTCTTTTCAGGACATGATGCACCTAGCCATATTTTCTTGAGTTGCAAGGGGAATGGCGTCATTGAGTTCTCTGTAATGTCAACGTACTCACTTATAATTTGATTGGAATTTGTTATCATCCATTCTATATTGGGCTTTATCCTTTCGGAACTAGAAGGTATAAAGGCAAGACGTATCTCGCTTTCCACTTTATATTCTTTACTTTTGATAAAGGCTCTCCATAAATCCCAATTGTTAAATACAAATATAAATCCCTCGCCTTTTTCCTGAAAAGTACTTATGAGTTGTGTAAAGCGTACTAATATATTGTTAGGATTATCATCCTCATAACTTACTTTGCGTAAGAAGAAACCGTCTCTAGCATCAATTTTATTAGCATCAAACTCTAAACTAACCCCTCTAGTATCATCTGCGTATAATCTCCACATTGTCAAGTCAAGAATGGATTCTATTGGAGAACACGACCAAATAAATATCGGTTCCCTTTTTTCGGGAAGTAGTTTCACTTGATCTTTCTCTCCATATAATTTATTCCAAAAAAATGTCCCGTCTTCTGTATCATTCATTCCTTCAGTTGCAACCATACGGTAAGAATTGTTTTTTATACTTGCAAAGATTGATGATAAAGTGGTAAATCTACACAATTCACTTCCTTCGAACGGGGGAAATAGCTTATCAAAAAGAGCTTTTTCTACGTCATCTTTTAATCTTATCGTTTTGCCTTTACCAATCTCTACATCTACAATCGAAATAGTTTTTTCTGTAAAAATACTATTAAATATATTGCAGAAGATACCTTTGTATATATCTATATCATACTTTTCTTTTTTATTCTTACTTGTATTTTCAGAATATGTCTGAAGAATCGTCTTCCCCCTTTCACTGTATATGTAATCAATGATTTGCTCTAAAGTCTTATTTTTTATCTCTTGTTCATCGCCATCTTTCCACCAATCATATAAAATAGCACTCCTACCATCTGTAAGTACTCCAAATCGCAAAAGCAGTCTGTCTCGTCCGTACTCAAGTTGTTGTTTTCCTGTATATTGCGCACGATTGCTGCTCAAATTCGTCTTCACTTCTACGCATACATATGGTTCGTAGAGATAAAAGACCATTATATCAGCCTTTTTGAAAGAATCCGAATATTGATATTCCATAGCACAAGTAAACTCAGGTTTAGAACTAAA
Organism: uncultured Bacteroidales bacterium; assembly: GCA_937910305.1. Classification (GTDB taxonomy): domain Bacteria; phylum Bacteroidota; class Bacteroidia; order Bacteroidales; family Paludibacteraceae; genus Colicola. The sequence goes on along the minus strand of CALEPS010000165.1, from coordinate 553 downwards.
CATTGTTTGAATGTGATTTGCAATCTCAGACTCTTTCAAAGAATGTTGCAAATATGTAGATAAATTTTCCATTTCCATATGCTATTATATTATAAATAGAGATTTTTTTGGGGGGGGCAGTTTGCTGTGATATGTTCTATTTTTTTTTGATATATAGACAAACTATGAATTTAAAAAAGCATATATCTCGTCTTTGTATCGTAATGCGTGCTCCATACCTCCGACAAATAACATTAATTGTTTATTCTCGGATATGAATGGCTTGTCATGTGAAATTAGTCTGGAGTACTGGTGTTCATTTATAGTTGAAATATGCATCACTTTACATAAAAACATATATAATTCATGATTCTTATAAGGAAGTTTCTGCAAAAATGTATACATTCCAAATATCTTGTCATCGCTATGACTGTCCGTATTCCAATAATCGATTAAGACAACACGTAACTTGTTTCCGTGCAATAATCTCAATTGCTCTAATTCAAGGTTCACATAATAGTCACCGAATGAAAATCCTGCTATTATTAGTGCGTTATTTTGTGATATTTTATGA
>CALEPS010000164.1 GCA_937910305.1 uncultured Bacteroidales bacterium | reverse complement strand
GCTCGACCGCCGCCTTCTCGTCGAAGGAGAGTTCGCGTGTGTAGGTCAGGTACTCGGCCCACGCCTGCGTGCCAGAGCCGCCGAAATACATCTGGCGGGTCGTGCGCGTATCAAACCAGCACTTGAAGATGTCCTCACAATCGTTTATGACGGTGAGGACGGTCGGATTGTTGCCGATGGCGTAGCCCCCGTTATCGTCTTGTGTCGCCAACGTCCCATTGCCCCAGATGCCGTTGGAATTCCAGGTCGTGCTTCCGCCCTCGCCGAATCCGACCATATAGCGGCCCCCGTTTCGCGTCTTGATATTGCCACGGCTGTCGTTTCGGTCGCCGGCAATATTCGGCGTCGTCGTGCCCGTGTTCTGCATCACAAAGAACGCCGTCTTGGGATTGCCGCTCGACACCGACTGAGCCGGTTCAATCATACGGAACGAGTCGCTGTACAGCACTTTTCGGCCGTTGAAGATGGCGCTGTCGTTCTCCACAAATGTCGGGTTGGTCGCGTTATTCCACGCGTACGCATTCGCATTGTTCGGATGCGCGGCATCCTGCCAGCGCAGCACCCCGTTGCCGTCATAACTGAAGAATGACTCGTCAGACGCATCAAAGTCGTAGCGAATGTCCTCCAGATCGGTCGGGTTGTTGAGCTTCAGCGTGCCTGCGTCGATTGTCACATCGCCCGTGAAGGTGTTGTTGCCGAAGATCGCAAGCGTACCAGCGCCCGTCTTCTTCAGCGACATCGCTCCCGACACCGTCCAGCAGGAAGGTATAGTTGGTATCCGTGGCAACCATCGTGAAATAGAGGACCACCTCTTCGCCTTCCCGGTAGCGCTCTTTGGGGATCACATATTCATTGCTGCCGCCTGTAGGAGCGCAGTAGAACTCTCTTTGTCCGGCGAAGTCAATCCGGTAGGCGGCTTTGCGGGCGGAGCCGCAGCCGCTTGATACTATCGTCAGTGCCATAATCAATATGTTTATTAGTTTGTGCATAATGCCGATATTTCGGTTTTTGTACCCCTGCGGAAACCCAATCCCGCAAGGCTTAACGGCTTAACGTTTTAACAGTTTAACGGCTTAACGTGTCCGGCAGCATGGAGTTACGCTCCTTGCACTCGATGGTGATGTCGTGGTCCGGCATGACGAAACGGAAGATAAACCCTTTGTCCCTCTGGTAATCCGGGCGGAAATAGCCGCCGTCCACCAGGAAGGTGTAATCGGTGTCAGTGGCGATCGTGGGATAGTAGATGACCACCTCTTCCCCCGCTTTCGCCTGCTCCGGCGGAGCAATCTGTTTGCCGCTTTTCGTCATTGCGCAAAACCAATACTTCTTTCCGGCATAATCAATCCGGTAGGTGGCAGAGTTGTCTTCTCCCGCGCCACCGGTAGCAATCGTCAGTGCCATAATCAATATGTTTATCAGTTTAATCATACTATTTTTGTGCTATTTTTGCATAAAATACCGGGTTGCCTACGCGACCATCACGCGATCATCTTAGGACGACATCGGCCTCACTTCGGCTTCACAATGGAGTTTTTAGTGTTTATTTTTGTTGTTAAGAAAAAAAACTATGCAGCGTGTAGCATAAAACTTACAAATGACAAACTACAAATTTATTTTTGTTTATTGCTTTTAAATGCTTTACCCGCAGGGTGTGGATTTTGGGGATAAAACTATCCGGGTGCTTGCACACGAGGAGTTTTAGCACCAAAGTACACATAGAGCGCAGCTCAAAGCATTTAAAAGTGTTTATCTATGTTTATTTTCGTAAAGGATTTACAATTCAAAGACCACGCATTACCGTACTTCCGCGCCTTGGGCGTTGTAGGTCTTGCCGTTGCGCTCGATGAGGAGCATGCCGTCGCGGAGCACCTTCTCTCCCCTTGAGGGGGAGCCGGAGGGAGTTTCTACGCCTTCCTGCGCGGGCATTTCCTCGATGACAAAGTCCTTCCATACGTCCGCCGCCCGGTATGCGGGAACGGAGCCCTTCGGGACATAGAGGGTGCATCGGGACTGATCTACCTCCGCGAAAACACTACCGTTTATGCGCTGCGGGGTGACGGCATAGTTATAGACCGTTTTTAGCGAATAGCAGTCAGCGAAAACATAATCTTCGATTAATACAGTGCTACTTGGTATCGTCACGGTGCGCAGCGAATAGCAGTTCTGGAAAGCACTTGTTTTGAGTACTGACACTCCTTCAGGAATCGTCAGGGAGTCCAGATACCAGTAGTTTCCGAAATAATATTTGCCGATACCGGTCAGACCTTCCGGCAGAGAAAGACTGACGACCTGGAACCTCGGATCAGTTACGGAAGGATGCAGCATCGATTCATAAACATTATCGGGTAACATGCCTTCCCCAGCCACACGCATGCTGCCTTCTTCAAAATCATAGAAGTGATAGAAGCCATTGCCCATGTCTTCAGTGGATGATAATATTCGTTGGCGGAATCCGTCCCATATTCCTTTGTTATACCATGTCTGGGCATATTCGTCAACCGGCACAAAGAGCTCACACTGACCTACATTAACATCTTCGAAGATATTGCCGTTATTGCTCTGCGGGTATAATGAATAATCCGCTACCCTTTCCAAAGCCGTGCAACTGCGGAAGGCGTATTGTCCAATTCCGGTTGTAGAAGACAGAGCCACTTCTTTCAAGCCGGTGCAGAAAGCGAAAGCACTTTCTCCGACCCTATTCACACCATAAGGAATAAACACGCTATTCAAAGCGGCGCATAGTCCGAACGCATAGGCTCCGATACTATCCACGACGGGAATAAACACAGAGGGGATAGACACACACACATCGAATGCATATTTGCCGATATAAGTCACACCGGCAGGAATATGTACATCGTTTGCCACTTTGGTTAATCCATAGAAGGCATAATCACCGATGGTGGTGAGACCGGGATTGATGTGCAGGACACTGATATTGTCACTCAAATCAAACCATGGAGCGAGATTGTCCGTCGAATAGTTCGTCATGGGTCCCGTACCGGAGATTGTGAGAGTGCCGGAATCAAAGTTCCATGTCAGATTGGCGCCGCATGAGCCGCTTTCAGCGGTTTTGGCGGACATCGTTACTGCCGCTACGGCAGCTACGAAAAGGGTAAAGATTTTTTTCATACTCATTATTATTTATATAGGTCCAAAATTACCAACAATTATCCAAAAATTATTTTTATTCTACACAAAAAAGCGGTAACCCGCTATTTATTGGATTACCGCTTAAAATTTGCAAAATATGACTTATAAAACCATGATAGTTGCGATTAGGCTGTTTCTATAGCATGCACATCTGTAAGAAACTGCTTCAACCCCATCGTTACTATTCCTTTTTCATCTCTGCGAGGCAAGATGTCTTCATGTACCAAGATGATTTTTCGGAACGAATCACTCACCAGCTTTAGAGAATGCTCTTCTTGCGCCATTTTAGTAGAACTTGGCATTTCAAAGGCAGACTGGATATAGTATCGCTGGCTGCCACGATTGACCACAAAATCCACTTCCAGATTCTTTCTTACACGCTGTCCGTTCACTATTTGCCATGTTTCCACTCTTCCTACATCGACCAAATACCCGCGCATACGCAATTCATTGTATATGATGTTCTCCATCAAATGCCCGTCGTCTATCTGCCGGAAATTAAGCACAGCGTTTCTGATTCCCGGATCGACGAAATAGTACTTGTTTTCAGCACCTATATACCGCCTTCCTTTGATGTCATAACGTAGCGCTTCCTCTACCAAAAAAGCATTTTGCAGATATGCTATATACTGCCGGATGGTCGTTTCAGTAATGCGCAACTTGGCAACAGACTTGAACGTGTCAGCAATCTTGGTCGGATTGGTAGAACTGGCAACCGAGGATGCCAAGATACGTATCAGTTCGCGCATTCCTTCCTCATTACGCAGGTGATTTCTGTCCACTACATCACGGAGGTAGGTTACCTCAGTCATGGTACGTAGAAAGTCCTCTTTCTTTTGTATATCTTCCATCAATGCCACTTGCGGCAGTCCGCCATAAACAAAATAGTATTTGGCTGCCGTGAGGTAATCCAATCCTGTTCCTTCCATGTATTCGCTGAGGGACAAGGGGTATACACGAATCTCATCTCCACGTCCACGAAACTCTGTGACTACATCACTGGAGAGGAATTTGGAATTAGAACCGGAAACATACACTTCTGTGTTAGGCTTACGCATTAATGTTAACAGTACTTCCACAAAATCTTCGACCATCTGTATCTCATCCAAGATGATATAGTGCGTCCGATTATCGGCAGTCAAATGCGTATCAATGTATTCCAGCAATCTGTCCGGATTGCGCAAAGTTTTCATATCCCGTTGATCCAAGGTCAACGCAATAATATGATCTTCACTCACTCCTTCGCCTAACAAATAAGAACGGAATATATCGAATAACAAAAATGATTTTCCGCAACGTCTGACACCGGTGATTATTTTAACCATTCCGTTGCCTCTTCCCGCGAGAAGTTGTTGTAAGTACTTCGAACGTAAAAAACGCATATTTACAAGGATTTTTTGTGATTAGTAACATTTTTTCGCTGCAAAGGTACAGTTTTTTCTCCATATATGCAAGTTTTCTCACAAAAAAAATGCATAATTCGTTGTCATTTACCAATAAATGGTACATTGTACATGACCAAATGGTAAATGATTTTACGGTAATCCAATATGTCAAAGATCGTTTTGAAGCTGTCAGCCATCAGCCGTCAGCATTCAGCTTTTTGTAACCCTGCGGAAAAACCAATCCCGCAGGGCTTGGTGCATTAATTAGCGTCTCGAACCAGACGGACGGCTAAACCATAATGCGGATATGAGCCGTTGATAATTATTTTATAGATACAATAGACATCTCCCGTTGAACTATTGACAGAACTTGTCCAATATTTTATTCCTGCATTAATCCAAGTCTGTTGAGAATTGGCACGTCTTTCACCCGTATAAGGAAGAAATACAGCACCGGCACTTTCCATTTGCCGCCATTCCGACAGGGTATATCCATTTATACCAGCCGGATTAAAATTCAGCCCGTTGGGGCACACCCAATTGTCCGGCAAAAGAATAATACCGGACTTGTATCCATCACTATCCCACTCGCGCGGTTCTGTGAAAAGTATTCCTCCTATACCTTTCAGGTTCGCTGCATTGCTGCGGGTCTCTAACAAAAATTCCCATTCGTCTTTCGACATCGTCCGCCATACATTTGGACCGGACGTGATTCCATTGTTATCCTGTATGGGATTGCTCCCCCAGTCCGTGAATTGGGAGTAATCTGCTAAATCTTGGGATAGCAAAGTAGGATTGTTTCCTGTTCCCCAGCCAAAAAGATCTATCCATCCGTTGTAAGACGGAGATGTCAGTGTATTATCCGCATTTTTAACAGTTCCGAAATCGTTGGTTCCGTAAATAAAATCGTATTGCTCTTTTGCAAACCGCCATGTGTGCGACGAGGGTTGATATTGCAGGTTGCCATGAGAGAAATACACTTGCTTGGTACTGCTCACTGAGAATGGTTTTGCTGCATACTGCGATGTACCTTTGCTTTCGCGGACAACATTTATTGTTTTCGACACTTCTCCTTCTTTTACTGTTATTTGAGCCGTCGCATCGTCATATCTGTCTGTCGGGGAATATACATGAAGCATAAATCCCGATTTGTTATCTCCCTGTTGGACATATTCAACACGTGCTACACATCGATTGGACGAAGTAGCAATCCAATCCAATCCTCCAGACGATCTTACCTTAAAGCTGTATTTGCCGCCATCGGCAGATACATTCAGCGTATTTCCCGTCATTCCTTCAAAAGCAGGAATTATTTCCAAATGATGTCCCTCCTGCTGAATCATGATTTTGGCTGTCTCGTTTCCGAAAGAACTCTTGATGAGGATATAACCGCTCATATCATGATCTTTCGATGCTAGGGGTATGGAAACCACCATGTTGGCATCGCCGTCTCCGGAAGTGGCAGAGATGGAGAAGAAATTGCCGGATTGAGTAGCCGTCCAGGGATAGTTGGATTTGATCACAACAGGGAAATTGCCTCCTTCCATCGGGGCGGAGATACTGGTGGGATAAATGCTCAGCGAAGCCGCCTCTCTGCCTTTCCTCGTGACAGCAACCTCCACCTTTACCGGTTTGTAGTTGTCACTTCTGTCTTCCTCTATCGTGATGATACCCGACATGTCGTCCATTGAGGTAGCACTGGAAACAGATATCGTAAAGAAACCGTTGCCGTCGCCCTCTTGCGAGCCGGTGAAGGTCAGCCAGTCCATATCCCAGGTCTTATAGACACGCCACTTGGCATTGGAGGAGACTCCAATCGTGAAACTACCACCATCGGCGGGAGCATTGATTTCGGTAGGAGCCACAACAAGCGACGTGGCATCCGTACTGCCGCGGGTGATGGTGACCGTCTGTTCGCCTGCCTCATAACCCTCGCCGTAAGGCTTGACGGTGATCGTGGCTTTCGTCTCTTCCGGCGTGGTGGCAGGGGAGACAGTGACGGTGATCCGGTCGTTGTTGATGGAGACACCTTTGTTCACTTTCGCCCAGGCGGTATTGGAGCTAATCGACCATTTGATATTGCTCTCCACCTGCACGGTATAAGTACCGCCCTCCTTCGGCGTGTTGAGTGCCTTTTCGGAAACGACCCGCAGATAAGGAGCGGCTTTCGCCGCACGGCTCACAGGCATCTCCACTTTCTCCTCACCCGAGACAAAGGTGATCTTACCCTTGCTCTCCTCGGCTTCTTTGTTGGTGTCGATCTTGACCCGCACTTCGGTCGTCCCT
>CALEPS010000163.1 GCA_937910305.1 uncultured Bacteroidales bacterium | reverse complement strand
CTGCTCATAGATGTCCATCCGGCCGAGGTATTTCGCAACCTGCGCAGTGCACCAGTCGTCGTAGGCGTATTCGAGGGTCTTGGACACGCTCTCGTGCTCGTCGTCAGCGAGCACGAGGCCATGGGCGCGGAAACTGTCCAGGCCGAATTCGGCCCGCGTGGACGAAGCCAGCAGCGCCTCCAGCGCCTTCTCCACGTCGAAGTCCGTGAAGCCGCGGGCGATGGCGTCCGCGATCACCGGGGCGGCGTTGTAGCCGATCATGCAGTTGGTCTCGTAGCCGGAGAGCTCCCAGACGGGCAGCTTGCCGCACTCGTCGTAGATGGACAGGAAGGTCTTGAGGAAGTCGTAGCTGCGCTCCGGCTCGATCTCCCAGAGCAGCGGATGCTCCCCGCGGAAGGTGTCCCACAGCGAGAGCACGGTGTAGCGCTCCCAGCCCTCGGCCTTGTGGACCTGGCGGTCCATGCCGCGGTACTCGCCGTTGGCATCGGAATATAGCGAGGGGTGGATCCCCGTGTGGTAGAGGGCCGTGTAGAAGCGGCGCAGGTGCTCTTCGTCCTGCCACGGGCAGGTGAGTTTGCCCAGATACGCCTCCCAGGCGGCCTGCGTCTGCTCCCGCTGCGCCTCGAACGAGGCCGGGTACTCCGCGAGCAGGTTCTGCCGGGCATTCTCCTCGGACACGGAGGAGATCGCCACGCGCACGCTCACCGTCCGCGTGCCCCGCGGGAAGGTGAAGGTGGCCCGCCTGCCGTCATCGGAGAGCTTGCAGCGGGCGTCGTCGGAGCTACCCTTGCTCCGGTCAAGGCCTGGGGGAGTTCAGAGGGAGCTGGTCGTATAGCACCTGCCTATAACTCTCAAAACCGGGTGCAAAGGTACTGCTTTTTTTTGAATTGACAAAATTATTTTGAAAAAAAATGCATTTTAAATGCTTGAAGACTTTATCATAGGACGCATAAAGGCGGAGTTGCCGTTCGAGCCCAACGAGGAGAAAGAGGGGTTGTTCAAGGCGCTTGGCGCTTTTCTTGTGTCCCGCGACGCACACAAAGCCTTTATTCTGCGCGGCTATGCCGGCACGGGTAAGACAAGCGTCATGAGTGCGCTGGTACGCGCTCTGGCAGGGCTGAAACAGCCGTGTGTCCTACTCGCCCCTACCGGACGGGCTGCCAAAGTGCTGAGCCGCTATTCGGGTTTCCCCGCCTACACGATCCATAAACAGATATACCGCCAAAACCAACTGGGCTCAGAGTCTTTCTCGCTCAGCGACAACCTCCATCGGAACACCCTCTTCATCGTTGATGAGGCATCCATGCTCTCCGGGGCGCGCGACAACCCTACCTTCGGAAGCGGCTGTCTGCTGGACGACCTGGTGAAATATGTGTACAAAGGAAGAGGCTGCAGCCTGCTTCTGCTGGGCGATGACGCCCAGTTACCACCGGTAGGCAGTACGAACAGCCCGGCGCTGGAGGCGGATTTTATGAGGGGATACGGGCTATCCGTTTTCAGTTATCAGCTATCAGCCGTAGCGCGGCAGGCTCTGGACAGCGGAGTGCTGAGCGAAGCAACGAGGATAAGAGGAGAGCTATCAGCCGTCAGCATTCAGAATTCAGCCGTCAGCATTCATCCCAACGGACGGGACGTGATCCAAGTGCCGGGAGAGGAAGTCATTGAGCGGCTGGAGGACAGTTGGCGCAAGGTGGGAGCAGAAGAGACACTCATCATTGCCCGCAGCAACAAAATGACCAACCTCTATAACCAAGGAGTGCGCTCGCGCGTACTGTGGAAAGAGGACGACCTCTCTTCCGGAGACCGGATCATGGTGACCAAAAACAACTATTTCTGGACGCAGGAATACGAGAATCCGGAGTTTCTCGCCAACGGCGACATGTTTGAGATAGTACGCCTTACCAAACGGCATGAGATGTACGGTTTCCGGTTCGCCAACGCCTCTTTGAGATCGGTGGATTACGACTGGGAGATCGATGCACTGGTCTGGCTCGATACCATGACGACAGACAGCCCCGAAGCCAACTATACCATGCAACGCGAGCTATTCAGCCGTATAGCAGAGGACTACCCGGAGATCCGGAACAAGAAAGAGTTGGTAAAAAAAATCTACGACTCGCCATACTACAACGCCTTGCAGGTGCGTTTCGCCTACTGCGTCACGTGCCATAAAGCACAAGGAGGACAATGGAAACATGTCTATATAGACACCGGCGGAATAGGAGAAGACAAGGAGCGGATGGCAGACGAAACGGAAAGGACAGGTTTTCTCCGATGGCTGTACACCGCACTCACGCGTGCAACCGAGAAAATTTATCTGTTGCGCTAAAAAAACAAGATTACCTGTATTATTTATCTCAAATATTTGCATGTTTGATTTTTTTTTAGTAATTTTGCACGCAAAATTGGAAAAATCGAAGATTAGCTGTGCTTTAGCATAGAAATAAGCAAACAAACTCTATATAATTTATGAAATTTACACATCTTAATGCAATTATTGCGATTGTGGCAGGATGTTTGTTCGCAGGCTGTCATTCTGACATTGACCTGAACAACATCGACTCACGATCGGAAGTTGAGATGGGGCTGGCGCTGCCGGTAGGTAGTTTCCATGCCACGCTCGGCGATTTTCTGGGGAACGGACAGGTTCCTACCCTTTTCATTGATTCGGTGGACAACAAAGGTGTGATCACATGGAAGGACACTTTCCGCATCGCCCGTAATTTCCACCAGGTTGATTTAGCCCAGTATATATCCGAGAAGCAGTTGACGCTCAACGTCTATGACAAACTCGATGTATATACGATGGTGGGCACCAACAAGCGCGTGACGGGTACCGGCACCCCGGTTACTCTGACTTTCGACATGCCGCTCAAACTGACCGGTATCAACAACGAGGTTAACAACGAGCGTCTGGACAGCGCACTCATCGAGACGGCAAGCTTCACATCGCTGATCCAGCAGAGCAACCTGCCGCTGAACTGGGATTGGATCGACCAAGTGACCCTCGACCTGGGCGAGCAGATCAGACGTCCCGCCGGAAACACCATGGTGGTCTATGACAAGAACCGCGACAGCTACGGTTACAACCAGACCATCCCTACCGCTGTGGATAACTTCACCATCAACCTGATGAAGAAGAACGCAGCTGGTCAGTACGTTGTAGGACAGGTAGTTGACTCCTGCGATTTCAAGATCCATTTCACATTCACTATCCCTGCGGGAACACAGGTGGACGTACCCGAGAATGCCGGATTTAACTACAAATTAGGCGTGCAATTTATTGACTACCAAGCTATTTGGGGTAAGTTCACGCCTTCCAAAGACATGCACGATGAGGCGGTAATAGACCTGAGCGAGAGCTGGGGATCGCTGAACTTCATCTCCGATTGGAAAGTGCCGTTCGCAGACCCGAAGATTGACCTCTATATCATTACTCAGGTAGCAGGCGCGATGAAAGTGGACGGCGACTACCTCTATTCGCTCGACGCTAACGGAAACAAACATGAGGCTTCCTTCAAATACGGCAACACCACCCGCAAAGATTTCCATAGACAATTCCAGGCAGGAGAGTATCTGGACCCTATCACCAGCACCATCGGCGACTCCACAACCAATATGATGATTCCGTTCGACAAAGACCCCGAACGCGGACATATAGACGAATTGTTTGTGAACATGCCTCAGAAATTAGGCTATAAATTCGCTATCGACTTCAACTACCAGATGACGCCGCAGATCCGTATCACGCCGAACACGAGTATCCGTATTGAAGCCGCATGCCAGCTCCCGCTGATCTTCAACCAGGGTGTCTTCGTGGACTACAAAGATACGATACGCGATGTCAAACTGAGCCAATATAGTATTGACTCGCTGTTGGCGGAAGTGCAAGTGGTAGAAAAACCGGTTAAGCAGACAGACGTAGCGCTGTATCTCCGGGCCCAGAACACGATTCCATTGGACATAAAGGCTTCTATGCGCTGCCTCGATGAGTTCGGCAATGTGATCATGGATCCGGACACGGCTACCAAACCGCTGCTGCTCTTCCCCGCAGATACCATTATGTTAAATGCTCCTGATTTCGAGTACGCCGGCGGTTCGTGGAATGCCCGCACCCCGGGTGAGACCGTGATCATCGCCAAACTGTCGAAACAACAGTTGGACATGCTGCCTAAGATCAAATCAATCGTTTATTCGGCGGTCATTGACGACGCGAGCCTGCAGAAAGCGTACGCCAACGGCATGAACAATGTGAAAATCACGGCGGACGAGGGTGTGACACTCCATATCGGACTCACAGCGCACGTGGAAGCTATTCTCAATTTTGACAACAATAACAACAAACAATAAGGAGGGCTGAACTATGAAAGCAATGCAAAAAACTATTCTGGCAGCCCTCGTGGCATTATGCGCGCTGAACGCAAGCGCACAGCAGGTGACGACGCTCTATTTCCTGGAGAACGCACCGATGCGCCATACCATCAACCCTGCCTTCCAACCCGTGAGCCAAGGATTCATCAACTTCTCTCCGCTGGGTTGGACGTCTCTCGGCGTAGGAAACAACTCGCTGACCATGAGCGATATTTTCTACGTTGATCCGACAACCGGCAAGACAATCACACCGCTCCACCCGAACGGCAACAAGGTAGCCTTCCTGAACCAGATGCGGAACATGACCTATTTCAACGGCGACATGACGTTCAGTTTCGTCAATATGGGCTTCCGTATCAAGGAGAACGGCTATCTGATGATAGGTATCAACGAGAAGATCGAGTCCGGTACTACGCTGCCTAAATCGATGTTCAATTTCCTGCTTGGCGGCGGTATGCAGGACCTGACAGGCGGCATAAACACTATCGGACTTTCGGGGCTCGGCATCAATGCAACAGCCTATACCGAGATCGGCGCCGGTTACAGCTACAAACTGAGCGACCAATGGACGATCGGTGGTAAGGTGAAACTGCTTCTGGGACAGGTTTACGGCGGCATGAACGCCAAAAACCTCAATATCGACGCCAACGCCGAGCAATGGCATCTGTACGGCGATCTGGGTATGACGGTAGCCGGTCCGGTTAACATGGCTTATCTGGATCAATACGTGGACGGCAAGAACGCCCGGCAGATTTACGACGGCTTCGCAGGCAACAACGATGCCGGCACAAGATTCAATCCGGACAGTCTGGTAAACATGAGCAACTGGCAAAGCTTCCTTGTGCCCTCCGGCTATGGAGCTGCTATTGACTTCGGTTTCGCATGGAAGCCTATCGAGAACCTGCAGATCAGTGCTGCCCTTACGGACCTCGGATTTATCTATTGGACCAAAAGCAACCGCTACAACTGCACGATAGATACTGTCTTCGACGGCGTAGGCCAGATTGACTACAGCGATCCGAAATACCACGTGGATCACGATCCGAATAAAGAATTCTCTACGGATAGTTTGATGAGCGCCGTAGGCGAGAACCTAAAAGGTCTGCTCAACGGCGTGAAAATGCAGAGCGCAGGCAGAGGCTTCGCCAAGATGGCTTCCGCTCGTCTGAACGTAGGTATTGACGCTAATTTCTGGGACAACCGCGTAGGTGTAGGTATCGTTTCTGCTACACGCCTGTATAACGCACGGCTGTATGAGGAGGTAACCTTCGGTGTGGCATTCAGACCGGTTAACTGGTTCAACATCGCCGCCACCTACTCACTGATGAACAACGGTAAATACAGCAATATCGGTGCGGGTATCGGATTTATGCCGTACGACGGCGTCAATCTGACCCTTGCGATGGATTATATTCCGACAAGCTATGCGGCTCTGCCTAACAAAGATGCAGCCGCTCCAAAACAGTATTTCCTGCCGGACAAGGCCAAGATGGTCAACCTGGCGCTGGGCTTCTCTATCTGCTGGGGCTCCAACCGCCGCGACAAAGACAAAGACGGTGTATGGGACAAGATCGATATGTGTCCCGAGACTCCGCGCGGCGTTGCAGTGGACAGCGTAGGATGTCCGCTGGATGAGGATCACGACGGTGTGCCTGATTACCTTGACCACTGTCTGGGTACATTGCCTGAGGCGGTACCGTATATCGACTCGCTGGGTTGCGACAAAGATAGCGACGGCGACGGCGTAGAAGACTACCGCGACAAATGTCCGGGAACCCCGGAAGCCGCATGGGGCAAAGTGGACAGCCTGGGTTGCCCGCTGGACACCGACGGCGACGGAGTGCCTGACTACCTCGACGAATGCCCGGATACACCGGAGGCTGCACGAGGGATGGTAGATGAGAAAGGATGTCCGAAAGACAGCGACGGCGACGGAGTGCCTGACTATCTCGACGAGTGTCCGGATACACCGGCAGCTGCACGCGAGAGCGTAGATAAGAAGGGATGTCCGAAAGACGGCGACGGAGACGGAGTGCCTGACTACCTCGACGAGTGTCCGGATACACCGGAGAAAGCTATCGGATTTGTGGACGCCAAGGGTTGTGAACTGGATAGCGACGGCGACGGAGTGGCTGATTATAAGGACGAGTGTCCTTTGGTTCCCGGTATCAAGGAGAACAAGGGCTGCCCTGAACTGAAACGCGAAGTACGCCAACTGCTCCAGAAAGCAATGCAAGGTATCGAGTTCGAATCCGGAAAGGCTACTATTAAGAAGAAATCCTACCCGCTCTTGGACCAGATTGCCAACATCTTTATCGAGAACAGCAATTATATCATTGAGGTTCAAGGTCACACGGACAACACCGGTAAACCGGAGTTGAACAAGACCCTGTCAGACAAGCGTGCGCATGCAGTGATGGACTATATGCTCAAGAAGGGCGTAGAGGCTCACCGTCTGTCGGCTGTAGGTTATGGTCAAGACCAGCCTATCGCAGACAACAAGACCAAAGCCGGCCGTCAGAAGAACCGCCGCGTAGAGTTCAAGATCAGTTTCGAAGAAGTACACTACGAGACAATCCTGAACCACGCCGATCCGGCTCCTGCTGCACCGGCTGACAGCACGGCTGTAGCTCAATAACACACTATGGGTGGCGGCTTTGACCGGCCGCCACCTAACTAAAATTTATTAACATTTTAAAACACTACAATTATGGGAAGAGCTTTTGAATACAGAAAAGCGACTAAATTAAAAAGATGGGGACACATGTCCCGTACATTTACGAAATTAGGTAAAGAAATCACTATCGCCGCCCGTGAAGGCGGTCCGGATCCGGACTCCAACCCTCGTCTGCGTACATTGATCCAACAATGCAAGCGCGAGAACATGCCGAAAGATAACATCGACCGCGCTATCAAAAAAGCGACCGATAAATCGTCCGAGGGCTACAAGGAGATCAACTATGAAGGATACGGACCACATGGCATAGCAATCTTTGTTGAGACCGCAACCGACAACCACATGCGTACGGTAGCTAACATCCGCTCCTATTTCACCAAGTTCGGCGGTACACTCGGTACACAGGGAAGTCTCCAATTCCTCTTCGACCGCAAGGCTTGCTTTACCGTAACCATGAAAGACGGTATCGACCTGGACGAACTGGAACTCGAACTGATTGATTTCGGAGTAGAAGAACTCGGCGTGGACGAGGAGGAAGGTACTCTGATCATTTATTCGGATTTCAACGAGGCGATCAACATGCAGAAATATCTCGAGGAGAACGGATTTGAAATCCAGGCAATGGAGTTCGTCCGCATCCCGAATGACACGAAACAGTTGACCGACGAGCAACGCGAGTCTGTACAGAAACTAATCGACAAGATCGAGGAAGACGAGGACGTACAGAACGTATTTACCAATATGGCGGAGTAGTCGAAAGACCTATGACCATTTCTGAATACTTCAAATTAACAGACCGTCAGGCTGAGCAGTTTGCTCAGCTTGACGCACTTTATCGCGACTGGAACAGCAAGATCAATGTTATTTCCCGCAAGGACATTGATAATCTGTACGAGCACCATGTACTCCACTCGCTCGCTATCGCCAAGTTCCTGCCCTTCCAGCCCGGCACTACTATACTGGACGTAGGCACCGGAGGAGGATTCCCCGGTATTCCGCTGGCTATCCTGTTCCCTGAGTGCCGGTTCATGCTTATTGACTCGATCGGCAAGAAGATCAAGGTGGCAAGCGAAGTGGCGCAGTCTTTAGGACTGACGAATGTGGTATGCAAACAAGAGCGCGTAGAGGAAGAGAAGCAGAAGTTTGACTTCGTCGTTTCCCGTGCTGTCATGCCCCTTCCCGATTTGGTTAAATTGGTACGCAAGAATATTTCTTCCAAACAGCGCAATGCGGTACCGAACGGTATTATTGTGCTCAAAGGCGGGGATCTGAAAGAAGAACTCCGCCCCTTTAAAGAGGCGGAGATTACTCCATGCAACACTTGGTTCAAGGGCGAGTGGTTTGAGACCAAACAGGTTATTTACCTGCCTCTATAATTTGCCCTTCAAGGGTATAAGTATTTGCTCCGCGTTGGATAAAGATCTGTCCGTCGCGGAGTATTTTTTGAATCTTCAAATCTTCAAATCTCAAATCTTCCAATCCTTCTTCTGAAGGTCTATACCCGTCGTCCATCGGCGATTTATGGGTCATAGCATAATCCAGATACATCTCCAGCATGGTATAGCCGGAGGAATGACGGAGATTATTGTCCGCCACCTCGGGGTTGCAGCCGTTAGCACTCTCCCACTCGTCCGGCATACCGTCCAGATCGGTGTCATAAGAAGCCAACTCATAGTTAAGCGAGTCCGGGTAAGCATAGAATCCTTCTGCGTCCTCCGGCGCATCAATAATACCTTTTTTCTTTCCTTTGGAGCCTTCGTAGGTGTGCGTGCCGGCATGTAGATCCGCTATCAAACGTTTCTCTACATGGTCACGCGGGAAGCAGCCGACGGTATCCTTCACGGTCTCATAGGCTTCTTCTGCACTCTGATAATGGCCCGCCGCATAAGCATAGCTGTCAAAATCATAGCGGCCATAGATGCTGTCTGCCGTCCAACGCCACCACGGCGTAGCAGGACGGATAAGGGTATCAACACGCAGCGTGTCCGTTTTGGAATAAGGCGATTTGGCATGCACGGCAGACCAGTTGTCAGCCGTAGCAGCAGGCACTCCGTCGAACACATTTCCGCTCAGATACCAACGGCTCGGTCCCCATGAAGTAGCACCGGAGCGCGCCGCCTCTACAGACACAAAATCTTTCTGTGATTTGGTGGTGTTAGGACCTACCTTATAGTAATTATTGATAAAATTACATTCATGTGCGGAGTTCAAACCGTTATATTCTCCTTCTGCCAGTTCGGCTGTGTTCTCTCCGCCGTAGCAGCCCGTAGAACCGCCCTCATAGTTATATTGCACATTATTGATATAGTCAATATAGACCACCCAGTCATTGCTCTGCGCTCCGTTGAAACGGCAGGAACGGGCATTGTTGTTAATCAGCAGGTTATGGTGGTAAGAAGCCGGCGAGCCGCCCCATTGGCAGCCATAGCCGCGGGAGCCTTTCGGGTGACCGGAGTTATAGAGACCTTCATGCACAATGCAGTATTGAATCGTGATAAAATGGCTGTCATTGGAGTTCATGTTCTCTTCCGTGGACCAGCCGAAATCACAATGGTCGAAGATGTAGTTATCGCAGTTCTCTGCGCCTACCGCGTTTGCTTTGATGAAATTGTCATTGGCGTCCACTCTGCCTATACGGAAACGGAGGTTACGGACAATGAAGTTTCCTGATCCTCCGAACTCTACCTTATGGTGCGTAATGACAATACCCATTCCCGGCGCTGTCTGGCCTGCAAGCGTGAAGTTCCGGCGTCTGTTGAAA
Organism: uncultured Bacteroidales bacterium; assembly: GCA_937910305.1. Taxonomy (GTDB): domain Bacteria; phylum Bacteroidota; class Bacteroidia; order Bacteroidales; family Paludibacteraceae; genus Colicola. Next base: position 25,433 of record CALEPS010000163.1, on the reverse strand, counting down.
TAGAGTCTGTCCACCAGTCTGATCTCTCCAGAGACAGCGAAACAGACAGTAAGCGGCTCGTCGGGATATTGCTTGATCGCCCAACGGAGACTGCCTTCCGTCGTTCCTTCTTTGTCATCCGCCAAGGTGGTGACATAGACTACTTTGCCACCGCGACCACCGGAGGTGTATTTACCGAATCCTTCAGCACCGGGGAAAGCAATAATCGTGTCCGGCAGAAGGGAAACCTCTCCCCGTCCCTCTCCCAAGGAGAGGGTGAAATAAGAGGACATAATGGCAATAAAAGAAATCAAGAAAATCTTTTTCATATAATCCATAATTTATATTACACTTCCGGATTCTTCTCTCTCCCTTGAGGGGAGAGTTGGAGAGGAGTTATCAATGCGCGCCATAGTGCGTCATCGGGCACCGGAGCGGTAATACATATTTCTTGTTTGCTAACAGGATGGATGAATTCTATCCGGCGGGCGTGAAGACATATACCTCCGTCCGGATTAGAGCGCTTTGCGCCATACTTGAGATCACCTTTGACCGGACATCCGAGGGCTGCAAGCTGGCATCGTATCTGGTGGTGCCGTCCGGTCTCCAGATTGATCTCCAAGAGCGTATAATTATCGCCTCGGACAAGGGTCTTGTAACTCAAGACAGCGAGTTTCGCCTCTTTGGCTCCGGGTTTGGCGATATACGATTTGTTCTGCGCCTCGTTTCGGACGAGATAGTTCTCCAGCCGCGCTTCCGGTATTTTGGGCGCGCCTTGCACTATTGCCCAATAGGTCTTACGTATCTGTTCGTGGCTTTTGAACATATCGTTCAGACGCGTAAGAGCTTTGGACGTACGGGCAAAGAGCACCACTCCGCTCGTAGGACGGTCCAAGCGGTGTGTCACGCCCAGAAATACCTCTCCGGGTTTGTTATACTTCTCTTTGATATATGCCTTAACGGTCTCCGAGAGCGGTATATCGCCGGTCTTGTCGCCTTGCACGATCTCGTTGCAAGTCTTATTGACGGCTATAATATGGTTGTCTTCGTACAGGACAGTCATCAGACATTTACGCTAAGAGCGCATCAATAACAGCCTCCAAATCGTTCATCTGCTCCTGTTTGAGTGCTCCGCGTACGGTGAGGGACGGTTCAACGATCTCCACGTTCTTGCATCCGGAGAGCATCTCGCGCATCACACGGTTAGCCTGAGGAGCCCACGAACCGTTCTCCACCAAGGCAACACGGCGATTCTGATAGCCTTTCAGACGCAGTTTATGGAGGAACATATGCATCGGCGGGAAAATATCTCCATCGTAGGTAGCGCAGCAAAGAACAAGCTTGTCCATGCGGAACGCATCCTCTATGGCTTCCGCCATATCGTCACGACTGAGGTCGGTGATAGCAACCTTGCCTGCATTCTTCTGTTTCAACAACTCCGCTATCTTCTCCGCTACGCGGCGTGTGTTTCCGTGGATAGAAGCATAAGCGACCAATACACCCTCCGTCTCAATACCATATGCACTCCAGATAGTATAGAGCCGCAATGCCTCGTCTTTCTTCTCTCCTTCCAGTACCGGACCATGAAGCGGAGCGATCGTTGCTACCGGCTTGTCTGCCAGTTTCTTCAGGACATTGGATACCTGTATGCCGTATTTACCAACGATGTTGAAATAGTATCTGCGTGCCTCACAAGCCCAGTCGTCCTCATCGGCATGATACACACCGAACTTACCAAACCCGTCTGCAGAGAACAGCACTTCTTCTTCCGGACAATAAGTCATAATGACCTCGGGCCAATGCACCATAGGAGCCGCAATAAAATGCAGCGTCAGACCGCCTAAATCAATGCTCTGTCCCTCCGCTACGACCTGTACGTTCTTCGCCTCGATACCAAATTGGTTCATCATCACAACCGCTTGCTTGGAGCATAGTACGGTAGCCTTCGGATATTTCTTCAGGAAAGCCCCCATGGACCCGCTATGGTCCGGCTCCATATGCTGGCAAACGAGATAGCCCGGAGTACGGCCGTCCAGCGCTTCCTCCACATTCCTAAGCCATTGCTCGCAGCAACGCGCATCCATAGCATCCATTACTGCTACTTCGGCTTCTCCCAGAACTACATAACTATTGTAGCACATGCCTTCCGGCAGCGCATACTGGCTCTCAAACAGATCCAAGTCGGCGTCATCGCAGCCGACGTATTTGATATTTCTCATTATAACTGTCTCTTATGCTTGTGTGAATTGATCTTTTCCTACACCACAAAGAGGACATGCCCAGTCTGCGGGGAGATCTTCAAATGCTGTTCCCGGCGCGATACCGTTATCCGGATCGCCTACTGCAGGATCATACTCATAACCACATACATCACAAATATACTTTGCCATACTTACCCGGCTACATTTCACCTCCAAGCCGGACGAGAGGGATAAAATTGTTAATTACTATGAATTTGTCTTTGTCTTATTGCCTCATAGATGAAAACACCCGCCGCCACAGACACATTGAGACTCTCAATAACCCCTGTCATAGGCAGACGAACCTGGTCCGTACAGAGTTTGAGGTTCTCCTCATAAATGCCTTTTTCCTCACTTCCCATGACAATACAGGTAGGTACAGTCATGTCCACCTCCGTATAGTTACGATCGGTATGTTCGGTGGCGGCAACTATGCGAAGACCACTCTCTTTGAGATACAGAAGTGTATTCTGTATGTTTTCTACTTTGCATATAGGTAATGAGTGGAGCGCTCCGGCTGAAGCTTTTACAGCATCTCCGTTAATGGCAGCACTGCCGCGCGTACCGATAATAAGCGCGTCCACACCGGCGCACACGCAGGTACGTGCGATAGCACCGAAATTGCGCACGTCCGTCACTCCGTCCAACAGCATCAGCAGCGGCGTCTTGCCTTCGTCATAGAGACCCTGCACAAGGTTCTCCAGAGGATAGAACTCTATCGGACTGAGGAAAGCGATTACACCTTGGTGGTTCTTGTCGGTGAACTGGTTCAGTTTCTCTACCGGCACACGCTGGATCTGCGTACCTGTTCCTTCCAGTTTGAGTAATAACTCGCGTCCGATAGCAGACGACATGTCGCGGCGGATGAGTACTTTGTCCAGCACTTTGCCTGCATCAACAGCCTCCATCACCGCACGCACTCCGAAAATCATCTCTTTCTCCGGCGGTCGCTTGGTGTCATAGTTTTTACGTTGTATCATAATATTGCTTTTTTCTTTCGACTTTTTACTTTTGACTATTTTTAGTATTTTAGCCAATTGATAAACTCCATCGGGTCGGTGGTGAACGCCATCGGTTCTGCTACCTGCTGACCATACGCGTCCATTTGCACGTAGAACGGTTGTGCATTGGAGCCAAACTGCTCGCGCTGGATAGCACTGTTCTTATCCCCTATTCCGTCTCGCTTGTCGTCCACGAAAAGTTCGATAAAGACATAGTTCTGCAACCGCGCTTTGACGGAGTCGTTATCCAACACATATGCCTCCATCTTACGGCAGTTGACACAGCCGTAGCCGGTGAAGTCAATAATAACGGGTTTGCCTGTCTGGCGGGCATACGCCATGCCTTCCTCGTAGTCATTGAACACTTCGCGTCCCTCTATTTCCATCGGCGGAGCAAAAGCACTGATGGCTTTGACCGGTGCGCCCCATAGTCCGGGAACTAAGTAGCCCGCAAAAGCAATAGAAGGAATAATGACGATAAGACGGATTATCTTGCGCGTCGCGGAAACTTTACGGATATTCCATAGCAGATATACGCCTATGCCGAGGAAGCAGACAATCCATATAGCTATAAAGAGCCATCGCGGCAGAATGCCCCACCCGTACGCCATGTCGGCTACCGAGAGGAACTTCAGCGAAAGCGCCAACTCAAGGAAAGCGAGTACTACTTTGAAGCTCGTCATCCAGTCACCCGATTTGGGTGCCTGTTTAAGCCACTGCGGGAACATGGCAAACAGCGAGAACGGCAGTGCCAGTGCTATCGCAAAACCTAACATTCCTATCGCCGGAGCCAAGAGACTGCGTCCGGCAGCTTCGACCAACAGCGTGCCTATGATCGGACCTGTACAGGAGAAAGAGACAATGACCAGCGTGAACGCCATGAGCAAGATAGAAAGGAATCCGCCTGTGTTGCGCGCTTTGCTATCCAGCGCCGTGGACCAACTGTCAGGTAATGTGATTTCAAACAATCCGAAAAACGACAGTGCAAAAATAACAAGTATCAGGAAGAAAATGATATTCACTACGGCGTTGGTACTGAGGTCATTAAGCGCCGATGCACCAAAAAGAACCGTAACCAACAGACCAAAACCTACGTATAGAATAATGATACTCAATCCGTATAGAACAGCGTCCCGCAGTCCGCCGCCTTTCTTCAAGAAGAACGAAACGGTCATAGGAATAATCGGCCATACGCAAGGCGTAAAGATCGCCAATAATCCGCCCAACAAGCCCAACAGGAATATCACCCACAACGACCTCCCGTCATTGGCGATTCGGTCTGTTTTCTGTACTCTGTCAGCGGAGCGGTCTGTACTCTCGAAAGACCACACCTCCGGCGCAGTACACATCTTGTCGTCGCAGGCATTGAAACGTATCGGCGTGAGATCGGCTTTAGCGACTGTAACCACAAACGAGTCCGTGAACTCCTGTTCGTACTCTCTGTCGCCGAACTCAATAATCGTCATGTGCCAGTTCGGCTCGATGGCAGCCTTCAGCCGCACGCTGTCACCTATCTCTTCTCCGCTCCATTTGACAGGCTGCACCATCTGCGCCGCCACCATTAGCGGCAAAATTGCCAATAATATAGTCAGTATTCGTCTCATATTATCTTTTTCGAACGCTCTGTTCGAAAAATTAAACGTTAGTTGTTCTTAGTGGTTCTTAGTGATACTTAGTGGTTGTCGAGGGTATCTCATGACCGGCACGTACCCGGATGCAGACACTTCGCTATCAATCCTCCCGTTTGATACAAGCCCCGATGGCATTGAGGCGGTGTTCGATGTCTTCGTAGCCGCGGTCGATCTGGTCTATGTGGTCAATCTTGGAGATACCATCAGCACTCATGGCGGCAATAAGCATAGCAATACCGGCACGTATATCCGGCGAAGTCATGTTATTGCGTTTCAGCTGGCGCGTATGGTCATGCCCTATCACCACTGCCCTGTGCGGATCGCAGAGGATGATCTGGGCTCCCATATCAATCAGTTTGTCCACAAAGAAGAGCCTGGATTCGAACATCTTCTGGTGAATGAGTACCGACCCTTTGGCTTGCGTAGCTACCACCAAGAGGACGGACAGCAAATCCGGCGTGAGACCGGGCCAGGGCGCATCTGCAACCGTGAGGATCGAGCCGTCAAGGAAAGACTCAATCTGGTAATGTTCCTGAGCCGGAATAACAAGATCGTCGCCGTCTTCGTCAATGCGTATTCCTAATCTGCGGAAAGCGTCAGGAATTATTCCCAACACAGAACCAAACCCCACCCCGGCCCTCCCCACAAGGGAGGGAGAAAGGGACTCCGAAGAAGGAACTCTAAGATTGCAATCTTTTATGCGGAGTTCCGAGCCTGTAATAGCCGCCATGCCGATGAACGAGCCGACCTCAATCATATCCGGCAGCAGTTTATGCTGTGCGCCGTGAAGAGACTTGACTCCTTCTATCGTCAGGAGGTTAGACCCTACTCCGCTGATCTTTGCCCCCATATTATTGAGCAGCCGGCATAGTTGCTGCACGTAGGGTTCGCAGGCGGCGTTATATATCGTTGTTGTTCCTTTCGCGAGGACAGAAGCCATGATTATGTTCGCCGTACCGGTGACGGACGCTTCGTCCAGCAGCATATAGGCGCCTTTGAGGTTTTTGCCTTCAAAATGATATGCAAGCAGGTCCTGGTCGTAGGTGAAGGTAGCACCGAGGTTGACCATTCCCTGGAAATGTGTATCCAGCCTGCGGCGTCCTATCTTGTCTCCTCCTGGCTTGGCGTACGTCACTTCCCCGAGCCGCGCCAAGAGCGGACCTATCAGCATGACCGAACCGCGCAGTTTGTTGCATTTCTTGAGGAAATCCGCAGAACGGAGGTATGCCGTGTCCAGATTAGCCGCCGTAAAAGCAAACTTGCCTTTCGCCAGTTTCTCCACCGTCACACCTATCGAACCGAGCAGATCGATGAGGTTGTTTACGTCCAATATATTCGGCAGGTTGTCAATAATGACCGTCTCTTGGGTCAACAACACGGCACAAAGCACTTGCAGTGCCTCGTTCTTTGCGCCTTGCGGAGTAATTGCGCCATGGAGTTTATGTCCGCCTTCGATTACAAATGTAGCCATATCTCAATTCGTAATTCGTAATTCGTAATTTTTAATTCGTAATTCGTAATTTTTAATTCGTAATTTTTAATTATATATAGTTCACTTCGGGTGATATTTCTATGCCGAACTTGTCTTTTACGTCCTTGCAGATAGCGGCAGCGAGATTGATAATATCTTCCGGCGTGGCGTTGTTGCGGTTAACCAGCACCAGCGGCTGTTTCTCGTAACACTGCGCGCCACCCATCATTTTGCCTTTCCATCCGCATTGCTCAATGAGCCATGCCGCAGGTATTTTTATCCCTCCCTCCTGCTCGTAATGGGGAATGCTATCGTCTCGTATCTGTCTCGTAAGTGTCTCGTATTTCTCCCGTGAGACAATGGGGTTCTTGAAGAACGATCCTGCTGAGCCGAGTTCCGACACCTCCGGCAGTTTTTGCTTACGGATGCGGACAACCGCCTTGCGAACAGACATTGGCGTTGGTTTATCTCCTGCTTCGCTGCGCAAATTGCCGTAATCCAACTTCGGCTCGAAATGCTTATTGAGCTTGTAAACAACGTGTGTGATGATGTATTGTCCGCGTAAATCGTTCTTGAAAATACTGTCCCGATAGCCGTAATGACACTCGGCATTGGTGAAGACACGCTCCGCTCCATCTGCTACAGCTACAGCGCGAACCGACTCAATCACATCCTTCACTTCCACGCCATAGGCTCCTACGTTCTGTACCGCCGACGCCCCTACTTCTCCGGGAATATAGCTCAGGTTCTCCAGACCGGATATCCCCATGTCGCACAACTGCTCAATCAGTTCGTCCAGTACCAGTCCGCTATCCGCCTCTATCCATACATGGTCGTTGTCCTCACTGACGCAGCGCGCACGACGCATAGCCGAATGTAGCACCATGCCGTCGAAATCTTCGGTAAAAAGAAGGTTGGAACCCTGCCCGATATGCAACAACCGCTCGCCTTGATAGCGTTTCAGCAAGTCGCGCAACTCCTCCACCGAACTATATTCAGCGAAAATCTTTGCCTTCACCGGAAGCCCGAAGGTATTGGGAATGGGGAAATTATTTTTAATCATTTTTCGATATTTCGATATTTCGATATTACGATATTTCGTTATTTCGATATTACGAGCCGTGTCAGATACAAGACGCGTCAGACGGCATTCTCCAGTCTCCTCTTGGAGACAGGGAAACACTCACTACTTTCGGTCCGTCAGGCATACATGAGCGTTTGAACTGCTGGGTGCAGAAACGGCGCATGAAAATAGCCAGCCATTTGTCAATAGTAGCCTCATCATACTGGTCCTCAAAAGCCTGGCACGCCATGTATTTAATCTTCTCGCGTGTGAAACCGAAGCGGAGGAAATAGAAGAGGAAGAAATCGTGCAGTTCGTACGGACCTACCTTGTCTTCGGTCTTCTGCGCTATCTCGCCGTTCTCGTCCGTAGGCAGCAACTCCGGCGAAACAGGTGTATCGCATACATCCAGCAGGATCGAGCGGAGCGGTTCGCCATAGAGGTTCTCCGCCGCATAGCGCACGAGGTACCGCACAAGCGTCTTGGGAATACCGGCATTGACAGAATACATCGACATCTGGTCGCCGTTGTACGTACACCATCCAAGTGCCAGTTCGCTCAGATCGCCTGTACCTATCACCAGTCCGTTCAGTTCATTCGCCAGATCCATCAGAATAAGCGTGCGCACACGTGCCTGGGCGTTCTCATAGGTGATGTCATGGTTTTCCATATCATGGCCTATATCGCTCAGATGCTGCGTCGTGGTCTCCCGGATAGATATCTCGCGGTGGGTAATACCGAGCTCTTCCATCAGCCGGAGTGCGTTCTGGTATGTTCTGTCGCTCGTACCGAATCCGGGCATGGTCACCCCTACTATACGCGAGCGGTCATAGCCCAAGAGGTCCGCCGTCTGCACACAGATCAGCAAAGCCAGCGTGCTGTCCAGTCCGCCGGATATACCGATCTCGAGTGTCTCGGCGTGCGTATGTTCCCATCTGCGCGCGAGAGCGGAGGTCTGAATCGAGAAAATATCCATGCAGTACTGGTCCTCATCGCCTTTCTTAGGCAGGAACGGCGCGGTAGAGAACGAACGGTGAATAGGCGCCGTAAACTCTTCCTCGCGCTCGATCGGCGCTACGTTGATATGACGGTAATGACCGGTCTTGTCTTTGGTGAAATTGGTGTTGCGCTGTCTATCCGTCCGGAGCCGCTCCACGTCGATCTCCTGAATGACCATGGAACTGATCCGCTGGAACCGTTCGCCTTCGCATAACATCTCTCCGTTCTCTGCTATATAGGTACTGCCGGAATACACCACATCCGTTGTGGACTCGCCTATTCCTGACGAGGTATAGACGTAGCCGCAATGCACGCGCGCGCTCTGCTGGGTGATCATCTGGCGGCGGAAAGCATGCTTGCCTACCAGACAGTTGCTGGACGAGAGGTTGAAGATGATCTCCGCCCCCTGGATAGCCAGTTGGGTAGAAGGCGGCAGCGGCGACCACAGATCCTCGCATATCTCTACTCCGAAGGCATAGTTGCGTGTGCAGAAGAGAAGGTCTGTTCCGAACGGCACTTCTCCGCTCCATATCTCTATCTTCGGAATGCGCGGCTCCACTCCTCCGGGTTTGTATTCGCGCGCCGCACGGCCGGAAGTGAACCAGCGTTTTTCATAGAACTCACCGGTGTTCGGCAGGTTCACTTTGGGTACCACACCCATTACCTCGCCGTCCGTCATGACGAAAACGCAGTTGTATAAATCGTTGTCCACCGGCATAGGAGCCCCTACCAGCACGATAATAGCCTTACCACGGGTGTAGTCGCACAGGGTTTCCAGTTCACGCATGGAGCTTTGCTGAAGCTGCTGGGTGAAAAACAAATCCGCACATGTGTAGCCCGTCAGACTGAGTTCCGGAAAACAGATCACCTCAACGCCTTCAGCAATCGCTTCGTCTATCTGAGCACGAATCTGCTCGGCGTTGTAACGGCAGTCTGCCACTTTCATGGATGGCACTGCTGCCGCCACTCGGACAAATCCAAAGTTTGTATTCATAAAGACATTTACAATTTAGTCATTTACTATTTGGTCATTTTGCGTGCAAAGATACAACTTTTTTTGCATATATCAAAATTTTTTCGTAATTTTGCAGCCAATATGTCCAAACAACCTGCAATTATCATTCCTGAGGGGTGTTCGAAAGTGCTGCTGCACGCGTGCTGCGCCCCCTGTTCCAGCGCTATTGTAGAATGGCTGCTGGCGCATCGGGTCGAGCCGGTGATCTATTATTATAATCCGAACATACACCCGTTCGAGGAGTATGAGATCCGCAAGAACGAGAGCAAGCGTCATGCAGAGAGTCTGGGAATCCAATGGATAGACGATGACTGGTGTCATGAACAGTGGCTTCGCGCCGTAGAAGGGCTGGAGCACGAGCCGGAGCGGGGGAAACGGTGCGAAGCATGTTTCTACCACCGGCTTTTCCATACCGCCCGCAAAGCGCAAGAGTTGGATATCCCCTTCTTCGCCACCACCCTTGCTTCTTCACGATGGAAGAACTTGGACCAAATCAACGCGGCGGGTCAGCGTGCCGCAGAAATGGTCAACCGCTATCCGGCGGACAGCGCGGTACACGAGCCTGTCTCTTTCTGGGCGCAGAACTGGCGCAAAGACGGCCTGCAGGAACGGCGAAACGAATTACTGAAGGAATACCGGTTCTATAACCAGCAGTATTGCGGGTGCGAGTTCTCGCATAGAGAGGTTACGTTATAGGTGCGATGTTGCGCATGAATCGCTGCCAGAGAGTAGCCTTTGCTTCTTCGGGCGTGAGCAGGTGGCAAAGCTGCAGGTCGGCTTCGAAGAGTTGCTTCAGGTGCTGCGCCATGCCGCGGTCATAGAAGAAAGTATTGAGTTCGAAATCTATTCCGAAACTGCGGTAATCCAGATTCGTAGAGCCGATGCAGGAGAGGTAGTCGTCGCAAACAAAAGTCTTGCTATGGTTGAACTGTCCGCTACGGATCATCACCTTGACTCCCGCCTCCATCAGATCGGCATAATAAGCATGATTGATAGGCCGCATTATTTTCGTATCACACACCTCGGGAATCATTATCCGTACATCCACCCCGCGCGCCGCTGCGCTGCGCATAGCGTTGAGGAGCGATGGTGGCGGCGCCAGATAAGGGCTCTGAAACCACACGTATTTTACGGCATGGTGGAGCACCCATTCGTAAGCCGTCTGCAGCACGGGTTCGGGCGCTAAGGGGTCGTCCGGCACTATCTGGGTAAGCAGTTGTTTCTCCTTGCCGGCAGGTCTCTTCCCGTCTTGCACCATCGGAAAGAACGTAGCCAGATCCTTGTCCAGCCGTCCTCCTGCCGCCAGCCAGGTGTCCAAGAATGCCACTTGCAATCCCGCCACCGCATCGCCGATGAGGCGCAAGTGGGTGTCCCTCCAGTAGCGGAAATAATTGGCGGTGATGTTCATGCCTCCCGTATAGCCTATCCTGCCGTCTATCACCACTATCTTGCGGTGGTCGCGGTAACTCAGAGTCGTCAGGAATTTCAGGAGCGAAAGTCCCGTGTTGCTGAAATTGACGACCTCCACTCCGGCACGGCGCATCCATTGGAAATAGATATTCGGAATAGGAAAATTACCTATGTTTTCGTTGATAAACCGCACTTTGACACCCTCTCGCGCCTTTTGCATGAGCATGCGGCGGACCGAACGGCTCTCCCGGTCAATACCGAAATGGTAATACTCCATGTGGATAGACTCTTTGGCATTGCTCAGATCACGCATGAGCAGATCATACTTGCGTTTGCCGGAAGTGATGACTTCTACCTCGTCCGTTGTGCTGACTCCTAATCTCTCGTTGGCTGCCAGATACTGCGCTAACGGACGGAAATGTTCTTCTATGTCCGAGAGTTCCACCGCTCCGAAAAACAGTTTTTTCAGTTGTTCCGTTCCCTCCGCCCGAAATCTAGAAAGAAAACGCTGGTGCCTGCGCTCATAATTGCGCATACTGCGCCAGTTGATGCCGAAAACGAGCCACAGCAGCAATACCGTGACCAGGACAATGACCAATATTAAAAGTAAAGGGTGCATCAGTTGTTATTTATAACAAAAATTATGCCAAAGGCAATGTTTTTATAATATCTTGATAGGCATAGCAGCCATAAAATGGGTTATGGAAGCGAATTATTACGAAAAAGTCTCTTTTTTTTGGCAGAATAAAAAAAAAGCAGTATCTTTGTACGCTTTTTATTAACAAAAACACTCATTTTAGAGAGACGACTATGCAAACCATACCCGAAAAGCAACACCCTATCCTGTTTCAAGACCATATCGACCAACAGGGCGTGGTAGTAGTGGAAGTGGGTTCAATGCCGACCAAAGAACGTCCTTTTCAGTCCGAAAATCTGGTTATAGGCATGTGCACGGTTGGCAGCGCGACTTTTATGTACGACCTGCAGCCTCGTCATTTTGCGCCCCAAGACATAGGCGTGACGCTTCCGAACCATATATTCACCTACAGTACCGTCTCTCCTGATTACCGCGCTACGCTCATCATCATCTCTCCGTCCATGTACAAGAGTATTATCCACCGCGAGTCATTCATCGACTACCAGAAATACCACCACCGCCCGGCACTCACTTTGACGGATGAACAATTCATCAAAGTACGAGACATCATACAAGTGCTCCGCTATACAGGAAGGGGAACAGGGTTATTTCTTAATAGATTCAATACTTTTATTAAGAAAAAGGTGTATTTTTTTGCTCGTTTCATAAATTATGTGTACTTTTGCACAATTTTTGCAGGTCAAAAGTCAAAAGTCGAAAGTCAAAAGTCAAAAGTCGAAAGTCAAAAGATATAAAGATATATGAAAAAGATTTTATGGTTAGTGCTGACGGTTGTCGGGATGGCAGCCTGCACAGAGTACAATGCGCCGACTAACAACAGCGGAACGACGGACAGCGGTTCCGGCGAAGTGAATGACACCACAGACAATGATGTCACCAACCAAGTCTGGTCTGACACCTTGTATATTTCATGGAGTGGCAGCGAAGCTTCCGTGACCGGCGCAATCGACAGTATCACGGTTACGAACGAGAACGGTTATGTGACGATCAACTCCGCCGTGACGCGGCTGGTAACGTATATACTGAGCGGTAACGGAACAGGACAGATCTCCATTTACGGCTCTATCAAACAGCAGATCGTGCTGAACGGTCTGACGCTGACCTGTTCGGACGGTCCGGCGATTAACAACCAATGCCACAAGAAATGCTATGTGGTAGTGAACGGCACGAACAGTCTGACGGACGGCAGCAGTTACGCCTCCTCAACAGAGGACCGCAAGGCGGCGTTCTTCAGCGAGGGTCAGCTGATCTTCTCCGGTTCGGGCACATTGACTGTCAAAGGCAATTACAAACACGCTATCGCGAGTGACGACTATATCCATCTGACGAGCGAAGCTGGTACGTTTGTACTGAATGCCGCGAGCGACGGTCTGCACGCCAACGACGCGTTGTATATCAGCGGCGGCACGACCACTATCACGGCCGGAAGCGACGGTGTACAGTGCGACTCGACGATCACTATTGCAGGCGGTACTCTGACAATCACAGCTGATGCGGACGGTATTCAGAGCGACACGACGAATATCGTTATCTCCGGCGGCGAGATCACTATCACCAAAGCAGGGGACAAAGGCATCGTGGCATTCGGAAACGTGAATATATTAGGCGGCACGATCCGCGTGACCAGCCAATACAAATGTATCAAAGCCGGCAAGAAAGAGAACAACACTATCATTTCCGCAGGTAACATCACTATCTCGGACGGCGATATCCAGTTGATCTGCACCGGTACTTCAACCTCCGGCGGCAGAGGCGGTTGGGGCGGTTCGTCCTCTTCCGACAGCAGCACTCCGGAAGGCATGGAAGCCAAAGGTACGATCACTATCTCCGGCGGCAAAGTGTATGTACAGTCTTCGGACGACGCTATCAACTCTGCGGGCGATCTGACCATCAGCGGCGGTTGCGTCATGGCTTACTCCACGGGCAATGACGGTATTGACTCGAACGGCAATATGTATATCAAAGGCGGAGTGGTCTATGCGATCGGTTCCTCATCGCCGGAAGTGGCGTTGGACGCCAACACGGAAGGCGGTAAGAAGCTTTACGTCCAAGGCGGTACGATTGTTGCGATAGGCGGATTAGAGAGCGGTGCAAGTCTCAGCCAGAGTTGCTATTCGGCTTCCTCATGGAGCAAGAACACATGGTACGCCTTGACCGTAGGAAGCGATGTGTTCGCCTTCAAGACTCCGTCCAGCGGCGGTAGCGGTCTGGTCGTTTCCGGCGCTTCAACGCCTACTCTCAAATCCGGTGTAACAGCATCCGGCACTGCGATCTTCAACGGTATGGGTTACTACCCTGCTTCCGTCAGCGGCGGCTCTTCCGTCTCGCTGAACAGCTATAGCGGAGGCAACTCCGGCGGCGGTCCCGGCGGTGGCGGAGGTGGACACGGTCCCGGCGGATGGTGATGGGAGTTGAAAGTTGAAAGTTGAAAGTTGAAAGTTGAAAGTTGAAAGAAGTTGATAGTAATGAAAAAGTTCATTTATATTTTAGTTTGTATCTTATTAGCAGGTACGGCTACGGCTCAGAGTCTGTTGACTCCGGAGCAATTGGCAAAACGCGAGAAACGCAAGAACCTCACCGTCAAAGAATGGAACACCGACGCCAAGACCAAGACGCGCTGGCTGGACCACGTGAAGGTATATGATGCGCAGGGACGCTGTATCGAGGAGATCGAGTATGCTTCCTACGGTCAGCGCAGCCGCGTGACCAGCACCTATGACGATGTCACCGGTAAGGTTGTGGAGGAGGTTGAATACAACGACCGCAACCGTCCTGTACGCATCCGCAAGTACGAATGGAACGAGGACGGCACGAAAGCGAAACAATACAACTATCTGCCGAATGGAAAACTCTTCTCCGTCAAGGTATTCGAATATATCTTCTCTGATAAGTAACCCCACCCCAGCCCTCCCCACAAGGGGAGGGAGAGACAGATGGCACAGATTGCAGATATAATAGCCTCTTTTTCCCCCATCAGCCTAAGCGAGATGGAGGGCGTTAAACTGATGAATCGCATCGACACCAAATATGCGGTGCCGATTGCGGTTTTGCCGTCTATTCTGGAAATGGCGAAAGAGGATTACTATGCCCAGGAGATAGACGGCAAGCGGATTGCCACCTACGACACCATGTACTACGACACAGAGGACATGGATATGTACCTCCGCCACCATGACCGGCAATTAGTGCGCCAGAAGATCCGCGTGCGGCAGTACGTGGACAGCAACCTGACTTTTCTGGAGATCAAGCGCAAGAACAACAAGGGCCGCACCAGCAAGAAACGCATCGTGGTGCCGGGTTTCGACATCTGCGCCGAGACAAAGAGCGTCCTGAAGCACAAACGCCGTCCGGACGAAGAAGTGACCGTAGCCGGGTTTATCGACACCAAGAGCCGTTATACATGGGATAGCATCAGTCCGCATCTATGGACCAAATTCCATCGTATCACGCTGGTCAACAAAGCCAAGACCGAACGGCTGACGATCGACATGGACCTGGTATGGGACAATGTGGTGAGCGGCGAGGTAATGAGTTTCAGCGACCTGGTGATTATCGAACTCAAACGCGACGGCAACGTACCTTCGCGAATGACGGACATCATGCTTGCCCACCGCGTCCACCCGTTCAAAATCAGCAAATACTGTATCGGTACGGCGCTCACCACACCGGGGCTCAAACGCAACCGATTCAAGAAAAAGATCCGTCTGATTGAGAAAATGCTTTTAGAGAGTTGAATGTTGAAAGTTGAGAGTTGAAAGAAGTTTTATAAGTAAATAAGTAAAAAGTTTAAGAAATATGTTATTTCAAGTAGATTTAGCCAACCCCACGTTGGAGTTTTTAGAGAACGATCCGTCTATCGCCGAGCGTTTCGGCACAAGCGACAGCATTTCGTATCTCATGCATTCCATTGCTGATTTTATCGGTATCAGCGAAAACATCATCACCATGCCGCTCATGTTCCTCTTTAACCTGCTGGTATCGTGGATCTTGCTCTACGGTGTTTATTTCCGCTACAGCCGCCGGCGCGACTATTATGTGCAGTTTATGCTGTTCTCGTCCGGTATGTTCCTGCTGCTGTGGCTGATGCAGATACTGGACATCCAGACCGGTTTCGTACTCGGTCTGTTCGCTATCTTCGGCATGATCCGTTACAGAACGGAAACCGTGCCGATGCGTGAAATGAACTACATGTTTCTCGTTATCGCGGTCTCGGTGATCAACTCACTGAGTCTCAAGGCGGACGGCTTGGCGTGGTACCTGTTGCTGATTGCGAACATCATCATTGTCTGCATGGCTTGGATATTTGAAGCATGGCAGGTGCGCAACCATCTGTCGAAGAAAATCATCCTCTATGAGAAGATCGAGAACATTAAGCCCGAACGCAGGGCTGAACTGTTGGCAGACCTCAAAGAGCGTACCGGCTTGGAGATCGTAGATGTAGAGATCGGACACATTGATTTTCTGCGCGATGTGGCTTATATCAACGTGAGTTACAAGCTGGAGAAAGGCAAGATTCATAATTCCATTGACCAAATAACGAAATTCAAATGAGAAGAATAAAGTCAATAGTCGAAAGTCGAAAGTCGAAAGTCGAAAGCCGAAGGTCGAAAGCCCTACTCTTCCTGTTTTTTTTGCCGCTGTACGCCTACGGATGGAATTATACCGAGACCCGCAATTCTACTTCCCATAGTGCCCAGTTGCGCGTGGGAGCGGATGTGCATTGGCGTTGGGACAACGGTCTCGGTCTATCGCTGGACGAGGATCTGCGTTTCGACATGGTCAACTCCACTGCTCTGCAGACGACCTCAGGCACAACCACTGCATTGCTCGGACCGGATTTCAACAAGTCCTACACCACCCTCACTCTCAGTTACAAGCACCCGCAGTTTAAATACATCAAAGCCGACGCGGGGTATGTACTGAAACTGATGAAGAAAGACACGACGGCGGTAGAGAAGATCATGCGCCACCGGGTCTTCTTCGGCGTCACCGGTTCGTACCGTTATGAGAATTGGTCTTTCTCGCTCCGTGAGCGGTTTATGACAGAGATCCGCATGGGCGATATCGACCTCCATACCGCTACGGGGTGCTATGAGCATAACCGCGCGGACTGGTATCTGAGGAGCAAGGTAGAAGTGGCGTACCATGCGGTCAGCAAGCCGCTCAAGCCCTATATCTGGTGCGAGGTGGTCAATACGCTGAATGCCAATGAGTTGCAGCAGTATTACACCAATAATGACCCTACTAACAGCGGTCACCAATACGTCCGCCGTGTGCGCACAGGATTGGGTGTCGTTTGGAGGCTCACCAGACGCAGTTCGCTGGATTTCTACTACCGTTTCAACTACGGATACGACCGTGACGTGAATGTGAAGCCCAACAGCCAGAAGATCATTCTGACGGAGGAACGGTCGTTCCAGCACGCCATCGGCGTGGCATACAGTTTCAACGCCAGCCCGGGGAAGTAAGTTGAGAATTGAGAATTGAGAATTGAGAATTGAGAATTAAAAAGAGCCGCGGAATGCGGCTCTTTTCTTTTGTACTTAGTCCCTTGGTACATCGTACATCGTACATCGTACATCGTACATCGTACATCGTACATCTGTCCTTCGTACATGATTTTATTCTTCCTCTGTCTGCGAAGCGGCGTAAGCGGCAAGCAGTTTCTCTTGTACGTCAGCCGGAACGAGTTGGTAGGAGTTGAACGCCATGGTGAAGGTAGCGCGTCCTCCGGTGAGCGACGAGAGTGTCGTGGAGTACGAAGCCAGCTCTTTCAGAGGCACTTGCGCTTTGAGGCGGGTGAAGCTCTTCTCTGTCTCCATACCCATTACCATACCGCGGCGGCCGTTGATGTCGCTCATCACATCACCCATGATCTCGGACGGCACGAAGACCTCCAGGTCATAAACCGGCTCCAGCACTTTCGGGTTCGCCTCTTTGAAGGCTTGCGCGAAGGCGTTACGGCCTGCCAGACGGAACGAGATTTCGTTCGAGTCAACCGGGTGCATCTTACCGTCATAAATAATGACGCGCACGTCGCGGGCGTAAGAACCGGTCAGAGGTCCTTGCTCCATTCGGTCCATAATACCTTTTACGATAGCAGGGATGAAACGTGCATCGATAGCACCGCCGACGATGGAGTTGATGATGATCAGTTTGCCACCCCACTCCAGGTTGATCTCCTGCTGGTCTTTGACGGACACTTTGTACTCTTGGTTGCCGAATTTATAGGTCTCTTTGACAGGTACTCCTTCCTCATAGGGTTCAACGATGAGGTGTACCTCTCCGAACTGACCGGCACCGCCGGACTGTTTCTTATGACGGTAGTCTGCACGCGCAGCCTTGGTGATGGTCTCACGGTACGGGATACGCGGTTCGCTGAACTCGATCGGCATCTTGTCGTTGTTTTCCAGACGCCATTTGAGGGTGCGGAGGTGGAACTCGCCCTGACCGGAAACGATCATCTGGCGGAGCTCTTTGGACTGCTCAACGATCCATGTCGGGTCCTCCTCGTGATAACGTGTCAGGAGCGCAGCCAGTTTCTCTGCGTCGCTCTCGGTCACCGGCTTGATAGCGCGGCGGTAGCGCGGCTGCGGATAACTGATAGGTGCGTATTGGTTGTCGCACTCTTTGGCGTTGAGGGTATTGCCGGTACGGGTGTCTTTGAGTTTGACAGTAGCACCGATATCTCCTGCTGCCAACTCGTCAACCGGCACGCGGATGGAACCTGCTACCTGATAGAGCTGCGAGATACGCTCTTTCGAGCCGCGCTCCATGTTCTGCAGGTCGTCGCCGTTATGCACGGTTCCCTGCATTACACGGAAATAGTTGACCTCTCCGATATGCGGTTCAACGGAAGTCTTGAAGACATAGAGGCTCGTCGGAGCAGCGGCGTCCGGACTGATTTTCTTGCCGTCCACGGTAGGATAACTGAACTGCGAGGGGCTGGGAGCCATGCCGTTGAGGAAGTCCATGAGCCGGCGCACACCCATATCCTTGAGTCCGGAGCAGCATATCACCGGATACATCGACCCGTCCGCATAGACGGATTTGAGTCCGTGCATGATCTCTTCGTCGGTCAGTCCTTCGCCCAGGAACTTGTCCAGCAGCGTCTCGTCTGCCTCTGCGGCTGCCTCGGACAGCTGCGAACGCATCTCCTCTACGCGGTCTGCGTACTCGGCTGGGATGTCCTTGAGTTCAGGAGCACCGCCTTCGGGTTTCCATACAAGCATCTTACCCTTCAGTACGTCGATTACGGCATTGAAGCCGGCACCGGCGTTGACGGGGAATTGAATCAAAGTACATTTATTGCCAAAGTTCTCTTTCAGTTGGTTGAAAGTGCGCTCGAAATCTGCGTCCTGATGGTCGCATTTGTTGATTACGAAAGCCAGCGGTTTGTGTGCTTTCTCTACGAGACGGAAGTTATTCTGGGTTCCTACCTCTACTCCTCCGTTTGCGGAAAGGACGATGAGCGCGGATCCGCACATCTGCAAGGCTGCTACGGTGCCGCCGCAGAAGTCATCGCTACCGGCGCAGTCAATGATATTCAGTTTCTTGCCCTCGAACTCGATGTTACATACCGTTGAGAAGACGGAGTAGCCGTACTCTTTCTCTACCGGGAAATAGTCGCACACGGTGGATTGTGTCTCTATCGCACCGCGGCGTTTGATAACCCCGCTTTCGAACAACATCGACTCCATCAGAGTCGTTTTACCTGATCCCGAACCGCCCAACATTGCGACGTTCTTGATCTCATTTGCATGATAAACTTTAGCCATAATTGTATTATATTAAGGTGTTTAAATAATGTCTTTGTTCTTTTCTCTCGGAGCGAAGCGTTCTTTGTTCTTCGCTCTTTGCAAACTCAACTTGACAAAATCGGCGCAAAGGTACAACAAAAATTTCACATATGCAAGCGTTCGGGTATTTTTTTTGCAAAAGAAGCGATTTTATCGCTGGATTTACGGGTTACAGGTGACGGGTGACGGGTTACCGGTTACGGGTGACGGGTTACGGGTGGCGGGTGACGGTCCATGCGCATCGACACCATCTGGAGTTACACCCGCGCAATGAAACTGACTTGACGGCTAAAAGAGAAAAGAACCAAAAGAGAAATACTATGCAGGGACAATTAATCCTCTTTTAAAAAAAATAATTTATTATATAATAAATTTAAAAAAAATTGTCCCCTTATGGCACAAGCACAATCTATAGATGATGCGCTGGCGAGCAAAGGCAGTATCGCCGCGTTCTGGAAATTAGTAGATCCGGAGAATAACTTAGAAACGAAAAGTTCAGCATCGAGACCAGCAAAAGAGTCCGTAAAGAGTCCGTAAAGAGTCCTTTGAGAATTCAAAATTAAAAATTAAAAATTAAAAATTAAAAATTCTTAGCCCCAAGGACCAAGGAGGTGAAAGGGGAGAAAGAAAGAACGCAGGCCTGACGACCTGCGCACTGAACAAAGAGGGGAGAAGAAAGGGCGGGAGGTATTGAGAATTGAGAATTGAGAATTGGGAATTTGTGAAAAATCGTCTTTCGGGGCGATTTTTATTTGCTTTTTCGCTTTTTTCTTGCATATCTCAAAAAAAAGCAGTACCTTTGTAGCCGGAAAAAGACAAAAGGTAAAAGAGCGAGTCATGGCGAATGACGAAGGAAAGATAGAAGTGATCGGTGCGAGGGTGCACAACCTGAAGAATATCAGTGTGTCCATTCCCCGCAAGAAACTGACGGTGATCACCGGACTGAGCGGTTCGGGTAAGTCGTCGTTGGCTTTCGACACGATCTTCGCCGAGGGTCAGCGGCGGTATATGGAGACGTTCTCTTCCTACGCCCGCGGTTTCATCGGACAGATGCAGCGTCCCGATGTGGACAAGATCACCGGTCTCAGCCCCGTCATCTCCATCGACCAGAAGACGACGAGCAAGAACCCCCGTTCGACGGTAGGCACAGTGACGGAGGTGTATGACTTCCTTCGTCTGCTGTTCGCGCGCGCCGGAGAAGCCTATTCGTATCTGTCCGGCAAGAAGATGGTGCATTACACCGACGAGCAGATCATCGAACTGATAAAGAACGAATATGCGGGCAAGAAGATCCTGCTTCTGGCGCCGCTGGTGAACGGACGCAAGGGGCATTACAAGGAGCTCTTTGAGACGCTGCGCAAGAAAGGCTACGTGCATGTGCGTGTGGACGGCGAGGTGCAGGAGATCGTACCGGGCATGAAAGTGGACCGTTATAAGACGCACACAATAGAAGCTGTGGTGGACCGATTAAAAGTACAAAGTGACGATGTACAAAGTACGAAGGAGATAGACACCCGTCGGTTGCGGCAGAGCGTGGATCGGGCGATGACGCAAGGAAACGGCGTGATGATGGTTGCATGCTTAGATGCAACCGGACCGGCTTCGCCTGAAAGACCGCTTACGCTGAAAGACCGCTCCGCTGAAAGACCGCAGGCTCAGCCTGCTGTAAGATTTTTCAGCCGGAGTCTGATGTGCCCGGAGACGGGATTGAGCTACCAGGAACCGGCTCCGCATACCTTCTCTTTCAACAGCCCGTCCGGATGGTGCCCGTGCTGCAAAGGACTGGGGAAGGTACAAAGGGACAATGTACAAAGTACAAAGGAGGACATTGACGAAGCCATCCGGCAGGAGAACTGGTGGGAGGAATTGCAAGCGGTTACGGGTGACGGGTTATCGGTTACGGGTGACGAGGAGGAAGAGAAAGAAGAATGGGTGGTATGTCCGGAATGCGGCGGCAAGCGGCTGAGCAAAGAGGCACTGAGTTACCGCATCGGGAAATACAATATCGCCGATTTGTCTGAGATGGATATTGACGTGCTGCTGCAGGAGCTGGAGACCCTCGACCCTCAGTTGTCCGAGAAGCAGAAAGCCATCGCGGAGCCGATACTGAAAGAGATATGCGCTCGGTTGCGGTTCATGCAGTCGGTGGGGTTGAGCTACCTCAGTCTGGGACGCAGCAGCGAGAGTCTGTCCGGCGGCGAGAGCCAGCGCATCCGTCTGGCGACGCAGATAGGAAGCAGGTTGGTGAACGTACTGTATATCCTGGACGAGCCTTCCATCGGTCTGCACCAGCGCGACAACGAGCGGTTGATAAAGAGCCTGAAAGAGTTGCGCGATCTGGGTAACTCCGTCATCGTGGTGGAACACGACGAGGAGATGATGCGGCAAGCTGACTGGATCGTCGATATAGGTCCCAAGGCCGGCAGGCTTGGCGGCAAGGTGCTGTTCAGCGGCACACCAAGCGAACTGCTGAAGACAGACACGCTGACGGCGCAGTATCTGAACGGGAAAAAGACCGTAACTGATGGTACCGTAAGACCGCAGGCAGAGCCTGCTGTACGATTTATCACCCTGTCGGGTTGCACGGGCAATAACCTCAAGAACGTGACGGTTAAGATTCCATTGGGCATGATGGTTTGCGTGACGGGCGTGAGCGGCAGCGGCAAGAGCAGTCTGATCAACCAGACGCTCTACCCTATCCTGAGTCAGAAATTCTACCGCTCCAAGACCGAACCGCTCCCGTATGAGAAGATCGAAGGCGTCGAATATATCGACAAGGTCATCAACGTCGATCAGTCTCCTATCGGTCGCACGCCCCGGAGCAATCCTGCCACCTACACCAATGTGTTCAACGACATCCGCGAACTGTTTGCGCAGCTTCCGGAAGCGAAAATCCGCGGCTGGAAAGCCGGACGGTTCTCTTTTAACGCCAAGGGCGGCAGGTGCGAAGAGTGTATGGGCAACGGCTACAAGACCATTCAGATGCATTTCATGCCGGACGTGTATGTGCCGTGCGAGGTATGCGGTGGGCAGCGATACAACCGCGAGACGCTGGAGGTAAGATGGAAAGGAAAGAGCATCGCCGACGTGCTGGACATGACCGTCAACCAAGCCGTGGAGTTCTTCGAGCCGCAACCGAAGATACTGCGCAAGATCAAAACCATTCAGGACGTCGGATTAGGCTATATCAAACTCGGTCAGTCGTCCACGAGCCTCTCCGGCGGCGAGAGCCAGCGCATCAAACTGGCTACCGAACTATCGCGCCCATCCACCGGCAAGACCTTATATATATTAGACGAACCCACCACAGGCTTGCATTTCGAGGACATCCGCGTGCTGCTGGGAGTACTCCGCCAATTGGTGGACAAAGGCAACACGGTAGTCATCATCGAGCACAACACGGACGTGATCAAAGCCTGCGACCGGATCATCGACATGGGTCCGGAAGGCGGCAGAGGCGGCGGCACGATAGTAGCAGAAGGCACCGTAGAAGAGATACGGAAGAACAAAAAATCCGTAACAGGACGGTTTGTTTAATTGAGAATTGAGAGTTGAGAATTGAGAGTAGAGAATTGTGAATTCATGATAACCGAACCATTGGCGATTATTGCGTTGGTGTTGGCAGCTATTTTGCTGGTACCAATGATATGCCGGAAGATACGCATTCCCAGTATCGTCGGTTTTATCATTGTGGGTATCCTGGTCGGTCCGAAGGGCTTCGGATGGCTCGGCGGTAGCGACACAATCCAGATGTTAGGCAAGATAGGAATGCTGTATATCATGCTGCAAGCCGGTATCGAGGTGGATATCAATGACTTCCGCCAGCAACGGACTCGTGCCGTGCTCTTCGGTATCTACTCCTTCATCATGCCTTTTGTCTTAGGTATCGGTACCAGTCTGGCGCTTGGTTTTGACCTGGTGACCAGTAGTCTTCTCGGAGCGATGTACGGCTCGCATACCCTGATGACCTATCCTATCGTAAGCCGGTACGGCATTCAGAAAAACCCCGCCGCCAACATAGCTATCGGAGGCACGATGTTCACCATCACGCTATCGCTGCTGGTGCTGGCAATAGCCAGCCATCAGCCATCAGCGGTCAGCCATCCGTGTTCAGTATTCGGTATTCAGTTGTCGGAAGGATGGCTGATGGCGGGTAAGATCGTACTGACGGTAGCAGTGATCACCGTTGCTTTCCCATGGCTGGCACAGCGTTTCTTCAAGCGCCGGTCCGATGCTACAAGCGGTTTTCTGATTGTGATGACCATGATGGTAATGAGTGCCTGGCTTGCCGACTGGGCAGGGTTAGAGGGTATCTTAGGCGCTTTTCTGTGCGGCGTGTCGCTCAACAAGCTGGTGCCTAACTTAGGACCCGTGATGCAGCGCATCAATTTTGTGGGCAACAACCTCTTCGTACCTCTGTTTCTGTTAGGCGTAGGTATGATGATAGACGTGCATTACCTATGGAGCGGCTGGCAGACGGTGCTCATTGCGCTGGTGATGATCGTCACCAAGCTGTCGGGCAAATGGCTTGCCTCGTGGATTGCCCAGAAACAGTTCCGTTTGGAGGCGGACGAGCGCAGACTGATGTTCGGTCTGACGCATGCCACCGCCGCAGGTACATTGGCTATCGTGACAATAGGCTATCAGTCGCATATCTTCGGCGACGAGATCCTGAACGCCGCCGTGCTGATGATTCTGGTGCTGTGTACGACCGCTTCTTTCGTAACCGAATATGCGTCCAAAAGGCTGTCGTTGCAGGAAGAAGCGCGGCTGGAGGCAGATAAGAAAGAGGACTCATGGCTGATGATAACAGTAGGCGAAAACAGGGGATATGAGTTGCGCGAGTTGAGCGAGTTAGGCGAGTTGCCTTCTCCTGAGTTTGCAAGCGAGACCGACTGGGCCGATGCCGCCCAACTGATCAACCGACAGTCGAAAGCCGCCATCATCTATCACCCGGCGCAGCCGCTGAACACGATCTCGCGGATTCTGGTAGCCGTACCTCTGTATGCGGAGAAAGAGCACGATTTCATCTCCTGCTTCGGTCTGGTGCGCCGTTTGAGCAGCCAGATAGGCGCAAAGGTGGTATTCTTCACCAATGAGGAAAGCCAGAAAGTGCTACAGGCTTTCTGCCGCCGCAAAGGCAAATATCTGCGTGCCGCATACCGGGAAATGGAGAACTGGGAGGACGTACTGATGATAGCCAAACAGATGGCGCCGGACGACATGATCGTGATGATCAACGCACGCCCCTCTACTCCGTCCTACAACCCGCTCTTCGAGCAGGTTCCGACCATGCTGGAGAAATTCTTCAAGGAGCATAGTTACATGGTCGTTTATCCGGAGCAGGAGACAGGAAATGCCGTACCGGACATACTGACAGGCGACGCACCGCAGGCGAGCCGGACATGGAAGATAATCAGTTGGGTAAAAGCGAAGGTCTTATCTTTTCAACAAAGATAACCCATAGCCCGAAAAGCATTCCGTAGAACAGATATTTGAAGATGTAATCGTGCAGCATGTGGAACCATTCCGGATGATGCTCGATAAGCAGCGCTATGAGAAAAATCCTAAGGATATTAAACGCATAGCAGCATACCCATCCGAGAGGGATATACCAGAGCTTCGCTAAAGTGAAAGGTGAAAAATGAAAGGTGAAAGGCGAAAAGCGAACTATCCACGGACGGACCGTAGCGATAAGGCAGAGCCATATGAAGCTCTGCTTTATTGCTGTACATCCCCAGATGATAGAAGTCCCTGTTCCCCCGACAAAACGGATGGTATGTTCGTCAGCCATAAAGGCGGTGTCCCGGAAGAGGGAGACAAGCCAATATACCACCCTTGCGATATGACAAGCCATGAACTCAAAAGGCGCGGTGACATCCCATCCGAACCAAGTGACCAGATCGCCGTTCTCGTCGCCCGAAACAGTCCATTTCCAGAAATAATTAGCCGCAAAAAGCGTTATCATAAAAATGATAACATCAGCATAGGGACGCAGAGCGGCCTTTAGATTTACTATTTTGTCATTTACCATTTTGTCATTTATATCCGGGTCATTTATATCCGGGTCATTTATATCCGGGTCATTTATATCTGTGTTTTGGCGAAAGGTACTTCATCTATTGCGCAGAAATCGTGATCCAGATACTTGAAATAGCCTGCCTGAC
>CALEPS010000162.1 GCA_937910305.1 uncultured Bacteroidales bacterium | reverse complement strand
CCCCTAATCACCCCGTAATCACCCCCTTATCACCCCCTTATCACCCCCTTTTGAGACGAAAAAAGGATTAAAAAGATGAAGGAGTATAGAAAGATAAAACGCAAAAAATGCACAAGGACTTGCATATATTATTTTTTTTTAGTAACTTTGCAGCCGATTTTAATCCGGATAAATAGGACGATTTTAATTTGGATAAATAGGATTAAATGGAAATGAGAAGGAATTCTTAGATAAAGGACGATTATTAAATGGATAAGATACGTAATTTTTGCATCATTGCGCATATCGATCACGGCAAATCGACCCTCGCCGACCGAATGCTGGAGATAACCCAGACTGTCGATGTACGGCAGATGGAGAACCAGGTGCTGGACGACATGGATCTGGAGAAAGAGCGCGGAATCACGATCAAATCGCACGCTATTCAGATGAAGTACAGACCGTCTTCGACTGACAGAATACAGACCGCTGGCGCTGACAGAACACAGACAGATTCGGAATACACCCTGAATCTGATTGACACTCCGGGGCATGTGGACTTCAGCTACGAGGTCTCGCGGTCCATCGCTGCGTGCGAAGGCGCTGTGCTCGTTGTCGATGCTACGCAGGGTGTGCAGGCGCAGACGATCAGCAACCTATATATGGCGATTGAGCACGACTTGGAGATCATCCCTGTGCTCAACAAATGCGACATGGACAACGCCATGCCCGAGCGCGTGGAGGATGAGATAGTGGAGCTGTTGGGTTGCAAGCGCGAGGAGATACTACGCTGCTCCGCCAAGACAGGCGAAGGTGTGCCGGAGATTCTGGACGCTATCGTAGAGCGTATCCCGGCGCCGAAAGGCGACCCGAAAGCGCCGCTGCAATGTCTGGTTTTTGACTCTGTTTTCAACTCCTTCCGCGGTATCATCGCTTATTTCAAGGTGGTGAACGGCACCATGCACACCGGCGACCAGGTGCGCTTCGTCAACACCGGCAAGGAGTACGACGCGGACGAGATAGGTATTCTCAAACTCGACATGTCCCCGCGCAAGGAGATTTCCGCCGGCAACGTGGGATATATCATCTCCGGCATCAAGACTTCGACGGAAGTGAAAGTGGGCGACACCATCACTCATGTAGCGCGCCCCTGCGACAAAGCCATTGACGGTTTCGAGGAAGCCAAACCGATGGTCTTTGCGGGTGTCTATCCTATTGAGAGCGAGGACTACGAAGACCTGCGCGCATCCCTTGAGAAACTGCAACTGAATGACGCGAGTCTTACTTTCCAGCCGGAGAGTTCTATGGCGTTGGGCTTCGGTTTCCGCTGCGGATTCCTCGGACTGCTGCATATGGAGATTGTGCAGGAGCGGCTTGACCGCGAGTTTGACATGGACGTCATCACCACCGTCCCGAACGTAAGTTACAACGTCTATACCAAAGACGGCGGCATGGTAGAGGTACACAACCCTGCCGGCATGCCCGACCTCACGGAGATAGACCGCATCGAGGAGCCGTATATCCGCGCATCGGTCATCACCACGGCGGATTATATAGGTCCGATCATGACGCTGTGTCTGGGCAAACGCGGAGAACTGGTCAAACAGGAATATATCTCCGGCAACCGAATGGAACTGCTCTTCGACATGCCGCTGGGCGAGATCGTCATTGACTTCTACGACAAACTCAAATCCATCTCCAAGGGCTATGCGTCCTTCGACTGGCACATGAACGGTTTCCGCCCCTCCAACCTCGTCAAACTGGATATATTGCTCAACGGCGAGCAGGTGGATGCACTCTCTACCCTCACCCACCGGGACAACGCCGTCGATTTCGGACGCCGCATGTGCGAGAAACTCAAAGAGCTGCTGCCACGGCAACAGTTCGACATCGCTATTCAAGCGGCTATCGGCGCGAAGATCATCGCCCGCGAGACGGTCAAACAGGTCCGCAAGGATGTCCTTGCCAAGTGTTACGGCGGTGACGTCAGCCGTAAACGCAAACTGCTGGAGAAACAGAAACGAGGCAAGAAGCGCATGAAACAGATCGGCAACGTCGAAGTGCCCCAGAAAGCCTTCCTCGCCGTCCTCAAACTGGACTAAATCCACTGAATCTGCATCACAAGTGCAGATTTTTTTGTATCGTTGCACCTACCGACCGATGACCTAGAGAAGACCGAGACAAGACCGAGACAAGAAAAATACCACAAAAATGATGTACGCTCTTGTGTATGTCATTTTTTTATTGTAACTTTGCAGCCGAAAAATGCAATTAATCGTTCCCTTTAGGGATAAGAAAGTTGCAAAGACGATGGAAATACAGCATTTACATAGTATTCAGAATATATCCAAACAATACATGACCGGCGACTTGCCTGTGTTGGTATTATGCTCGGATACACAGCAGTATATCTGCAAGTACATGCGCCCGAATAATAGTAATTATGGAAAATAATCTTCAATACAGCATTATTTACGCAGACATCCGCCCGGAAATCAAAGAGCGGTTAAGTCTGGGCGTTTTGACAATAGAGCAAAACAAGGTGAAAGTGTACTATTCCCAAAAGAAACTGGGGATTGTCAAGTTGCTTTATACGCCTAAGGAGTATAAGGCTATTTCCTCTATTGTCCGCAAAGAGTTGCGCGAGTTGGCGTCAGTTGAAACGCTGAAGTATCTTACGCGCTACTCCAATAATCTTATCTCCTTCTCGCCGATACAGAGCATAGACAAATCGCAAGCCAATATCAACGGTGAATGGTTATACAGAAATTACGTCTATAGCGCAGCAACGGCGTAACATGCCCTCAGCGAACAACCGTGACAGAAAAATGGGAGACCGTAGGTAAGTATAAAAGAATAACCGCCGACTCGTCACGAGCCAGCGGTCTCACAGCGTTTATTAATGTCTGTCTGCGTTGTATATACATGTTGCTTTAAATCTTCTTTTCCACAATGTCTGTAACCAGTTGTTGCCAAACATTATACAGAATAACAAATTTCCCTTGCTCTACGGATTTGGAGAAACTTTCCCATGCTAATTTTAATGGCTTTACATATTCTTCTTTTATGATGAGATTATTGCCAAACCCTAAACTAATATGATGCCATCCTTCAGGAACTCTGTCTGTCTCGCCAACAATAGGCAACTCACATTTTGTTATAACCGGAAGAACCTCATGAATCATATCTTCCGACATATCTCCATGAGCCCAATTGAAATAATAAGACACTCCGTCCCTACATACTATGTTTACCCCTCCGGCGTCTCCCATAGCGCCGCCAAATGCCCATGAAAAAGCCACTATGTCCAAAGGTAAAAAGGACTTATAGTTGCTACTTTTTATAATAATTGGTTCTTTCGTTTTCATCTTCTAACCTTCCTGTTTTTGCGTATCTTTCCAGTACTCTAAAGTTTCTTTGCTCACCCAATGCTTCGGGGCGAACTGTAGAGAGTTGAGAATCGCGGCGTACAAACGCTGCGAACATTTTACGTGCCCCGTCTCACGCAACGAATTGAGTGCGCGAGTTATGCGCAAATAATTATGTCCAGGCAATTGGTAGAAGTCTTTTGCGTGCTCCTCTGGAGTAGCGTCCTTCCCTGCACACAAAAGCACTTCGCCATCGCCTTCACATTTGAAGTTAAGATACTTCAAATAACGACGGCATGTCCGGCAATAATTATGGAGAGCACACTTGTCTGCAGAAAGCATGTCTGCAAATTTCTCGCTAATAACCGGCGCGTCTGGGTGAAAATCACTTGGCTGAATAGTCGGATATACCCATTGAATAAAATCATGGTACATCTCCATATCATCATCAGAGAAAGCTTCTACTTGATCCACCGTTTGAGGAATGCGCTCGTCTTCAACTCCCCTAAAGAACTTGAGAACAAGTCCGTCTTGACTTTCACCAAACCGTTCCTTCTTAGCTGCTAACTCATACTCACGGCTATACTTCAGCACCTTATCCACAAAGCGCCTTTCACGTCTTTCCTCTATATATTTCTTCAGCCAGCAAAACATTTCTTGACTATAGTTTAATCAGGGATAATCGCTCCTTCCTTTAGTTCAATACCTTTCAGGTTCTCTAACCCTTTGATATTAAAAGATTCTACATTTATCATAAAACCACATCAATTTTTAAACTTGTGCTCGATTATTTCACAAGGCATAAAACACATAAATGTATCGGCTGCAAAGCAAGCGATATCATATTGGTTATAGACAAAAGTCAAACCGCTATCGGAAATGATGAAGTTGTTGTTTGGTCTGACTGTATCAACCAAAATACCCCAAGCTTTCTCCGACTGACGGATGCAACTATCCAAATACGCGGATACAGCCGAAACATCGACCGCCAAGTCATCAATGGAAATAGGCTTACCCGAACGCGTATCAAAATAGCGATAGTAATATCCCTCAGATCCATGCGCGCCCAAGTCGTACCATTTGGTATGACAGTAGTAGCCGTAAACAGAATCGTCCAGATGATACGTACGCAGACTGATATAGTCGTTGTGCTGATACGCGTATGTAGATTCAGTATCTTTTACAACCACAGCCGGATACTCATACAACTTCTGCAGATCTGTGGTATCAAACCTTGCGCAATTACTAGTAGTGTCGTTCAAAAACCCTGCAACAATGGAGTTGTGGATCTTTGTCCATGCTTCATTGGTGGGGAGCGGACACTCTATATCGCGATATATTTGCGAAGACATCTCTGGCATATCGTCAGCAGCAGGAAGCGAGACTGCGCTATTATAGTAATAGCACACAAACTGTGGCGTATTAGCAGGCTTATGACACGCCACCAACACGAGTGCCAATAGCGCAATTGAGATTATTTTAGATGATTTCATTAGTCGTGATATTTTAAGGGTTTCCAAACATCCTCCTTAGCGTTCAACTCTTTAAGTGCTCGTTTGACGCGGTTAAGCATCCTGCCATTCCATAAAATCTCCTTGTAGGGATATATGAAACGAACACGACACTTATCCCCGTGGCGATATACATTAAACTTTTTCAGAGACTCATTCCATAGAACCGGCATGTGGAAACGCAATACGTGTTTTGGATTAGCGCGCTTACTTGCCATCTCCTCACACTGCTCCCAATAGGTTATTGGATCTTCTGCCAAATCCATATAGGGATATACTACATGCACCTTGTATTGACCATCACGAATAACCAAAATGCCCAAAGGCTTATCTTCGTCATTGAGGAAATATATTTCAAACTCCTTGGATTCCTTATCTTCAGCACGAACTTTCTGAAACTCGTCAAAGAGCAAATCTAGCAACCATCTTGTTTTCTCCTCGGTCGTTAACTCTGGATCAACAATTGAGCCGCCCTCTCCGTGCAGGAAACCCTTGATTGTAAAGTGCTTTTCCCTACGGTTACTGTAAAGAAAGCACGCCTCAATCAAATCCAGATTAGCAGGAACATCTTGGTCATGATATTCCAAAGTACTAGTTTCTATGAAATGATACTTAATCATAATGCTTTTCTGTATTTGGCTTGTTCTTTTTAGCAGGGTCGAATAACTCTACCATGCTATCTACCTTTTCTCTAACTATACCGGCTAATATAGTTACACCTTCCACCATGTAATCCATATCATCTGGTGTCTGCGGCACTATGGACTGAAACCATACATCGAAACAAATAGACCCTTTGTCGTAATCCGGATAGCAAAGGACTTTAGCGGCAAAGTAACCCTCGTTCAAGTCATTACAGAGACTTGTAGCCAGAGCAAAATTATCAACAGAATACGGTAATTCTTCAGACACCCGCTTCATCCCGACCTCAATAAGGTTTTTCTCTGTGCTAGCATGACAATCCAAATAGTCGCCAAAATAATAGAAACGATAATGGTTCATATGTGTGGTGCCATTATCGAAATCGCCTATGAGATCCATCGGCTGTTTCAAGCGTAGTTGTTCATACAAAGGAATGAACTCTACTGCGTTTTTTTATAATCGTATTGCATAGTCTTTATTTTAATCTACATTCCATGTTGCTTCTGGGTCTCCTTCAAAAGCGGAGTTTATAGTGTCATCGTCAAAGCCGTTGTACCCCCCGTACTGATCATAACATGCTTTGCTATAATCTATATTATCATCATAGTCATCTTCCACAACCGTGATTTTCTTCACTTTTACATTTCCCAACGACCATGTAATAGCATATGTTTTGCTATTAAAGCGAGGCGATGATACAAGCTTGTTATCTTCAACTCTAATAATATCGCCGACTTCAATACTATAGTCTTTAGGTCCTACTGAATTATAATTAAACAATGGATTTGAATTAATTTCGACTATTTCTGCCAGAAAATCAAGTTCGTTCTTCTCATTCCTAACATCTTTTCCAAGATAATAGCAACGCAACATTGCATCATTTTTTTCAACCACCTTGTATATACCTTTTCTCGGAGTTTTCAACCCTACACAGTATTCGTTTTGTAAATTTATTGGTGAGTTAAGATGCAATCTCATGCGCTCATGCATTTCATGACCGCTCCAACACCAAGCATGAATCTTTTTAAAATCGCGCCCTTCCTCTTTGAAACGCATATATTCTTCCGACGAAAGACAAATACCAATTGGAGGCATTGTCGATGGCTCATGGTTACATTCCAAAAGAGGAAATATTATTTTTGCAAATTCAGTTTCTTGTTTGGCGTATTCTGAGTATTTCTCTTGCCATAACCGTACACAATCTTCCCATGAGCGGCCTTCGTTTATATCTTCCATATCTTTTCGCTCAGATAATTTGTGTACAATTCCTTTAAGACCATCCATTTGAGAGAATCGACCTATTTGACCTGTAGGTACATATAGTGCCTGAAGATTTGTACATCCAGCAAAAGCAGCAGTTTCTATGGCTTCAATAGATTGTGGTAGAACAATACTACTTAATGAACAGCAATCATAAAAAGCACAGCTGCCTATTCTTTTAATGCTATTAGATAAAATGATATATTCGAGACTGCCACAATCACAAAAAGCAATACTTTCTATATCGATAACACCATTGGGCATTTCAATCCCTGTTATATAGTGACAACCATCGAATGCATTTTCTCCTATCTTGGTAACACCACTAGGGATAACGTAATCTCCCTGAAAATCTTCAGGGCAGCGAACTAATGTCCTGCGGTCATCAGAGAATTCTACTCCATATTTATCAAAGTATGCCATGATGGTAAACGCACTAATTATGGAAACATTGTAATATCACCGCTGATGGTACATCTAATGTTTGATTATCATCAGTATCTATTGAGACAGGAACAGAATTTTTATCCACCAATTTATATGATAATCTTAAGCCTTTAAGTTCATCCTCTATCATATCCCATATTTCATTAGATAGGGTACGCGGATGCTCATCAATTTCACTGCTTAGTAAAGGCGGATTATTTCTAGTTGGATGAATCTTTCGCACTTCTTCTTCACCCGTGATTCGAAATGAAATATGTAGAGTTGCCATACAATAATGCACTTAATCTGTGTCGTGCACAACTTCATTTTTTTGGCCTACTCTTTATCGGATTTTCGGCACACTCCGAACTCTTTAATGTAATTTTGCAGTTGCAAAATTACTAAAAAAAAATGACATATACAAATTTTCAGCTCGTATTCTCTCGAGAAACTATATTTTGCAGCATAAATTGAAGAAAAATGCAATTTTTCTCGAATGCGTTAGGGATTGGAAGGACTATGGTATTGTGTATCAATGCGGAACGTGTGAACCCCTACAAAGCCCGACCGATGACCGGGAGACAACCGACTCACAACCGAGAAGAGAAAAGCGGACAAATTTGAAGTTCAACTGCAAATTCGTCCAAATAATTCTCAACAATGACAACCAAACAGAGGCAAAACGAAATGACACAAAGAGGGCTACAAATTGCCGATAATAGTAGAAAAAATCTTCTTCCTCTTGCAAATATAAAAAAAAAGCAGTAACTTTGCACTCGCTTTTAGCGAGTTAATTTGTAATTCGTAATTTGTAATTTGTAATTTTTAATTTTTAATTTTTAATTAAATAAAGTACTATGGAACAATTTGTACATTCGGCATGGTCGCTGATTCCGTTCGGACTCATGCTTCTGATGATTGCTATCGGTCCGCTGGTAGCTGAACACTGGTGGGAGAAGAACACCAACAAACTCATTGTTTCCCTCTTCCTCGGCGTGCCCGTAGCGGTATGCCTGATCATGGGCGGAATGATGCACGAGTTGGAGCACCAGATCTTCTTCGACTACGTGCCGTTCATCATCCTGCTGCTGGCGCTGTTTGTCATCACCGGCGGTATTCATTTCTCGGGTGACCTGAAAGCCAAACCCTGGGTCAACACCGGTTTCTTGGGCTTGGGCTGGATATTAGCCTCTATCATGGGTACGACGGGAGCCGCAATGCTCCTCATCCGTCCCCTCATCGAGACCAACAAACAGCGTGAATACAAGGTTCACACCATCCTTTTCTTCATCGCTCTGGTAGCCAACTGCGGCGGTCTGCTGACACCGCTGGGCGACCCACCCTTGTTCATGCTCTTCCTCCGCGGCGCACATTTCTCCTGG
Source organism: uncultured Bacteroidales bacterium (assembly GCA_937910305.1). Taxonomy (GTDB): domain Bacteria; phylum Bacteroidota; class Bacteroidia; order Bacteroidales; family Paludibacteraceae; genus Colicola. Next base: position 26,635 of record CALEPS010000162.1, on the reverse strand, counting down.
TTCATGCACCTCGCGCCCGAATGGGCTGTTACGGGACTGCTGCTCCTCGGCATCTATTTCGCGATGGACACCTATTATTATAAGAAAGAGGATTGGACTTCCCTCTCCGCAGACTCGCGTGAGGCTACTCCGATGGTGATGAAAGGTACTATCAATTTCGTATATCTGTTAGGCGTAGTGCTGGCTGTGGCTTTTGTGAACGAAGGAACCATCAAAGCGATGGGTGAAGCGGACGCCCCGCTGTGGCTCAAATACCTGCGTGAGATAGTGCTGCTCTCGCTCACAGGTCTCTCGCTCTACACCACCAAGAAAGAGGTGCGTTTCGGCGACAACAAGTTCAGCTGGACTCCGATAGTAGAGGTAGCCGTTCTGTTCCTCGGTATCTTCACCACGATGACCCCTGCCCTCGCCTATCTGAAGGCGCACGCAGCCGACCTCGGTTTCACCCATGCATGGCAGTTCTATTACTCGACCGGTGCGCTCTCTGCGTTCCTCGACAACACGCCGACAGCCGTTGCCTTCCACGGCGTAGCTTCCGGTCTGCCGGAGTCGCTTGCTGCCGCTGAAGCAGGTGTCGTAACAGGCATGTTCAACGGCACACCTTTCGTAGCCGGTATTCCGGAGATACTGCTCAAAGCTATCTCCATCGCGGCTGTGATGTTCGGCTCACTGACCTATATCGGCAACGGACCTAACTTCATGGTGAAAGCGATTGCTGAGGAGAGCGGAATCAAGATGCCGTCCTTCTTCGGCTATATGATCAAGTTCTCGCTCATCATCCTCCTGCCGGTTTATATTATTGTACAACTGTTGTTTATTTAATAACCTCTCCCCTGCCCTCCCCTCAAGGGAGGGAGGAGGGGATCTTCTATTATGAGTTTATTTGACCAAATCAGCGAGGACATCAAGAAAGCGATGCTCGCGAAAGATAAAGTGGCGCTGGATGCGCTGCGCGGAATCAAGAAAGAGTTTCTGGAAGCCAAGACCGCCAAAGGCGGTGACGGCGAACTGCATGACGACAAAGCGCTGCAGATCCTTCAGAAGATGGTGAAGCAACGCAAGGAGTCAGCGCAGATGTATATCGACGCGAACCGTCCCGAACTGGCGGAAGAAGAGTTGGCGCAGTGCAAGATCATCGAGCGCTACCTGCCGGCTATGCTGAGCGAGGAAGAGCTGACCGCTGCACTCAAAGAGATCATCGCTCAAGTGGGTGCCACCGGTCCGCAGGACATGGGCAAAGTTATGGGCGTGGCTACCAAGCAACTCGCAGGCAAAGCGGAGGGCAAGGCTATTAACCTCAAAGTACGTGAGCTCTTAGCCCAATGAAACGCTTTATCTTGATACTGATATTGGTAGCGGGCACTATGTCCGCTACCAATGTTTTTGGCGGAGAAACCCGAAACCTCGAAACCCCACCCCAACCCTCCCCACAAGGGAGGGAAGTCTCGGATGAGACGGAAAAGGAATCCTCCTGGATCACCGCCGTCACCGACTGGTACTCCGCCCACATGAACTACGGCTCTATCGTGGCACTGATGACCATTGAGAGCTCGTTCATTCCTTTCCCCAGCGAAGTGGTCATCCCGCCTGCTGCATATGTGGCAGAGGACCCGAACAGCGCAGTCTGCGTTACGGACAACTATATCGTCAATGTCGCGCTGATCGTCCTTTTCGGTACGATAGGAGCTCTGTTAGGCGCAATTATCAACTACCTGCTCTCGCTCTGGCTGGGACGCGCCATCATCTATGCTTTTGCTGACAGCAAGATAGGACACCTGTGCCTCTTGAGCCGCGAGAAAGTGGAGAAAGCGGAAGCCTATTTCAATGACCATGGCAAGGTCAGCACCTTTGTCGGACGCTTTATACCGGGCATCCGTCAACTCATCTCTATCCCTGCGGGACTAAGCAAGATGCATTTCGGCTGGTTCCTTTTCTACACCTTCCTCGGCGCAGGTATCTGGAACGCCATTCTCGCCGTCCTTGGCTACGTAGCACACGGTCAGGCGGACCTGATCAACCAATACAGCCACGAGTTATCCGTAGCAATCCTTATTCTCCTCGGAGTTATAGTGCTATACTATCTGATCAAATGGATAATAAAACGCGCGAAGGCTTAACCCCCGCGCGTTTTTTATCTCCTCGCACTACCCTGTTACGCTTTCAGCCATTCGGCTATCTTCCTGCGCCGGTCGATGACCTCTGCTATCAGACATCCTGCGCACCATCCCAACAGGAAGAACAAGATGACGCATTTCATACGAGTCATCACCGGATTAGGATCTACGGAAAAATGGTTCTCTAACACAACCGGAGCCGTAGCCAACTGCAACCGCAAGTCACCGTTCTGGGTATGAACATGCTGCTTGTATATCTCGTTCAGGAAGAGACGGATCTTACGGTCTCCATAGAAATTGACACCGCTTCCCTCATTATTGATCATAGCGGCAGGTGAGCCTGCGTTGTAATAATACGCACTGGTCAAGCTGTCCAGTTTGATTCGCTGGCGATGGTTGAAAGCCACTTCTTCTTTCAGATTCTCCACATAGACGGTATGAGCCTGTTGTAACGCTTCATTGCCGTTCAGAACCTCCAGGATAGCGGTCTCTATCTCCGGAATCAGCGGTATGGCATACGCCGGCGTGCGGAACTGGATACATACGCGGTCGTGCATCTGGACCTCCAGCGTGTCGTTTGGCGATGACTTGCGCTTGAAATCCACGTAGTCCGCTATTCCGTCATGGTGTACATCCACTACGCGGAAGAGATTGAAATAGCCCGCTTGTTTGTGCCACATGAATGGTTTTATTTTGGCATCATCAGGCAACAGCTGCCCTGATTGCAGCGGTTCGAATGCTTTCTCAAACTGCTGCAGCGATGCGCCGTTGACATAAGCGATTGCGTTCACGCGGTACTTGATATTATCCTTACGGGTGTGGTAGATAGCCGCTGCAACAGCCAATACCACTATCGTCACTACGATATACCAGTATTTGCATGTCAGCCGGATCATCCGCGCTATCACATGCCAGATACCTACACATGCTTTACCTAATGCTCGGGCACATGCTACGCATAGGTCCCAAAAATTCATCTCTCTTTCCATATATATTAATTTTTATTTTCTTCTGATCCATCCGAAAGGCCGGTGCGTATGTTCCTCTTTGGGGCTCTCTGCCGCCGGCTCTTCTTCCACGGTAATCACTATCTCGTCCGCAGAGGCGGAAGAGGCATGCTCACGGGGTTGACGGGGCTGCGGAGTCGCTTCATGGTCAAAAAGCGTCTCGCTCAGGTCTATCAATTGTACTTTCTCGTCCTCCAGCGGTTTCGGTGTCTGAGGAGGATAATTGGCATCAATAGCTTCGGCGATGGTCTTCTTGCCTTCTTCTTCCTCTTCGGAAGGCAGTCCGTCCACTTTGTATCCCGTTGCGATAACCGTCACACGTACTTCCTCGCCCAAACTCTCATCTATAGATGCACCCCATTGTACCTCGATGTCGTCTCCTACTTCCTGTACGAAATCATTGATCTGGTCAATCTCTTCCATCACGATGGCATGTTCGGTGGAGCAATAGAACTGTAGCAATATGCGCTCTGCGCCGTGTACGTCATTGGTATTCACCAGCGGAGAGTTAAGCGCATCATTGATAGCATTGGTGATACGTTTTTCTCCGGATGCCCTGCCTATATTCATGATTGCGACACCGCCTTTCTTCAGCGTATTGCGCACATCTGCAAAATCGGTATTGATATATCCCGGTACGGTGATGATCTCCGCTATTGCGCGCGCTGCGTTAGCCACTACGTCATCCGATTTGCTGAAAGCGTTCAGCAGGTTCATCTCCGGATAGATCTGTTTCAGTTTCTCGTTATTGATGATCAATAGCGCATCTACATGTTTTGCCAATCGCGCTACACCGGTCATTGCTTTCTCTATCTTCTTCTTTCCCTCGAAAGCAAAAGGAATAGTGACTATTCCGACGGTGAGAATACCCATCTCTTGCGCCACTTCGGCTACTACGGAGGAAGCTCCGGTACCGGTACCTCCACCCATTCCGGCGGTGATGAAGAGCATCTGGGTACCGTCATTCAGTGCTTCACGGATATGATCCCTGCTCTCCTCGGCATACTGGCGTGCGGTCTCCGGATCGCCGCCTGCGCCCAGACCGGGACCTAACTGTAACTTACTGGGCACAGAACTCTTGATCAGCACCTGTCTGTCGGTGTTACAAACGAGGAATGATACATCCTGTAATCCCTGGCGATGCATGTAGTTCACTGCGTTGCATCCACCGCCGCCTACGCCTATTACCTTGATAATACTATCTTCCGTCAGGCCTTCCAATGGCAGAGTAATTAGATCTTCCATTTCTTTATCCTTTCTATTTTTGACTTTTTTGCTTTTTGCTTTTGACTTTCGACTTTTGACTTTCGACTTTCACCTTTCACCTTTCAACTTTCACCTCTCACCTTTCACCTTTCAGTTTTGGTCTATAAACATATCCAGCGTACTCTCTTTCATCCGGTCAAAGAATCCGGGCTTGCGGACCAGTTGGTTTTTATGGTTATCCCTGAAATCCTGGCCTAACAAGATAGTACCTACGAGCGATGTATATTCGGGCGAGAGATATTTCTCATCCGTCTTGCTGTGCAGCAACAGGTTATGCGCGCCGTATTGCACACGCACGGAAGTCTTGCTCTGGATATATTCCGCTATGCCTTGCAGCATACTGCCGCCGCCGGTGATGTAAAGCGTATTGATCCGGCTCTCTACTTTCTGCAACTCATCCAGAACCGGCGACAGGATCTCCTGCAACTTGAGTTCAATAGCTTCCGCCAGCTCTTGGGTAGAGATTACGAAATCGCCTCCTACCTCTGCGGAAGCCGGAATCCGGAGTCGTACGTTTTTCTCCAGACAGTCGGGCGAAGCGCAACCGAATTTCTTCTTCAGCACCTCCGCTGTTGCGAAATCCAGACCCTGCTGCTCCAGCATACGGGTTATATGATAACCGCCTTTGGGCACTACTTTGTTAATCAGGTATTGCCCTCCTTTATACGCCGTGAAAGTCGTCGTCTGCGCCCCTAAATCGAGCACAGCACAACCGTTCATCAGCACATGGTTGCCGTCGCAGGTAGCAAAAGCGGATAACAATGTCTCCGGCCGGACAAACGAGTGCTCTATCACTCTGCCCGCTTGCGAGAACGATTTTTGCAACTGGGTGTCGATAGTCTTACGTCCGCAGAATGCCGTATAATGGGCTTCTACCAATGCCGCACGCTGCTCGGGAGAAGGCATCTCGTCTTGCTCCACGCCGTCCAGTTTGAAATAGCTGGGTACTAATCCCAACACCGCTACATCGGGGTTGCGCAGTTCGATCTTCTCCTTGCATTCCCGCTCCATCTCGTCCAGCAGCGACTGGCTGATCTCTTTCTTCCGTGCCTGGTCACGACGGGAATGTACCGCAGCGATCTGCATCGACTGACCTCCTACGGAGATAAATGCCATCGGCAACTCATCCTCGCCAATACGGTTAGCCAGCAGTTTCAGTATCTCGGCTATCACATAGCCGGCATTGCTGCTCTGCGTGATCACGCCTTGCTCCACACATACGTTGCCTTGTTTCTGCGGTCTGGATTCAACGCCCAGTATCTCGAATAGATCCGGAGCGACACGCCGCGCCGCCATGGCTCGCACGCTGTCGCTACCCATGTCTATCGCCACCAGGGGAAGCGAATCCGCTGTCTTTGCTTGTTTTTTTGCCATCTTCGTAAATAGTTAAAGGTTTAATGTTTAATATCTGCCTACTACCTGACCTTTGTATCGCAGGTCCAGTTCGGTATATGGTTTGTCTTTTATCTCTTGCGGAGTGTTGGTCAGAAACCATTTCAGTTTCTTCATCTTCCTCTCATAATCCCGCATGTTTCCCATCACGATCCTCGCCTTCGTTCCTTCGTCTTTCAGATAGAGATATATCATCTGCGGCGATTGGATGTATAGATGGTCTATTCTCTCATGCCAGTACGGCTCTCTCTTGACCCATTGGGCAAAATCGGATAATAATCCGCTGGCGATCTGTACGCCTACTGCACCCCGTACGATCATCACCTCGTCCCGTACGCTCTGTCGCGCTTGCATCACTTTTCTGTCGCTGTCTATCAGATAGGTGTCTATCGGTGTCTGCACCCGCAGTACCGGCACTCGCTGGGTTAATCTTACCCGCACTATATGTTGCGCCGTCAGATAGCATTCCGCGCTCCGCACCATCGGATGATGACCTATCGCTTTCTCTATCCTATGCAGCGAGACCTGGTTGAGTCTCCGGCCTACTGGATAGATGTCTTGCTGTTGCAACAGTCCCGTCAGCTCGCTCTCCGTCAGATACATCCGTTCCGCGCGATCCTCTATGTCATATTCGATCGCCTTACACGCTTCCTCCGCAGGTCTGGACATATATCCCCACGCCACAGCGGCTGACATCAGTCCCGCCATGATGCTTATCCCTACTATACTCCATATGATCCGTCTAACTTCCAATTTTCAATTATCAATTATCAAATATCAATTATCAATTTCTAACGCCTCTGTCAGAGGCTCTACCATCCTGTCTATGTCTCCTGCTCCTACGGTCAGTACCACCACCGGTTCTTGGGATGCCGCCACTCTGCGTTTCAACTCCTCCACCAACTCGCTCTTCTGCACGACCTTCATCCTTTCATTTTCCTCCTTCGTCCTTTCCATCAGCATCTCGCTCGTCACGCCCGGTATCGGTTTCTCTCGTGCCGGATAGATCGGCAGCAGGATACATTCGTCCAGGGTAGCCAGCACCTTTCTGAATCCGTCCGCAAAATCCCGTGTACGGGTGTACAGATGCGGTTGGAACACACCTATCAGCCGGCGGGCAGGGAATACTTTCCGGATCGAGTCAATGGCAGTAGCTATCTCTTCCGGATGATGGGCGTAGTCGTCTATATAGGCTACTTTCGGCGTATTGACATGGATGTTGAATCGCCGCTGCACACCCTTGAACGAAGCCATTGCCTCTTTCAAATGATTAATGAATAATGAATAATGAATATCTTTCTCCTTATTCACCAGCCATGCTACGCTCATCGCCGCCACCGCATTCTCTATATTCACCCATACGGGCACGCCTAACTCGATGTCGCGGATCACGCCTTCCGGTGTATGGAAATCAAAGACTATCCGTCCTTCGCTCACGCGGATGTTCTCTGCGTAGAAATCAAGACCATTTACCAATTGGTCATTTACCATTTCTAATCTTCCTCCGGTCGAACGATCTGCTTCGCCGTATGGGTCATTTAGTACCCCGTACTTATAGCATTTGACGCCGGGTTGGAGTCTTGGCTTCAAAGCTATTCCGTGTTTCATCACCAGCGCGCCTGTAATCAGCTCCGTGTAATAAGCAAACGCCTCGCGGTAGGCTTCCTCCGTACCGTATATATCCAGATGATCGGCATCTACGGCGGTCACCACCGATATATAGGGTCTCAGATGATGGAACGAACGGTCGTATTCATCCGCTTCTACTACCACATACTCGCTGTCCTTATCCATCAGCATGTTCGTATGATAATTCATGCTGATACCCCCCAGAAACGCATTCACCGGCTTCATCAGGTGGGCTATCATCGTACTGGTGGTGGTCTTACCATGAGTGCCGGCTACGCAGAGGGCTTTTTTCTGCTGCGTGACGATACCTAATACCTCTGCGCGCTTGCGTATATCGTACCCATGCTCGCGGAGATAGGTATAGATCGCGCTGTCCTCCGGCACGGCTGGAGTACGGACGACAAGCGTAGAATCGGGCTGAATACCGATTGCGGAGAACAGAGAGCTGAATACTGCCGGATCATCTTCATACGTGACCGGAATGCCTTCTGCCTCCAACTCTTTGGTTAACGCTGAGGGGGTTCGGTCATAACCGCATACGGCATACCCGTGGCGATAGAAATACCGCGCTAAAGCACTCATGCCGATACCGCCGATACCCAGAAAAAAGAAGTTTTGTATGTCTTTGGACGAAATCATTCTCGCAGATTACACAATTTGGGCACAAAGGTACAAAAAAATTTTGATATGTGCAAAAAAATTCGTACCTTTGCAGCGGAAAAATGAAAAAAGGTCTTTTCCTCATATTGCTCTTTGCCTGCGTGCGGGTTTTTGCGCTGCCTCATTACGAGTTGGCGTATCGTCTCTCCGGCACAGCTCTCTTCATGCTTCCGGATGATAAAGTATCCCCGTGGCTGCGCCCTACTCCGGTGGTTCCGGGTGCCGCTTTCAGTGTGGAGTTTCTGCCTACCGGCAGGTGGCATAGCCTGCAGCAATGGAATAATGCCTCGATAGGCGTGGGAGTGCGGTATATGAATCTGGGCAATGAAGCGGTGCTGGGTTCTGCTATCGCTGCCTATGGATATATGAATATGCCTTTCTACAACGGCACGCATTTCCGTATCGGCGCACGTCCTACAGTGGGCTTGGCGGCAGCCACCAAGACCTATGCCAATACTTATACCGGCGAACATCTGTATGCGGATCATACGGGTGCTAACTGGTCTATCGGTTCGGTGCTGAACGCATATCTGGCATTGGAGATGTACATGGATTTTCCGATTAAGGACGGCTGGGAGATCACCCTCAATGGTGGCTGGCATCATATATCGAACGGTTCTATCATGCACCCGAATGCCGGATATAACATGCTCGGCGGAGAACTGGGCTTGCGTTATCACCCGGGAGAGTACACCAAACCCGATCCCGATGTGCCGCGCAAGCTATATGACGGAGTGGATAAACATTGGGCGGTGGAGATCAGTGCTACGGGGGGCGTGAAGCAGAATTATTACCGCGACAACTATCCTAATATGCAGTTTTTCGGTGCGGCTACGGTCAAAGCGGCTGCATACTGGGTGCCGGTCTCAATCTTCCGTATCGGTGCAGGTATAGATGCGTTCTACGACGGTTATTATCGTTCCGTGAGCAATAATATTCCCGGAGCCAAGGAGGCGTTCCCCGATGCGCCGGTCACTCATTTCGGCAAGACCTATCTGAAAGAGAGTAATATTGCTAACTGTTTCCGCGCAGGTATATCTATCCAGCCGGAGTTCATCATCGGTCATCTCACTGCCGGTATCCATGTCGGATTCTATGTCTATGATCCGATCAAGAACTTGGAGCCGTTTAAGGAAGCCAAAGCGGCTGACGAAGCCGGTCAGCCGCTCAATAGAGGTATCTTTTATACCTATGATCTCACGAAGGCGAGCAATTATCAGGACGGTTGGTGCTACATGCAGTTCGTGCTCAAATACCATGTATTGGACCATCTGTTTGTCCAACTGGGTCTCAAGACCCATGGTGCCCGGGCGGAATTCATAGATGCCGGTCTCGGCGTAGCCTTTTAATCCTTCATCCTTGCATTTTTAATTTTCATCCTTGCACAAGGTTATCCTCTATCGCATAGACGCAATCCAGAGGTATGCCATGTTCCACCAATGCCCGGCGGTCTGGACGGAAGAGATCGTAGAAAGCACGGAGCGAACCGCACTCCTGCCGCGCTTGTTTATAGTTCTCAAAAGCCATCATCCTGTCGCCTTTGAGCAACAGACAATGCGCATAATTGATATAATCCATCGGCTCAGCCGAACCTTTTCTGAGGATATCGCGATATACTTGTTCCGCTACCTCCGGATGACCCCACATATAACTTCTGAACCCGCTTTGCACAGCGGTCGCCGTCAGTGCTTCTTCTCGTCCCGGAACATTATGCACCAGCACTTCATAGAGCCATGTATTTGGCAGATTGGTCACTAACTCGCTCATATATTCCTTTTCTTCTTTCGGCACCCATTCGTTGAAAGTCTTGTAGTCCGAACTGAGTCCTACAGCCTTGACCAGTTTCTGGAGCGATTCCGGCAACCAGTTGAGTGGAGCCAGTCCTTGGGCGTAGTCGGACAGCCAGTTCTCCTTGGCCATCGATACCATGGTGCATAGGATCTCGAATAGATGGTCTCCCATGTCGTCCATGGCGCTGATGGCATTCAGAAATGCATCCTGGATCTGCGGGAAGAAATCTATCCGCACATCATAATGGATCAGCAGCGTCAGTACGTTATGGGCGCAGAAATCTGCTACCATCTCGTTGTCGGCGTTGATACCTTCTATCATCGCTACGAACGCGTCTATGGAGAAACATTCCCTCAGGTTCTGGGACAGAGCGGAGATGGCTAACAATGCCGCACTGGCTTGTTTCTCGTCCGCCAGAACGGACCGTAACCATTCTATATCTTCCGGTTGGAGACGGATGCAGTTCTGGAAATAATTGAATACCGATTGCGGTGATTCGGCATTGAATCCGTGCATCTCGGGCGATAGACCGCGTTTGAGACGCACCTCGGCATATACGGCATCTGCCAACTGGTACATATCTCCCGTCAGCTTGTCCACCTCTTCTTCCGCGTTGGGTTCATCTACGTTCAGCCAGCGGGTGAACAGTTTCTGATACCGGCTCCGGATGGATTGCAACGCCTCCTCATACGGGTTATTTTCTCCTAACTCGTTGAGCCATGCACGAAGCACCACCGCTGCCGTCTCAATCATACATTCGCCTAACGCGCGCTCGATTGTATTCACTTGGCTGCTAAGCTCTTTCGTCTTGTCCTCTTCCATCTATCATCAATTATCAATTATAAATTATCAATTATCAATTACATCAAATCTCTTCCTTGATCAGATAGTCGTTCCGGGATGGCGAGTTACGGATCACCAGTTCTGCCAGGAATCCGGCGAGGAACAGCATACATCCCAGGATCATCATCAGTATCGCAATATGGAAATACGGGTTGACACCTACCAGCATCGCCGGCACGCCGTTCGCCAAAGCATACCATTTCATGCCGCCTACAACGAGCACAGCGATAAATCCGATCAGGAACATCAGACTTCCCACCAGACCGAAGAAATGCATCGGTTGTTTGCCGAACTTATTGAGAAACCAGAGGGTCATCAGATCCAGATAGCCGTTCACGAACCTGTTCAGACCGAATTTGGAAGTTCCGAACTCTCTCTTGCGGTGCTGCACCACTTTCTCGCCTATCTTGGTGAACCCGGCGTTCTTAGCCAGATACGGGATATAACGGTGCATCTCGCTGAAGACCTCGATGTTCTTCACTACCTCCAGACGATAGGCTTTCAGTCCGCAGTTCATGTCGTGCAACTGAATGCCGGTCACTCTGCGCGCCGTTGCGTTGAAGAGCTTGGACGGCAGGTTCTTGGTCAGCTTGTTGTCATATCGTTTCTGCTTCCATCCGCTTACCAGATCATACCCATCTTCCTTGATCATACGGTATAGTGCCGGTATCTCATCCGGACTGTCCTGCAGGTCGGCATCCATCGTGATCACCACATCGCCTTGAGCAGCCTTGAATCCGCAATACAGCGCTGCGCTCTTGCCGTAGTTCCGTCTGAAACAGATACCATGCACATGTCCTTCCTCCTTCGTACTTTGTACTTCGTCCCTTTGTAACTTCTCTATCACTTTCCACGACTCGTCCGTCGAGCCGTCATTGACATAGATAATCTCGAAGGAGAATCCGTTCTCTTTCATCACTCGCGCGATCCATTCGTTCAGTTTCGGCAGCGATTCCGCCTCGTTGTAGAGAGGCACAATAATTGATATATCCATAGATAATAATGATTTTATGCACTATGTGTTTTGCGTGTCACGATAGACCGCATCGTCAGGAAGAAGTACTTCACATCCGTCCGGAACGGGTGCTCCATATATTCCGTCAGATATTTGTTTTCGCTTGCGAATAGTTCTTCGTAGTTCTGCGGATGGTCGATGTAGAAAGGAGGTATCAGACCCGGCTTGCATTGGGTCCTCTTCTCCTGCAACCATTCCGGATAGGTGTCAAACATCGTTTTGCTGAGCGGCCGTACGCCTACTAACTTCACGTCGCCCTTGAACCAGTTGATCAGCATCGGTAACTCATCCAGCCAGTATTTGCGCATGAACTTACCCCATGTAGTGATCCGCCAGTCATCGTTGCTCTTATCCGCTATATCCATACCTCCGCGGGCGTCGAAGACGTATTTCTGGATATACTCGGCATAAGGGTGCATCGTGCGGGCTTTGTAGAAATACCGGATCTCCTTATTCTTACATACGCGCGCTAACTTGATCAGCGGACCATAGACCTTGATCTGCTCCTGGGGATAAGGCTGGGAATGACGATGGGCAAACACATATTCGATATGCCCCATTGGTACGATCTCATCTACTTCGAATCCGCAATAATAGAGCCGTCCTAACACCTCTGTCTTGCTCAGCATACGTTTCCGTCCTTTGGTCACGTCGTAATAAAGCCGGCTGGTCAGCATCAGTCTGGGCCATACGCGTTTCTGGATGAAATAAAGCGTATATACGATCCAGTTGATGCCCTTGGGGTATCGGGCAAGTATCTTGGATTTGATATACTCTTGCGGCCGGTAGCAACATACATACCTGCCTTCGTCTGGCAGTTTCTGGTTCACAATACAGAACCTCCGGTTGATACCCTTGGCGTCATTGAGCAGCGTCAGATCCACAATCGTCTCATATTGATAATCCGGTATCTGGAGGAAAGCGAACCGGTTACGGTCACATACCACTTTCGTCTGTGTGGAATCGAGCCGCGCTTTCTTACGCAGCATATAGTAGTCCGCTTCTGTCGTAACGGATAGCACCGACTGATGTACTGCTTCGATGGATGTCTTGTTTCGTTTCTTGTCCGGCCGTGTCACCTTGGCGTTTTCGCGCTGCTCGATCTGCATGGCGGGAACGGTCATGTTCGTCGCGTATTTCCAGTAATGTTCAATCAGCACCACGACGGTCTCTATTCCGCCTACGATCAGGATTGTCCATGTCGCTACACGCGGCGAGAGGTTATATGCCGTCTGCGGCAGCAACCACCAGCATAACCCTATCAGGATACCGGCATCCGCCACCAGCGACACCATTGCTTGCCAGAACCACATCTCTTTGTATGACCGGTATAACTGCACCACGAATCCCACCAGCACCCATAGCGCAGCCAATATACCGAACAGTGCCCAGTAATGCACTATCTCGCTCTTGTTAGCCACCCATCGCCATAGCATGCATAGCAACGCCGCTATCACCCATACGATGATATCTACCGCTATCCTCCTTTTCCAACTTTCCCTGATCATATCAATTATCAATTATCTATCGGCATAGCCGAAGCAATTATCTATTATCTACAGCCTCGCCAAAATCTCCACAATTCTTTCTGCCGTATGACCGTCCCATAACTCTGGGATCGCTCCTTTCTTCCATTCTCCGGCAAAAAGTTTATCCAACGCCGGCTTGATGGCAGCGGGATTGGTTCCTATCAGTTCATTGGTTCCTATGGTGCAGGTCTCCGGCCGCTCGGTGTTGTCGCGCAACGTGATACATGGTACTCCCATTACGGTTGTCTCCTCTGTGATACCTCCGGAATCGGTCACTACTGCCTTCGCGCGTTCCACCAGATAGTTGAACTCCAGATACCCCATCGGCTCTACGATATGCAGATTACGGAATCGCTCATTCCCTAACTCACTCACTCCCTCATTCACTAATTCCTTCAGCCTTAACGCCGTCCTCGGGTGAATCGGGAAGATGATAGGTAAGCCGTGTACATTAGTGACGATCTGCTCCATCATGGCTTTGAGATGGCTCTCTTCATCTACGTTCGCCGGCCGGTGCATAGTCATCACGATATATTCCTTTTCTTTCAACCCCAATTCGTCCCATACTTGTGGCTTCTTAAACCTTGCCCTGTTCGCCAGCAGCGTATCAATCATCACATTCCCCACATGCCAAACCTGCTGGGGTACCCGCTCATAGGCATATTTATCTTCCGGCAGAGTATCTCTTTCGACTTTCGACTTCTGACTTTCGACTAATTCGGCTCCTTGCCGAGTTAAATTCCTGTTCGCCACTTCGGATGTTGTGAACATATAATCTGCCAAACTGTCTGTTACCATGCGGTTGATCTCCTCCGGCATGGTCAAATCCCAAGAACGGATTCCGGCTTCCACATGACAAACCCTCGTGTTCAGTTTCTTGGCTACGATAGAGCAAGCCATGGTGCTGGTTACGTCTCCTACTACGAGCACAATATCCGTGGGATGCGCCATCAGTTCTTTCTCAAACGCCACCATGATTGCTGCCGTTTGCTCCGCCTGTGTACCACCGCCACAGCCGAGGTTCACATCCGGAGCTGGTATGCCGAGTTCCTCAAAGAACGTGTCGCTCATGTTCTTATCATAATGCTGCCCCGTATGCACCAGCCGGTATTGGACGTCCTTACCGGCTTGCTGCGCAGCCTGAATGGCATGCACCAACGCAGCAATCTTCATAAAATTGGGCCTCGCCCCTGCAATCAATGTTATATGCATAATTTAATCGTTTTCTTAGTTTACTTTGCGTCTATGCGTTTTGTGCGTGAAATTATACAGATATAATTCTAATATAATCCATAGTTCTTGTAATAATTTCACTAATTCTATTATCTGTTACTTATATTCTTTATATGCAATTATTTCCTCTGTACCTGCTTTCACATTGTTTTCAGCCACTTCGTACTCATACTCCGGCTTAACATCAATAATCATCATTCCACCTTGTTGATGTCTCGTGGACTTAATCTGCCATGATAAGGAAACTTGTTCTACGCCATGCGGTATAGTCATATAAATCAAATCTGTTGTGACCATCATATCCGGATTTATTAATCCCATTTTACATTGCATTCTATTCTCGTTGATAATTATGTAATCTGTCTTTAAAAAATTTATTCCAATTCCTTTATTCTCTCTATTATCCTTGGTAAATGAAACATTAGGTGTTTCGATTTTGATAAATAGATACAGATTATCCAACTCATATTCACCTATGTTAGCCACTGTAAATCGCATAGGACAAGCAGAATGATCAATTATTTGAGAATATGACTTTATACTAACAAGGTTATCGGAAGGGACGATGTTCCCTGTTTTACTTATATGGTCCACATAAGAGGACAACAATTCCATCGTTGACATGAGAGCAGATGGCGGAGTTTGGCTTATATGCTCGGGATTATCCTTTCTAACATATTGAATTTTCTTATATTTCGGGTGAATAGTTATTCGTTCGTACCCTTTCTCATCTTGCATAAAAAACGCTTTACATTCATACTGTTTTTTCTTTTGTTCTCTCTCTGCGGCCACTTCATTACTCAGTCGTTTAATAAGAGAATAAAGGGACATATGCTTCTCTCCATCTAGTGCAAATGAAATGATTGTATCATGATTTATATCAAATGGCAACTGCTCAAGAAGTTCTCCTTCTTGCATGTTTGCTACTGCAATCATTCGCTTCATGCCTTTGACTCCAACAGCATATCCGTATTCATACATCACATTGGAATTGGGCATCAATTTATATCTATTGGAACCATCACTTTCTTCTACATTAACTTTCGCGACAGGAGTCAAATCGGCTATAAAAATATCACAATCATATATTTTCTGCAATACAGAGACCTCGATTTTCTCAGTCCCTATTCTATCACGAGTATCTTGATCAACAATAAGCACAATGCCATCGGCGACTAATCGCTTTTTCACATTCTTTAGTTCTGTCTGGATTGTCTTTTTACTTTCCCCTTTATCTGACTGCCACGAAAAGAATATCCGTATCTTTTTCTGCTCTATCATATGCCTACATCATATCATTTAAATTTCATCCAGAACTCCTTATCTGCATTCTTCGTTTCTTCTGCGGATGCGGGGTAATTCTCAATAAACCATGTCAAGAACTTGGCGCAATCTATTTTCTCAGAGAGCATCTTCTCGCGACGTGCATGGAAAGTCGTCCTCCGTTCTTCCGCAGGCATTGCCACAAGTTGTTCCACGCGTTTGTAGAGTGCCTCTACCCCACTCGGCGGTGTTGAACCATCTGCACGACGAATAGTACTATCGGCAGCCAATGGTGTAGCATGGATGCCATAACCGAGTTCATAAACATCTTCCAGTTCCTTAAGATACCCTATCCTTCCTACAAAATCATTGAACCGCACAAAGGGCACACCTAATACTCCGGCCTCAGCAGCCATTGTTTGACTATCACCAATATATATTGATGCGAATGCCATCACATGATGCATATCCAGCGGATTGATGTGAATTCGATACTGCTCAAACTGCGGTTCCAGCGGTCGTTCGGACGTTATATATATCCGTCCATGCGGAGCGAGGATATCAATCAGCCGTTGTGCTATTTCTGCATTGATACCTCTAATCCCCACATCATGATGCGCATTCAACGCAGAAAAACGAATCAGGAAATAAGGTGCCTCTACCGATATCCCATATTGCTCTACTTTTGCTTTATCAGCCATAAAATATCCCGGTCGGAGGTAGGCTGTCTTGAAATAACTCGGGAAATGCACGGACTTATACTCTATAGGACCATTGTTGCAGCAATCGGGAGTCAACCGCACTCCTACAAACGGTGCTATATTCTTGATATATTTCATCACCACCGCCGCATCATCTTCTCCAATATTGATATTGGGTTTCCGGAATAGCCATCCGATATGCGCAGTCTCAATGGTAGAACCAGTCAGAAGATCTATATGATGTTTCATAGTAAGACGCAACATACGAATATCTCGCATTATCATATCATACACAATACCTGTCTTACCCCATTTCTTGTGCGATTTGGGACAAATATCTACGTATTCCACCCCGTCTGCTTTCAAAAGATCTGCGAGCATATCTTTTTTTACGATAGCAACAACCACGTTATGTCCATCGTTTTTGAGGTTACGCATCGTATCTCGATAATAGTAATAATGCGCAGGATGCACCAATTGTACTAATATATTCATATCTTCGTATAAGTCGGAATCATTACTAATTCTTTCGTCAATCGTTCAGCCATGGGACACGAGCCGGGAACATATCCAAACTCTTTTGCCCAATCTATCGCATGCTTGAAATGTGTTTCTGTCTCTACACCTTGCTTTTCGAACCACTCTTTCAGTTCTTGTACATTCTCTGTTCGCGCAACGAGCATAAAGGCATTATTCCCCTCCAGCCATTCATCTACTAACTGACCTACTGCCAATTCCTTAATTCGCTCGGCGTTGCTTTTCTGCATTTCTATTTCTGCATCTATCTTCGGCAATGCCGCTGCGTAGAGACGTTTTATTCCGGGCGCCATAGAGTACATGGCTATGTCTTGCAGAGGATTAACAACTACTTTTTTCTTTTCTCGCTGTACAAGCCAATAGATGCACCGCGAATAGGCAATAGCTTTCATAATCATCGAGCAAAATAACTTCACCTGCGCTAATATAGTATAAGCGGGTAACTTAGCATATAAATCAAAAATTTGCAATCTAAAATTTGAAATAGAAGGTGCTACCTTCAGAATACCGCCTTCTCCTAATGCCGGAAACTTCCCTTGGTTGATGCTATATACCGTAAAATCTCCCTCTGCCGGCAGACCATAGCCGTGTGCATTATCCACGATAATGATGGCTCTCGGACATCTCTTTCGGATGGCAGAGATATCGTTCCTTATTCCGAACAGATTCGTCACTACGATAGCATCCAGATCAGTCGGTATGGTGGCAACATCTATCTTCAGTTCGTCTGTTACATCCACAAATATAGGAGTACATCCGGCGTTCACTACCGCATTGGCGACCGTATGACAGTTATACGCCACTACCCCTACTCTGCCGCCGTCGGGCAAAGAAGCACGTAGCGTCAGCACAATCCCCGTCCGCGCATGGTTGAGCAGGTACTCACCCTCTCTGGGTTCATACTGCTTACCGAACCAATATTGCCATTGCCTCCTCAGCGGAAACCGTATGTCTAATCGCGGTATCATTTACCTTTTATCCTGTGATACAATTTATAAGCAATCGTTCCTGCCCATAACGATATAGGGCGATGTGCGTACACATACCGCCCATAATCATACATCTCGCAACCATATTTGAGTTTATAATCTCGAACGCCATATGGAACACCCGGTTCTCCACCTCCGCCGAAATCTAATAACTTATATCCGTGCGCTGCCCCCCAGCAAATCACATTCCACATAGTGAAATCATTAGGACGTAGTTTGAAATAATCTTCATCACTTCCGGCGAACCATGCATAGATTAAATCTTTGTAGCATAGTCGTACCTCTCCTGCTATCATTATTCCGTCAGAGGTATAACTTGCGAAGAAATGGGCATACTGTTTCATTTGCTCATGAACCTCTTCAAACATATCAAGATAGGAAATGGGCACATGCTTGCGTTCGTACGTTTTCCTAATTAGTTCTACGATAGCGCGTACGTCGCTTCTTTCTATCACCTCTCGGAAAACCAATCCGGTCTTAATCGCCTGGTTCACATTACGACGCCGTTCTTTATGCATTTGTTCGAAGAGTTCCTCTGGCGTTTTATTCAGCGACATCAATAGATTATAATGCCCTTTGCGTTTCCATCGTATGCTTTTAAGACTTGTTGCTATATCAGCAATATCATAGATAGGCCGTATCTCTGAATATATTACTTTTTTCGGCAATAACCGTTTGTAAGCATTTATTAAGTAATAGAGGATATCTTCTCTCTCATCTTTTATCAATGGACCGCCTATTATTATTGATCTCGCAGTCAACCATGAGGCCAAACTATCTCCATTCGTAATAATCTGCGCCAAAAGTATTCCTACTATCTCATTATGTTCCTCTACTGCTACAACTAATGGAATCGTATGCTCCGTGTGGGCATACACTTCGTACATCTCCGGAGTCTGAAACACATTTCCTTTCGGATGTGCCTTCACAAACTCCGCCCATGCGGTTCTATCTATATTATTTTCCGATAATATCTTCATATATCTTCATAATCCTACAGGCTACTTGTTCGTTGGTCAGACCCAATTCGATAATCCGTTCGCGACCATTGATCTTGCCTTTAAATACAAGGGCTTTTGTTAATGCCGATGCTAGTTCTTCTGGTTCGCGTGATGAAACGATGTAGCAACCATCGATGCCTGTCGTCCGTTCTGCTACATCCCCTACATCTACGCTCACTATCGGACACCCGCATGCCATAGCTTCCTTGATTACCTGAGGACTTCCTTCTGTCTTACTTGTCATCAATAAACAGTTAGCCGCACACATCAGTTGGTTCACTTCTTTCCGGGAATACCCTTTCAACTCGATAAGTTCCGTTTCATCCAACAATGCTACCGCTCGCTTTGCAAGCTCTGGATCTTTTACTGCATTATCGAATGCCCCGGCAAACAACACTTTCTTTGCATCGGTGTTCCACCCTAACGCTTTTCGTGCTTCTTCACGTGTCTGCAACTGACCGTCCGAGAGCGCCACTCCGCAAGGAAGAAGTGAGCATTTCTTTCCCTCTATCGCTCCGACCAACTCCATATTCCGCTTGCTTACGAATATATTCCATGCGCTAAGCCGCATTGCCATCTTTGATAGCGGACGTATTTTCGGGAGATTAATATCACTTCCATGATATGTACTCACAATCGGTACTTTCCGCGTTGCGAGATTAGCAAGCAGACAGCTCAAACCGTAATGTGCATGGATAATATCCGGTCTAAACTCGCATATTTTAGTTCGCAATGTCTGCCACTGGTTAAAACAATTACTTTGCAGCAAAAACAATTCAACATCACACCCCACCTCATGTAATGACGCGTATTGCTCTGCCACGAACGGCGAAACATGATTAGTTATTTTCGATTTATATCTACTTACAATTAGAATTCGCATCTTACTTTCTCATTCTAATTACCTTAGCAGGATTTCCGCCAACGATAGCATAGTCAGGCACATCATGGGTCACAACTGCACCAGCACCTATGATACTATGTGCACCTATGCGTTTGCATCCCGGCAATACAATGACTCGTGCACCAATCCATACATCTTCACATATTTCCAATGGTGTGTCAGGAAGATTGCCTTCAAAACCAAGAGGCACATCCTGGTTATCAAAACGATGTCCACCACCTTGAAATAACACATCTTCACCCATCATTAATCCTCCATGTACCGTGAGTATGCGGCAATGGTTAATAAAATTCTTTCCAAAGCCAGCTTCTCCAAGAATATGAATATTTTTTCCATTCCCAAAATACGCCCCATTCTCAAGATTAACATATCCTTTACATTCCGCGAATAAGTGCTTAGCACATTGATAACGTAGCCATTGGGCAGGCTTCCCTAGTACAGGTAAAGTGGATTTCGGCAAATGCCGCGCAAATCCATAATATATTACTAACCAAAATATTTTCATTTTCTATTTAAATAATTGTTTTATGCTAATCCGCGTCCCGCCATCTTGAACCAATTCCAGGCTATCGCTGCTACAAACATCAACGCACACCAATACATATACCATCGTTTATACCTTTTATGCGACAAGGCTATACTTAATCCATATGCAGCGAATATTAACTCAAATGGCATAATAGGTTGATGAAATCGCTCTGATTGAGCAAAAGAAGAAAAGACCAACACGACCAAATATCCCAACATAAATGATAGCGGCAATAGATGTTCTCGCCATTTGCCGGATAGCAATAGTATGACTAATGCTAATAGTGTAAAACCGGATAAAATATTTTTAATAAAGTTACCTCCATGATTCAATTGTTGCGCTTCCTGTCCTTCGTATGGTCGAACCATGGTGGGGAAAGGGATCGTAAAAATCATGGGTGCGAAAACTGCTGATCCTGCATATTTTGCAAATGCATTTCCGTGTTCTCGCCTGCTACGCCACTCCATATTGTTCTCTTGTTGACGGGATTCCACCGCGTCAAACAATTGACGAGACTTCTCTTCAATCCGGTTTCCTGCCACAATTCCAATGAGTGCGACAGCAAAGAATCCTACTACGATTCGCTTCCCCCAGCTTACCACTCTGGTAGAAGACATTGCGGCGGAAAATATAAGTGCCAGCAGCGCGACCAATCCCAATGGTGTTCTAAATGTAAATATTGCACCTGCAATAAGCAATATAGGAATAACTTTCCATGCAGTTAATTGCTTTGATCTCAACATTTGGTCTGATTGCTCTACAAATAACACCGCCAAGAATACCATTTCCGTCTCTTTCAAATGCGCACCGCAATAGTACCAGAAGTTCGGCCATAAGGCACAAAAGATAGCGGCTATTCGTGCTGTCTGTTCCCCGAAATTGCGCTTCGCTAATCGATAAATGAGCACCACGGTTATGGAAGACCAAAGGCATTTGAGCAAACGTACTACTATAATACTATTCTCTGTCATCCAATATACAAATCCAATATATATACCATACCCCATATCAGAAACATCATCATTCCCACTCCATTTGGATATCTCTTCATAAAAATGGAAATTACCTTTTGATATTAATGTTGCTACATATTTTCCCAAATCGTGATAATAGGGAGCGTCGGCATTTTCAAATCCAAATGCATCGCCATAGGTTTGCATAAAGATAGTATAGATAAGGATTACCCATATCAATCGTGGCACAAAAGCTATTAGAAAGATGCGTTTCTCGAAATTCTTTGCTTTATGTATCTTGTCTATAGCCGCACTTTTGACTACTGCACTGCCATACAGGAAAAACACCATTACTGCTACTATACCAGACAACATATAGTACCACGGCAGCGAATAGGAAGAGTACATGATTGTCACAATCGCTAACGCCGCAAGATACACCCCTACCGCATACTGCGTCAGCCATTTCGGCCATATGCTCGGTGCCTTCGCCTGCATCCGCCTCTGCAGGGGAATGGGTATCCCGCGCTGCTGTTGATTATATGTTGGTATCTGTTGAGTCATTTTCAGGATATAGGCAGTTTTTAGTACGTAAAACAAATAGTTGCGCTATCTGTCTCAGGACTCGAAGACGTTGCTAAATGCAATTCTATCGGCTTATTCATTAATTCTTTATTAAACGGATATTGATTGAACATATCTATTTCACCTATACAAAACGTACATTTTTTATCTTTCAGTAAGACAGGGAGTATATCTGCGACAAAATTTTTGGATTTATTTTCCTCCGAGAGCATCTGCTTGTCTTGAATCTCTAAATAGGATTCCGATATCGAATTATCATCTGTCGCGTTACATGCCAAAACAAAATCTACACTCATATCGGAGAAACTGCAACTATCGCATATAGAAAACAACTGGCGGTATTTAAATAAGGTGTGCACTATTTGCAGGAAAGCTTTCCGCAAGTTATCTGCCGTATGCTTAGATTTCAGCTCAGCAAGCACCATATGGGTGTGTTTGTCATTTCCTCGGATTAGCACAACTCCGTCACATTTTGAATCCTTTATTACGGAACTGCTTTTCTCTGTTATTCCTGTATAATCCGTTACATAGTCCGTATCAAATTTGTCTAACCTGGCACCAACATTCTGAATATACAAACGATGAAAAGAAGCCTGCCTTGTATCGTGCTCTTCTATTTCGCATTGATTGATATGTTGGGAATAACAAGAATCTCGCCTTTTGTCGTATATGCCCAATAATGCATCACATGTTTCCATTTTCCATCTCCTCCCCACTTGTATAGGCGTCTAATAAAGTCTTAAATTCAACAGATTCTTTAATTGGTTGCAGGAATGATTTATAGGGAACTCCTTGTTCTATATTTTGGCGTATAGCTTTGGAAGTGCCATCCACTTGGCGTTCTACAACGTAAGCAGATAAAGTATCTATTTTCGGTAATACTAAACAGTTCAACTTTGCTTTAAGATCTTCAAAAGAAGCTGCATCTTTGGCTGTTTCTAACGTCTTAAGACGAACCAACTCATTTAAGCGACGTATCAAAAAATCACTGTGGGTTGTTATTTGCATATATGTGCCTTCTGCACTCATTGCGCTCAGCAAATCTGCCATCATCCTTTGTTTTGCGGGATGCAAATGAGCTTCAGGTTCTTCTATCAACACAGCGGCTTTTTTAATATCCATATTCTCTATCAGCATCTCAAAGAGCGCCAACTCTCGCACTGAGGATGCGGCGGCAGACAACGGCATTTCTGCATCTGACATAGTATACATATATCGTTTCCCATCTACCATGTGAACTTTTCCTTCTAAAATCGTTCTCATCATCTGCTTTACATCTTCCTGTGTTTGGGATTGGTTATCTTTCGCCCCTTCTAGAAATTTCTTATCAGCATCGAATTTCTTATACATTCCAGTTATAGGGCTAACAATCTCTGTCATCATCGTTCCTCGGGAAGGAGGTAAAACAAAGGTTCTATCCAATGCCATATAGTCCTCAAAGATACACTGACGTATATAATATCGCAGGAAGAATGCAAAATGAGATTCCTCACCGATGCCCTGTGGTACGTTCTTCGTCCTATAAGTCAGGCCTGGAAGAGAAAACTTTAGATATGTCTCTACCTCATTATTTAATTCGCTAGCTTCTTCCTCATATTTAAATTCCATTATCTCTGCTACATCATTCGGAAGTATAACGCGGATATCGGCATTTAAATCATCGTTATTTATCATATATTTTGTGTAACGAATAGCATCCTCTGCTAGCCACCGCTCAAAATCCTCACGTTTGATATAAAACGCTGTGCCAGTATTGCGCAGCGTAGGTATTAGCGTATTATAATCCACGCCGATCTCTCTTATAAACGAATCAATCCGCTTCATATCTACCAATACTTCAAAAAAGTAATGAATCAATATTGACAGATAACTTTTACCTAAACCTGACTCTCCGGAAAATATCATCCATGGTGTTATCTCCACCTCTGAATTACGGAGGCGTCCTAATTGAGAAATTTGAAGTTTAATCGTTTTCATATTATATGTTGTATTTATTTACTATTTATGGTGCCATTGCAAACAACCATATGTCATACGCACGCATCCTTTCAGCCCGCAAAATTACAAAAAAAAAATGATATATACAAATATATATCACTTTTTACTGATTTTTCTTCATTTTTAATTATTTTCGTTTCTCCCTACAGGATCGTATCTGCTGCCTCATCTTGTATATCCATGAATACCTTTCATGCCTGTACTTGCAATCTTTTGCGCCGCATAGCGTCTTCGTTTTGTTGCAATAAAAGGATGATATAAACGCATGCAACTGAGAAACAATTGCGTTGCTTTCTTCTACAAACGTTACCAACCATTCGATATTCGCATTGATTTCTTTTATGAGAGTAATATAGGCTTTGCCTTGTTCCGGATCCACTTCCAAATCAAGTGCCTCGTTTACCCGGTCATTGAATTTTGCCATAATCTTTATGGTATTTTGAGCAACATCCAGATTCTTGTTCATATACTCCAAATACTCTTTGCTTTGCTCGAAATTCAATTCTCCGGATGTAATAAGTTTCTTGTATGGTTCTTGGTTTTGCTTCCATTCCTCCAGTGATGTCCGAACACTTTTCACCCGTTCGTAATCATCATGCAGTACATCCAATATATCATGCCCCTGTGAATAGGTCAGCAACTGATCATATGCTTCTTCTTTGGTTAATGATCCGTATAAGTATTCATCGATGATTTTGTCCATGGACCGATATCTGTTTCCTTCATCCATCCTGTTATGCGTCACCCAGCATATTCCTGTTATTATTGCCAGCACACAACTCATCTCAAACTCCTTCTCAGCCATCGCGTATTGCCATCCCCAGGTACGAATAGCCGTTAATATGATCGCGAAACAGATTCCCACTTCTGCCGAACGATAGGCGATCTCCCACTTGTCGTTCGCAAAGAAATGCCCCCATTGTGTTATCTGGATTAGTTTTTTGCCGTTTATTAACACTAGGATATGCACCGTCATCTCCAATAAGAATAATGCGAGACAGAGCCATGTCACTGCCCCGTAATCCTTTATCATCCATACCAAAGACACGAATGCGGCATTGGAAATAAACGTTTTCCAGAATATCTCGTCTATCGGAAAAATAGCAGCTACGATCGTCACCCTGTATCTATTTCGCCATCGGCTGTTATGCATAAGAGGACTTATCAGCGACGCCATAGCGATAATGATTGCACCGAGCACAACGGAATAGTACGTGAATAACTGCCAACTGAAAACATCGTAATGATCTGCAATCCGATGATAAGCATACCCCAGCAGACCTATTATCGCAGCACCTACTATCCACAGATTCACGCCCCATGCTTGGGATACAGAATATTCTCTGTCTCTCTCCGCATAAAGATAATTCAAAAAATCGCTGTCACTGCTCTCCCATATTTTGCGGTCCTTGTCCATCTCTTACCACAACGGGTGCGTTTTTATAATTATTTGAATGTATGATTTGGTTGTTTCAATGCAACATAAGCCAATGCCTGAACCAATTTTCTAAAATCCATGAGTCTGTTAAGTTAGTTATTATTTCTACTATTTTCGCAAATAGTATGCCATCGCCACATATCATTGTTCTGCGCTGCAAAGTTACTACTTTTTTTCTATACACGCAAATTTTTTTATAATAAAATTTCATACTATATAATATATAGTATAAAATATTAATATACAATAAGGAAGAGCAGCCCTTACGGACAACTCTTCCATCATAGCACCTTTGATCGCAGCGAGTAGCTCCGCTGCAGCAATCGCGCTTGCGCGAAGCAATTATCAATCGCCCTTGCGGCAAACAACAATAAAATATTTATTTCTGTTTATCGCCGACGCGTATGCTGCATGGAATAGGCTGCCTTTAGCAGCGCGGATTTGGCTGCTAAACCGTGCCTCTGGCGCGCTACACAGAGCGGAGCTCACTCAACAGCAAGCCCCGCTTGCGCTAAACAGCATTTTTTTCTGTTTATTGCTGCATGGACTTTGGTTGCTTACCTCCTTTTGGGGTGAGGGTACGTCCTGGCGGACTACGTCAAATTTATTTATAAGTAGACTGGCGGGACGGGCACTCGTAGCGTGTCAACGCGTAGCAACCTAAGTACATGCAGGGTTTATCTATGTTTTTTTTCTAATAATGTTTTCGGCCGTTTTCTAACGCGAAGCGCGTTCCCTTTTAACCGAGCTCACTCAACAGCGAAGTGCTCAACCGTGCCCCTGGCGCGCTAAACAGCGGCTTCGCCGCGCTTAACCCTGATGCTGCGCATCGTACTCTGCGCCGCACACCTTCCACAGGTACGCGGTCATGGTCTTTTTGCCGGTGGCGAGGTCCTTCTGGGCGATGAAGTCCAGCTGGTCCTGCGAGATCTTGTTCAGATCCTTGCGGCGGGTAGCGACCATCGCGCGCACCTCGGTGAAACGCTCGCGGATTGCCAATTCTTTGGCAGAGGGCTGGGTGGAACGCTCCACTTTCGGACGGAGATACAGACGGTTACATGCATTGCTCTGGCTTGCCGCTACGCGGTGGGTTGCCAAGAGCATCTTGGTGCAGGAGTGTTGACCGCTCTTGCTCGGTTTTGCCAATGCACCCGACACATGGTCGATGCCGGCAGAATAAGTTACTTTTGCCATACAAGTTCAGCGTTTGCCGAACAGACCGCCCATCGGGCTGACAGACCGTTCACTTACGTTCACT